>JBBQXW010000082.1:0-24452 GCA_038209275.1 Chloroflexia bacterium | reverse complement strand
ATTTACTAAATGGTTAATCAAAAATGATTAAAATAAAAAGCCATTCCGTTAAGGAATGGCTTTTCTCTCTATACACGCCCGGAGGGACTCGAACCCCCGACAAAGCGGGTAGAAGCCGCTTGCTCTATCCACTGAGCTACGGGCGCACATTTTTCTGGTGCGCCCAAATTATAATCCCTACTTCTTGTAACGTCAAGGATTCTTTAAATCGGCTTAAAGCGAGCCAGTACGGTCATACCGGCCTGGGTATGCTGCTCATTGCTACACAGTATATCGAGTGACGGAATAGCCGGAAGATAGAGCGATACCAGCGTTGGTTGTCCAAAGCCCGCCAGCCCAATTTTTTCCGATAACTGAATGTTATCACCCGCCGCTATTCTTAGCTTACCCGGTGAACTTTCCGCCAATCTAGGCGGTAGCCGAAATTTACTGGCTGGGTTAAGCTGTTGCGCCAGCAGCACCCGCCGTTCCCCTTCTTCACCCGTCGAAGTAATGCCCACATAGTGCGTCGGGTCTTTACCTTCACCGCTTTCGTAATAAACGTAGCGCACCTGTCCCGACACCGGGGCGCGTTGAATATGGACATTTAGCAAATTGCTGGCGATAGTAATGCGGTGGGCCGGGCCACTGATAAACCTCGGCTCGGTTATATTGTGTTCCAGTCCAACAATTTTGCCATCGGCAGGGGCATAGACAAAATTCGGGTCGGTTCCCACCGGGTCGCGCTCCGGGTCACGGTACAAAAACGTCGTGAACAATCCAAATCCTAGAAGCGTCCGCCCGCCCAAATCGAGTGCTGCACCCGCCGTTCGTCCCAACCCATTCTTTGCTTGCTTTCCTAGCCTCTGCCCAAGCTGCGCTATTATTCCGCCCGTCGCCAGAAAAGCGGCGATTCGTCCCCAACCTTCCTGCGCCAGCCCCAGCCTCGGCCCCGCATCTCCGACAAAATCGCCCAAATCTTTCAATCTCATCATCGCTAAAGTTCCTGGTTTTCGGTTAGTTCAAAGTTCAAAGTTCAAAGTTCAAAGTTCAAAAATTTCACCACGGAGACACAGAGACACGGAGAATTTTATAGAGTTACAAAAAATCTGTGTTCACGCCCGTAGGGTGGTGGTTCTCTGCGTTCATCTGTGTTTCGTCTTTAATTCAAAATTCAAAACTCAAAATTCAAAATTGAATTCGTCTGTGTCTTCGCCGAGTCCTTCGGCGAGGTAGCTGGCGGCGTGGTTCATATAATTTTCGGCGTTTTTGCGGGATTGGCCTTCGGGTAAGGTTCGTACTACCTGCCCTGGCACGCCCATCACCAGTGACAATGGCGGAATCTCTTTGCCTTCCGGCACGAGCGCACACGAGCCGATAATCGAGCCAGCCCCGACTATCGCACCACTTAGCACCACCGCCTGTATGCCGACCAACGTGCCTTCTTTGATATGCGCTCCGTGAACAATCGCGGCGTGTCCGACTGTTACAAAATCGTCCAGGATAGTGGGCGCGTTGCGGTTGACGTGCAGGGTGGCGTTGTCCTGCACGTTCGCGCCCTTGCCCACGATAATCGGCGACACATCGCCCCGCAGCACGGCGTTGTACCAGACGCTCGAATTATCGCCCAGCGTCACATCCCCGATAATCATTGCTCCTGGCGCAATAAATACGTTCTTCCCAATCTTCGGCGTTTTTCCTTTGTAGGTTATTATTGGCATATTTTTCCTTTTAGTTTTCAGTCGTCAGTTTTCAGTTTTCAGAGCGCATTATTTTATTGGTGAAGCTTGAAGTTGGTAGGCCAGGGCAGTCCACCTGGGGCTAAAGGCCCAGGCTAAGTTGCTAAAGTAAGCTGAAGCTCACTGAAAATTCCCTTTATACAGGTGATTTTTCAGCCGAGTTCAGTCGGCTTGAGCCTTTTAGCCTGCGAATTTACTCGCAGGCGACCATTAGCACTAACCTTAAAGAAATTTCGAGACGTTATTAATATCTACTTTTACGACAGAGCCCTCAGCTTTAGAAAAATAAACTTCCTTGTCTTGAAAATAAATTAAGATCGGTTGTGATAAACCTTGTTCAACGTTCTGACTACTTCGCAAATAGCCTATAAAGAGCTGTGTTTTTTCCGTATCTATATAATGCGCTAACAACTCCAGCAGGTGAAAATGCCGCTGAATGAACCATTGACGAGAAGCGACTTCACAGCGCACTGTTAATGTATAATATTTACTATTTTCATCTAGCTCAAATGAAGATATTCCTCTACCAGGAAAGTATTTGAGAAAAGAAACGTTATTTGGTAATTGGAAAACATCTCGCCATTCTTGATAACAACCTGTTTCTACATCGAAAAAGTAATAGCCGTATTCTTCTAGCTCATCAACAACTTCGTCTTTATAATCCCATATATAAAAACTATAATCGTGACTTCTTGTCAGGTTACTTTAACAAATCTACCACATAGTAAGGCAAGTCAGGTTTAAATTCACAAGCTACCATCAATTCTACATAGTTCGCCATAAGTTCCTCAGTTAGATTACTTCTTTATATCGGTAACTCTCGAATTTTCATCTTCTAACTCAAAATTCAAAATTCAAAACTCAAAATTCTCCTCTTATGTTACACAGGCGTTGCTCTTGTTGTCAAACTCAAAGCTGTGCTATAATCGGCGGGCTGTAACACAATGGATAACTTTGCGCTTTTACCTTCATCTTTACAGCAAATTGCACTAAAATTGAGCTGGTGGTAGGGGCGAATCGCATACGCCCTGTGGCTTTGCGTCAGGTCAAAAGGGCGTATGCGATTCGCCCCTACTTTAAATCCTGGCCCATATTTAGACAGCGTGCTATAGTAATAGGCTCAATCAAACCGTTTGAATAATTCAGATGGCGACCAGAGCAAATAAAATTAACTCTGTGTTCCTCTGCGTCCTCTGCGGTTAATAATTATGCTGATGGAGTGCCGCCCATGCAATTTTCAGTTGCCGGACAGAATAAGGACAAGGCTAAAGATAGTAATATACTGCCTTCTTTTCGGAGTGTCGCCCGCTACCTCAAGCGCGATTCTAACCGAATTCTCAACGAATGGTGGGAAGCGATTAAACAAGAGTCGCCGTCGTTTGCCGAACTCGAAAAATTGCGTAACCCGGTACTCTATCACGAACAGAGCCTTCAACTAATTATACAGGCACTGGAAGCTGCCAGCCGCGAAGAACAGGACACCTTGCTGGACGAAGTGACTCGCATGGCCCGCGAAATGGCGGGCGAACGGTTGCGCCAGGGCTTTTTGCTCAAGGATATTTTGCTTTCGCTGGCGGTCTTTCGCAGTGCCGTTCTCGATTCGGTGGGGCGGATGCTTTCGCACCGCTTGTGGGTGGCTTTCCCGGTCAACGTTTTGCAGATGGAGAAGCGCATCAACGAAGCGATGGATATTCAGGTCGCTGCCGTTGCCGAAGCCTACATGAACGCCCGTGACGTTATTATCCGTCACCGCGAAGAAATGCTGCGCTTTCACAATTACCAGTTAGTCAAGCTGAACGATTTGGCGGCGCGGATGGGCGAAAGCCTGAACATGTCGCAGGTAATGAACGCGGCGGCGCAGGCGCTGTGCGAAATGGCTGAACTTTCGGCGGGCGCAGTGGCGCTCAACGACGAAGACGGCAAATGCCCCAAAGTGCATCCCGACTATGGACACAACGGCTGTACCCCGGCTATTTTGGAATGGCTCAACTCCTATTTCTTCCAGGAACTGAGCGAAGAAATTGCCGCCGAAGGTCGTCCGCTTATTATAGTAAACGTTGCCGACGATGCGCGCTTTACCAATGCTGCTTCGTTTGGGGTCAGTTCGTTGCTGGCTGTGCCGCTCAAGACCGCCGAGACCGCCGTTGGGGTGCTTTATGGCATGGACTACATATCCCGCGATTTTTCACCGCACGAAATCAATTTGATATTGACCTTTGCGAATCAGGCCGCGCTTGCCATCGAAAACGCCCGGCTTTACACTCAGGCTCAAGTCGCTTACGAAGAATTGCAGGAACTAGACAAAGTTAAAGACGAATTTGTCAGCATCGCCAGTCACGAGATTCGCACGCCGCTTGCCCTTATCAAAGGTTATAGCTCGACCTTGTTGCGACCTGAACTAAAATTGTCGCCCGAAAAACAGCAGCGCTTTATGACCGGCATTGATGATGCCTCTAACCGCCTGATTAACCTGATAGATAATCTGCTCAGTGTCAGCCGGATTGAATCGGGCCGCTTCAAGATTACGCCGCAGCCTGTCCAGATTAAAGAGGCGATTCAGCACGCCATCAGTAGTTTTCAGGGGCAACTGGGCAACCATGAGCTAAAAATGAACTTGCCCGAAGATGAACTGCGCGCCCGTTGCAACCGCGACCAGTTTGAACAGGTTATGATTAATCTGGTCTCGAACGCTATCAAATATTCGCCCAACGGCGGTAATATTACGATTGCGGTTGCCCGGCGCGAGGGGCAGAGCGAGGACAAAAAGGATGACCGCATTGAAGTGCGCGTCAGCGACCAGGGGAGCGGCATCGGGCCGGAACATCTCAACCGCGTTTTCGACAAATTCTACCGGGCCGAAACTGGTCTCACCCGCAAAACACAGGGAACTGGCCTCGGTTTGTACATCTGCAAAAGTATTATCACCAGCTATGGCGGCGACATCTGGGCCGAAAGCAAGGCGGGCGAGGGCAGCACCTTTATCTTTACGCTCCCCTTCTGGCGGGTGGAGCAGGAATAAGAAATTACGACCAATATGCTATAATCAAGGCAGTGGTTGATTTTTAACGCAACAGACGAGAGACAGGTATGAGCGTAACAAGTGCCGAACAACTGGAAACGCAAGATGAAGAAGCGAAAATAGTCCAGTACGAAAACGCCGGGATTCATTGGCCTCGCACTATCTCGGAAGCCTACCAAAAACCTCACGGGATATATACGTTAGAAAACGCCGATACGCTATTACAGGAGGAGCCAATTGAACTTTACAATGGTTGGCTGGTCTGGCAAGCCTTGACCGATTTTGAAGAACGCCGCATTGCCGATATTATTCAGGTAATTTTAGACCTGGCTGCCCGCGCCGTCGGTTTCGGACAGGCTTATCCCGACCAGGTAGAATGTGAAATGGCGAATGGCGATGTTATTAAACCCGATGTCTGCGTGGTCTCCGAAGAACGGGCTAATCAGGGCTTGAAAATCACCGGGCCGAACGAACGCCAGGTCTTAATTGGTGGGCCAGAACTGGTGGTAGAATTACGTTCGCCTTCCAACACTCGCAAGGACGAACGAAAGAAGCGGCAAAAGTATTTTGAGAATGGCACGCTAGTAGTTTGGGATATAGATCCAAAACAGCACAAGCTATGGGTTTGGAAAGCTGAAAATCCAGCCCAGGCGCAGTTATTTCAGGAAGGCGATACTATTACCTGCCCTGAAATTCTACCCGGCTGGCAACGCGCCGTTTCCGATTTATTCGCCAAAAAATTAAGTACCGAAGCAATGGTTGGGCAAGAAGCTCAAAAGTGGCGGGCCGAAAGCCGAGCCGAAGGTTTGGAGCAGGGTCGGGCTGAAGGCGAAGCAGAAGGGTTACGGAAAGCCGTGTTCCTACAGGCTCAAATCCGCTTTGGCCCGCAATTACCTGCGGATTTGGAAACAACGCTGGGCCGCTACGATGCTGCTCAATTGATGGCTCTGCTAATGGCACTTGCTACCAGCGCCACCTTAGCGGATTGGACGGCAAAATTTCCTGAATAAAATCTTCTAGCTAAAAAGAAATCTGGATAGACCAGGAAATTATTAGCTGGCCTGATTTTGTGAAAGTTAGCCCAAATATCTTATAATTCGGTTGTTAAAAAGCTCTAAAATGAGTTAAAATAAATAGTAGTGCAGCATATTGCATTTAAGCTACTCACAGGGAGGAAAAGGGAATATGGCGGATACAGGAACAGAAATGGAAAATGGCAACGGCGAAGGTAGCCGCAAAGTGCTAGTCATTGACGACGAGCCGGGCATTATCGAAATCGTTGAGGCCAATCTGGAAGGCGACGGTTTTGAGGTAATTTCAGCCAGCGACGGCAAACAAGGTCTGGAGAAAATTCGAGCCGAGAAACCCGAACTGGTGATACTGGATGTGATGATGCCAGAAATGGACGGCTGGGGAGTATTGCGCCATATTGAAGAAGACCCTGAGACTGCCGGTATCCCTGTGATAATGCTCACTGCAAAAGCGGCGGATGAGGATTATATTCATGGCCTGGAAGAAGGGGCAGTTGAATACATTACCAAGCCTTTCTATCCCCAGGAATTAGTCAATCGGATTAAGATAACTTTGATGGTGCTTAATCCACGTATGCGCGATGAGCGGCGGCGCAATTTAATCGCCAAGCGCAAGCGCCTGATGGAGCAATAATTCTTTAGCATCTGAAATTTTTGCAAAAATTTCAGATGCTAAAGAAAAAAATCCTGGCGTTAAAGTATAGTAGAGCTAACAAAATCAAGGAATTACAAGCGAGGGATTGCCGCTTGTCACGGACAAGCGGCAATCCCTCGCCAAGAGCGCCAAACGGGACACGGGATAGCGCTAGAAACATGAGACACCTTCAATCATGATTACTTGCAGCAACCCACTTTGCCGGGCCGAAAACCCTGACGGGTCATATTATTGCGGTAACTGCGGACACCACCTCGACCACGAAGAGGATTTGCCAGAACATACCCAATTTTGCCGTACCTGCGGTACGCGCCGGGAGCGCTATGCTTCCGACCCGCGCCTGTGTACCATCCTCTTTGCCGATGTGCATGGTTACACCGCGATGTCCGAAAAGCTGAACGACCCGGAGCAAGTTACCGAAATAATGAACGACTGTTTCACCCGCCTGACCCGGCGTATCGTGGAAATGGGCGGGAGCATAGACAAGTACGCGGGCGATAATATTATGGCCCGCTTTGGTGCGCCCATCGCCCATGAAGATGACCCGGAACGGGCAGTGCGGGCGGCTATCGGGATGCAGGAAGAACTGGCTAAATTTAGCGCCGAACTTCAGCAGCGCTTTGGGGTCGAGCTTGAAATGCGAATTGGCCTCAATACCGGCATGGTATTGGCGGGTGAAGTCGGCGGGGTGGTGGATGGCGTTAGCTATCGCACCTACACCGTGATGGGCGACCCGGTAAATCTGGCAAGCCGCCTGGAACACGAAGCCCGCGTTGGTCATATTTTGGTCAGCGAAGAAACTTACAAGCTGAGTAAGCACGCCTTTGACTTTGTAGACCTGGATTTCAAGCAAATTCGGGGCAAACGCGAACCAGTCCATTGCTACGAAGTGCGTGGCCCGAAAATGCAACGCCAAAACCGGCGCGGGTTGGCGGGCTTCGATATTCCAGTGCTGGGCCGCGATAGCGAACTCGAAACGCTATGGGACAAGTTGCAAGAAGTGGTTGGTGGACGTAGCCAGGTTTTGTCGGTTATCGGCGAGGCGGGTGTGGGTAAATCGAGCCTTTTACGCGAATTCAAAAAGCGCTTGAGTGCCAAAATGCCGGATGTGGATTACATTATTGGCACGGCTTTTTCTTATGCTTCGGGCCAATATTTTAGCTTACTGCGTAATGTGCTTTTCAAGCTTTGCAAAATTAACGACAACGACAACGAGGAAACAATTCGGCGACAACTGCTTTCGACTGTTTCGCTTTTGCTGGGCGAAAGCAATCCCGAAGAAGGGCCGGAATATGGGCTGTATGCGGCGCTATTGGGCCGGGTGATGGGCTTGAAATTGCCCAACCCGGCGGTAGATAACCTTGAGCCGCAGCAGCGCAGCACCTTGCTAATTGATGCTCTTTCGGACTTTTTGCTCAAACGCTCGGAAATTCGCCCGATGGTGCTGGTGCTGGACGATTTGCACTGGGCTGACAACGATAGCTTATTAGTGATTGACCGCATTGTGCGGAAAGTGCTGGGCCGTAACGAAGATGGTCGTCACTATTCCGCCATGATAATGCTGTTGCATCGCCCCGAATTTAGCCGCGATTGGTCAATTCCGGCAGGTTCTACCGATCGCTTTAACGCCGTCCAACTCCACCGATTACCGCCTGTGCAGGTCGAAGCGGTGGCCCGTCAATTCCTTAATACCTGGTTTGAGCGCGAACGCGAAAGTAAAGAAGGTGCGGAAACTGTGCAACCCGCCTTTGACCGTCCCCGCATGGCGATTGATGCACCCTTGCCCGAACCATTGCGGGCGATTATCGAGCGTGCCAACGGCAACGCCTTTTTCATTGAAGAAATTTTGAAATCGCTTTTGGATGCCCGAAAAATCCTGCCTGTTATTGAAGAGCTTACCGAACTGGAACAGCCCACCGATAATCAACCCCGCGAAACCTGGCGAGTTGAGGATGACTTGAGCGATTTCAAGCTGCCGGAAACTTTGCAGGAAGTTTTGTTTGCCCGCGTGGATAAACTGGTCGGCTATAACAAACAGGTTTTGCAAATTGCTTCGGTAATCGGCACACGCTTTGAGCAGCGCATTCTGCTTTCGGTGGAAGATTTTTCGCAGAAGCTTGACCGGGTAGAACTGGCTCTCACTGGCTTGCGGGCCAAAGATTTAATTTATACCGAGCGCGAGTTTCCCGACCCCGAATACGGCTTCCGCCACGCCCTGACCCGCGAAGTAGCCTACAGCAATTTGTTGACGGCCCGCCGCCGGATTTATCATGAACAGATTGGACAGGCTATCGAGCATTACAAAGCTGACCGTTTGCAGGACTATACGGTGGTGGATGAACTAGCCTACCATTTCAAAGAGAGCGCCGACGATGACAAGGCTATTCTCTACCTGACGATGGCTGGTCACATGCGTAAGAATCTTTATCGCAACGACGAGGCTTTCCGGGCCTTCGATGAGGCCCGCTTGCGTTTGGAAAGCAAACTCGAACGTGAACGGCGGCAACCCAGCGAGGCGGAACTGGCGAACCTGGTCAGCTATTATTCCAACCTGGGCGATATTCTGACCCTGAAAACCGAATATTATAGTGCGCTCGATAGTTACCGCACCGCCCTCGATTTAGCAACCGAGCAAGAAGCGCGCATCGAAATCTGGGCCAAGATGATTGAGGTCAATAGTAAACTGGGTGCTTTTGATAAGGCGATTGAAGCTTACGAACAGGCCAGTCGCGAATTTGCTACCGGCTCATTGACTTTAGCCAAACGTCCCCAGTTGCTTCAGTTGCGGGCCAAGTTGCTCTACCAAATCGGCTGGGTTTACGACCAGCAGGGGCGCTATGATGCTGCCATCAAAGCCCACAACGATAGCCTGGGTCTGCTCGATTTGGTTAGTCTGGATGAAGAAGACGAAGCCCGCAACCGAAGTATTCAGATAGACAAGGGACGGGCCTACTATGTGCTTGGCTCGGTCTACGAGAAGAAAGGCGAATTAGTTGAGGCCGAAGAATTTTTGCAAAAAGCGGCCCAACTTCATCAGCAGGCCCGCAAACTCGACCTTTTGGGGCGGGTCTATTTGAGCCTGAGTATTATCAGTATCAAAAAAGGCGACCTGGTGCGGGCCGAGCAATTTTTGAAGCTGGCCCGCGAAAACGCCCAAAAAGCGGGCGATTTGGAAGTAGTGCTGGGCAGCAACGCCAATCTGGGCCTGATTTTGGAACGGCAGGGTCGTCTTAGCGGCGCGCTCAAGTGTTATCAGGTGGTGGAAAATTTCTCCAATCCAGCCTGGGTTGCCCTGGCGCTACTCAATTCGGGGGGTATTTTGCTACAACAGGGTCAACTTGATGAGGCTATCTCTCGCTTTGAGACGGGCTTGCAATACGGTACAATCATTGGTTCGCCCGAACTGATGGCGGAAGCTTATAATAAACTCGGCTGGGCGCATCTGACTGCCGGTAGCTGGGAAGAGGCTAATACCGCGCTGGATGCTGGACTAGAAAAAGGTCGCGAGGTCAATAATCCTGAACTGCTCTTCTATTCGCACCTGTACCGGGCTGAACTTGCACTGGAACAGGGCGACTTTGAACGAGCCGAAAAAGAATTAGCTGAGAGTCAGCCCTACGCCGATGAACTAGGCGACCCGCTTTTGCGCGGTCAATTGCTGCGTCTGCATGGTCGGCTGGCCCTGAAACGGCATGATTACGTTCGCGCCGAAAGTGATTTCAATGCCAGCCTTTCACAACTGGAATCGCTCAAAGCCTTCCTAGAAATGAGCTACACCAAGCTTTATCTGGCTCATACGCTGTGGCACAAAGAGCAAGCCCTCATCAAAAAGAATGGTCACAACGAGCAGCCCTTTATGCGGCAGGTGCGTTCGCTCCTGAACCAGGCGCTCATCACCTTCGAGGCGTGCGAAGTAATCATCAAGCAAGCCGAAGCTGAAGAATTGACGCACCATCTGGAACAGGTCAGCCTGTAAAGCTTATTTTGGTAGAGCCGCAATGAATTGCGCCGAATCTGGGTTTGATTTATCAAACCCCTATGGCGACGGCACCTGGCTAACCCAAGCTCTTTTTGAACGCCCTCTCACTACTTTACGGAAAGGCGCAAAAGCGGGTTAAGCTTGCGCGGAAGGGTTGGCTTGCTCGTCCAAAAGATTTTGGATTGATTGACGCTTCTTCTCAGATTTTATCAAAGGCATTATTCGCTCTATCTGGTAGGGTTTAAGATAATCCATAAGTCCTACCAACCTGAACGGATGCAGTGTATTAACCATGTAACTCAACTGCTCGTCGGTCATATCATCAACCGAGAATTTCATCTGATAGTAATCTTTATTTTCAAGGTCACTCAGAAGAATTTCTACTCCTTTTGCTCGTTCTCTTGCCAGTCGAGCTTCCACTTCGGGAGTTAAAGCGCCTTCTTTACGGACTTCCTCCCAGATTTCTTTAGCATCTAATTTCACGGTATTAAACTCCTGTGGTCTAAGCTGTTTAGCTAAACCTAACAACTCTTCCTCATCTTCGGTCTTTAATCTACGGACGAACTCCTTCCATTTTTTGCCGTCTGACGGAGCAAAGAGCAACCAGCGATAGAAGCGTCTTTCAATCGGCAAGTCACGACAAACAATCAGAACAATTCTTTGCCCGCCCACGATGGCTCGGCGCAACCAGGGTTGTTTCTCGTCTACGGTAAATAATATACCATTTGCGGGTGCATTGTCCAGAAATTCTTTGGGATAACGCGCTACTACATAAGCATTGAGAAAAAGGCTGTAGTCTTCTTCTTTTGATTGCAGAAAGAGAATGGCCGTCCGAGTATAGTTAGCGGTAAATTCACGGATGCCAAACGGGTCATTCTCGCTCTTGAATTCCAGTACGGTAGTCGGGGCGCAAAAGTCGAAAATTGTCCCGGCAGTATCAATTCCTTCTGGCACTTTAATTACTAAATCGGTTCTGGTGACGTGCTGAATTTCACTATCTGCCAGCCGCAGTTTCGTATCTTCTACCTCGCGGCGGGTAAGTAATTTGAAAAGAGTGTCGGGTAAAATTGGCTTGATTTTTTCAGACTCGATTGGTTGACCATCCATGTAAATCTCCTTAAAATGACGCAGCTAAAATTCTGCTGACATTTGGCCTATTTTACCCTAACGAGTGATACATGTCATAGTTAACCTCTTGTGAATCGGCTAAAATTGGGATAGAATAGAATTGCAATATTCTGATTGGTTAAACTATAAATTGCAAAGTAACACGTTAGTTAAGGAGGGTCTCTTACATGGCAATGGACGAAATCAAGGCGATAATCGCCCGCGCACTCAACGACGACGAATTTAAACGTTTACTCATGGAAAACCCCGAACAGGCCGTCAAAGAAGGCGGCTTTAACCTGTCCGCCGCCGAAATCGAAACTTTGAAAACCGACCAGATGCTCGGTCAGCTCAAGGACGAAGTGCTGGAAAAGCGCGACTCCAAAGGCTTCTTTCGAGTTGGCCCGTAAATTTAGTTTGAGTTTCTAGTTTCAGGTTCAAGGTTAGGAACGGCGGTTTTAGAAACTGAGTTTTGTCTATAACTATATCGAAAATTAAAAAGCACTGCCCGAATAGGCAGTGCTTTTTAATTTTCAATATAACTATCTCTAAATTTCTTCGTGTCTCCGCGCCTCCGTGGTGAATTTTCAAATTCCTGTCTGAAATTTTGTCTCATTCTTTCGATACTGTATAATGAACTCCTGTCTGAAACAAATTAAGAGAAAGAGGTAAAGTTTTTATATGCTGGCAAACCGGGCGGTACTGGCGCTGGCAATAGCATTAGTAGTAGCGCTGGGGCTGGCCTATGCCTTCATGCGCTGGCGCTACCGCACACGCTGGGCTAAACAGGAGCAGCACGACGGGCGTGACCGCCGCTATTACCGCGATGTAGCTGCGCTGGGTTTGTTGCTGGCGCTGGTGGCTGGGTTTTTCTGGCAACTGCTTTTTCGGGGCAACGTGACCGTCCCTAACGGCGGCGGCGATTTGGCTTCTTTCTTTTATCCGAGCCACGCTTTTGCTGCTGCTAGTTTGCGGGCAGGCGAGTTTCCACTCTGGAATCCGCATCTGTTTAGCGGGATGCCGTTTGCCGCCGATATTCAAAGTGGCCTGTTCTACCCGCTCAACTGGTTCTTCTGGCTGCTGGGTTATCCCATCACTTACGAAAAAGTGGAAATGCTGATTTTGGTGCATTACTGGCTGGCGGCTTGTTTCACTTACGCTTTTGCCCGAAGCATGGGGCTAGGGCGCTGGCCCGGCGTGCTGGCCGGAACGCTCTACGCCTTCAGTGGCTTTGCCGTTTCGCACCTGGGACACCTGACAATGCTGCAATCGGCCACCTGGCTACCACTTGTTTTGCTGGCGGTCAATCAGGCGGCGCGACGTTCGCGTGGTTTTGCACCCTGGCGCTGGGCGGTTGCCGCCGGGTTATTTCTGGCAATCAGTTTGTTAGCCGGACATTTTCAGCTTTTCCTGTACAATTTTTACGCTGCTCTCATTTTCTGGATAGCCGTTGCGTGGCGTGGTCGCCAGAATCTGCCTTTGCCAGATACGCCTCAATCGCTACTACTTTTAAGATGGCAAGCGAAAGTTTTGTGGTTATTTCAAAATTATTGGGTAAAGCAAGTATTGCGTGGCTTCGTTGCTCTAATCGTGCTAATCGGGGTGACGCTGGTGCAGGTGTTGCCCTTCTACGAACTGGGCCAACTTTCGGTACGCTCCGCCATAAGCTACGAAGATTCGATCCAGTTCGGGGTTTGGCCTGTCGGTTTAGCCGATTTGCTTCTGCCCAACTTGTTTAGCCCTAACCCGCAAGCTTATTTCGGTTATTGGAGCAATACCGAAGTGCTGGGTTATATTGGCCTGTTCACCTTTGCGCTGGTTGGCCTTTCGCTGTTCTTGCGCCCGGCGGGACGTTCCAATTTTTACCCGGTCTTTTTCGTGGCTTTCGGAGTTGCTGGGCTGATTTTCGCTTTGTCGGGCTTTACTATTTTTCAGGGCTGGTTCTACCAGTTTGTTCCGGCTCTCAACCTGACACGCGGGGCGGGGCGCTTGCTGGTCTGGTTCAACTTTGGCTTTGCGATTGCCGCTGCTTTTGGCTTGCAAAACTGGCTCGACTATCGGGCGCGTCCGGCTGAAATCGAAGCTGAACAGGTGTTGCGCTGGAGTTGGCGCAATTTGGCGCTGGCGGCGCTGGCATTGGTGTTGCTGCCACTTCCTTTGCTCTACGCGCAACTTATTTCTACTCCCGGCAATATCAACGATTTGCTGGTGCGCGGTATCAATGGGCTGGTAATGGCGGTGCTGGTTCTTGGACTGGGCGCTGTTCTCTTGCGCCTTTATTATCATCGTCGCTTAAGCCCGGATGTAGCGGCTTTTCTGGCGCTGGCTTTGCTAGTTTTCGATCTGTTTTCGGCCCGCGCCGGATTTAACCCGCAAGTTGGCAACGTTGCCAACGCCTTTCACCACGACGACACGGCCCAGTTTATCCGGCAGCAAGACGCGCTCGGTCAATATCGGCTGGATGCCAGCGTAGGCAGCGTTTCACAGGCGTGGCAGGCTAACACCGCCCAGCTTTACCGTCTCAACGATATTCGCGGCCTTGCCAATCCGCTTCAGCTTTCTCGCTACGAAACTTTCTGGAACGCCGTTACTGCATCACAAAAGGATTTTCGGGCGGTTCCGGCCTACAATTTGCTCGGCGCTCGTTTCGTGGTCGCCCGGAACAAGGAAGACCCGACCGGGCCGCAGTTCAAATCGGTTTATCAGGATAGCCGACCCGGTGTGAACCTGAACGTTTTTGAAAATTCGCAAGCATTACCCCGCGCCATACTACTACACCGTACCGAAGTTCGTCCGGCTGCCGAAATTCTATCCACCTTGCTTGCGCCGGACTTTAAGCCAACCGAATTGGCCTATCTCGAATCAGGTCAGAAGCTGGACGGCCCGGCTGGACTTCAAAACAGTGAAGCAGTGCGGTTGCTCAACCAGAGCGCCAACCGCCTTCAATTTGAGGTTACTCTCGCCAGCCCTGGCTACCTTCTGTTAAACCAGCCATATTATCCCGGCTGGCAAGCCCGCCTTGACTCCGGCGAAACTTTGACCCTCGAAAAAGCCAATTATGCCTTTAGCGCGGTCTATCTCCCACCCGGCAAACACAATCTGACCTTTGAATTTGCCCCTTTCTCCTTTACCTTTGGCCTTATTGTCAGCCTGGTTAGCTGGCTTTTTGCCCTCGGTTTCCTGGTCTGGCCTTTGTTCTTGCGCCGCCGCTCTTGATGATAGACTGAGATTCGCTGTAGGTGGGGCTATGCCCCATGCGCGTCAACTTAAGCTTTTCCTTTTTGGACTATTACTTCGAGGTCGCCCGCCCTGGAATAAATTCCGGGCTACGTTGCTCAAGTGGATTAAAATCCACTGATTACAACTTAACAACAGCCCCGTATCCAGTGGGTTTCAAACCACTTGCACGACGTAGCCCGGAATTTATTCCAGGGCGGGCCGCACCGAAGTACCAATCTCAAGGAAAAGAGCTTAAGTTGACGCTTACGGAGCGCAGCCCTCTCCTACAGCAAACGGAAGGATTATTTTTGTATTATATGGTTTTTCGTTGATTTGAGTGACATGTATCATATTAAAAACGCTACCATGTCTTTATACTAAAGCTCGTCAACACCACAATAAGCTTGTCCACCTTGACTGACCGGGCGAGTATTGCAAGGTGTGCTATCAGGAAACAACTTACACAAGGAGGGTCTCTGTACATGGCAATGGATGAAATCAAGGCGATAATCGCCCGCGCACTCAACGACGACGAATTTAAGCGTTTACTTATGGAAAACCCCGAACAGGCTCTCAAAGAGGCCGGTTTCAATTTTTCCCCTGAAGAAATCGAAATGCTGAAGGCCGACCAGATGCTCGGTCAACTCAAGGACGAGACGCTAGAAAAGCGCGATTCCAAAGGTTTCTTCCGCGTCGGCCCGTAATAATAGTTTCAAGTTTCAAGTTTCAGGTTTCAGGTTTCAGGTTTCAGGTTTCACCAATAGGGCAACTCTACGGGCCGCGTTCCAGCTTCCCAACTGGACAATCCTTAAAGCCGGGTTCAATATTGAAAATTTCCATTTTGACTCCGAACCTGGCTTTAGGCAATTATTCTCCACACAAGTAATATTGGACGGCAAAAGTCAGCCGTACCCAGCGCCAGACTTGGTAATATCCGAAGTTAAGCGCAACTCTCATCATTGAACACTAAAACTAATTTACCAGGAGACTTAAAAATGCAAAACCTTTATCGGGTAACATCGAAATATTATGTATCGCAAGTTCAGACTGATTTTGAGTATAGCTGGTTTGTTTACCAGCGTAGCCAGAATAATCAGGTGGCTGAACAGGCTATTTCTGGCAAAAACCAGGTGGCAGTTGCCAATTTATCAACGAAAGTTATCAATGAATTATTTACTTTTGAAGAAGCATGTCAATTGCAAATAGTATTAGAGACATTTTTTGCTGCGTTTGCTGAAACGGTTCAAATTACGACCACTATTGAAGAAATAACCGCTTGCTCTGACCTGGACGAGCTTTGTTCTCTGGAAGAAACCTATCAAGCTAAAGGCGAATTTGTTGATCCTTACGATTTCGCCACGCTTGATTGCAATACCCTGGGCTTTTTAGTAGCGGCAGCGGTTCACAATCAAACGCACTACGTTGCCGACGATTTTCTCGGAAATTTATCGCCCGCCCGTCTGGAAGCATTGCGCCAGATGCACCTGGAATGCAACGGCTAAGAATTTTTCAAATAAAAAGGCACTGCCCCGTGAGCAGTGCCTTTTTATTTTACTCCTGAATTTCTCCGTGTCTCCGTGTCTCCGTGGTGCTAACTAGAAACCAGAAACCAGAAACTCGAAACTTTTACGCCGGGCGGGGATAGAGCGAAAAGTGGGTATGGGTCGCCAGCCAACGACCATCTTCCTGTTGCCGGAAGCCGACTGTTACCCGACCAGGTCGATAATAGCTTGTGCCATCGGCGTTGAAACCGAGCGAATCCCAGGGACAGGCGGCCCAGGCCACTTTTCCTTCGCCATCGAAATGCAATTGCTCCAGCTTGAAGGTAAAATCTTTAATTTTGGGCCAGACGTTACCCCATTGCTCTGTTGCCAGCGTTTCTAAGCCGACCACCATGCTTTGAAATGTGCCGAACCCGACTACTTCCGGGCTAAATATCGGTTTGGCTCGGTTATAATCTATCGTCCGCACGCTTTCCTGCATCGTCTCGAACCAGCCGACAATTGCCGATTTCAATTCGCTCTGCGCTTCTGTCATCCTACCCTCTCCTTAAATTAACCAAAGTTTTCGCTCACTACTACTAAAACCAAAATTTATTCGGCTTCATCCAGTAATTTCAAGGCTTCGCTTGCCAGCAACCGCACCGTTTCTATATCGGGGTCATTTTGGGCTAAATCTTCCAGTTCGGCGCGGGCTTCGGTTGCGCCCAATTCGCCTAACGAGCGGGCTGCCGCACCACGCACCCACAAATCGGTATCTTTCAGCGCCTGCCTCAACGGGCTGATTGCTTCATCCTTGCCTATTTCGCCCAGCCACTCCGCCACTACCAAACGGGCGGCTTCGTCACTTGAGTTTAGCAATTGCAGCAGCTCGTCGAAACGTTCCGCTTGCCCCAAATTATAAAGATTAGCGGCAGCATTGGCTTTATCGCTATCATTTTCGCTTTGGGCAAATTTTTCCAATTCGGCGATAGCTCGTTTGTCGCCCGCTTCGGCTAACTCGGCTAAACCTTCGGCGGCGATACTGCGGGTGACGCTATTTTCGGCATCGCCCAGCGATTTCACCAGCGCCTCGAAAGCGCCTGACCCGCCGAACTCTCGGATAGCATCGGTAGCAGCTAACCGCACCATATCTTCGGGGTCGTCCAGCGCCTTAATTATTTGCGGAAGGGCTTTATCGGCTTTCAGACTTTGGAGCGCCTTGATTGCCTCATAGCGCACGCCCCAATCTTCATCCTGCAAAGCTTCCACCAGGTTATTTATTACCGAACTATCGCCAACTTCGCCCAGCACCTCGGCGGTAGCCTCACGCACACTTGCATCTGAGTCTTTTAGCAATTTCAAAAGATAGGGCAGTGCTTCCGGCCCAAATTCAGCCAAATCCAGCACGGCATCTTCCCGCACTTCCGGGTCGGAATTGCCAGCTTTCTTGATTATTTCTCGCAAATCAGGCGATAACATTACTATCTACCTCAACCTTCCATCTATCGTGGCCCAATCAAATTTTCTCCTAGCTGAACAAATCGGCTTCGTCCTTCTGCAACGACTCTTCTTTGCGTAGATCGTCTTCCCATTCGTCAAAATCGCTGTGAGTGGAGAAATTCAGGGCGGGGACTGAACCGAAGCCTTTGGTGATTTGCTGGTAAAAATCGTTATCGAAGGGACGGGTGCGGATTACTACTGGCATGGGCGCGGCGTGACCCAGCACCAGGGCTTGTTGGCGACTATCTAATGAGGCCAGCACCGTCTTTAGACCACTCGCGCCACTGATGCCGGTGAATACCGCGTCTATATCGCGCTCGTCGTTAATCAGGGCGACCACCCGCGTACCGATTTGAGAAAGCACTTCGTTGTCAATGCTGCTGGGGCGCTGGTCTACTACTAGCAGCGTCACGTTATATTTCCGCATTTCGCGGGCGATTGTGCCGAAAATCGTGGCGTTGGCTACTTCAGGGGTTAAAAATTTGTGGGCTTCTTCAATTGTAATCATCACCCGGTTGGGCTTGTCTGCCGCGTTCTTGGTGCGGTTGTAGCGCTCGAATTTTTTGCGGTAAATATCGTGAATCCGGCGGGTGATAATATTCGCCACCAGAATATAGCTCAACAAATTGTCGCTGCTGCCAAATTCGATGACCACGTTTCGGTCATTCTCAAGTGCATTCACAATTTGGTCAATCTGGCTGAACCCGGCCTGTTTCTCCATAAACGGCAAGTTCACGATTTTAGCCCGCAGCTTGCGGTGCAACGCCTTCAACGAACCTTCGTGCGCGCCGCTTAACTCTGCCGCTTCCTCGTTATCCATATCCAAAAAGCGACTCAGCCAGTTTGACCCCAGCTTTTCCTGCAACAAATAAGCCGTATCCGCCGCCGCCGGACTTAAATCGAGTTCGTGCCGCAGCATCAAAATGTCTTCGACCTCCACCTGATTTAGCCCGATTATCAAATCGGCTTCGCTGCGAGTAGTGCGCTGTTCGCGCCGGGCGTGGCCGTTTGAGCCGGGCTTTCTATCGCGCAAGGAATAGACCATTACCCGCGACGGAAAGAGCGCTTTTAGCCCCTTCATCCACTGGTTCGGCCCTTCGCTCTGGCTACCCTCGCCGTATTCGTTGTGCATATCAAACACCAAATTGGCGCAGACGTTGCCGCGAATCAGGCCCGCGAGTAGCAGACGGGTCAGCACGCTTTTGCCCGTGCCGCTCTTGCCGAAAATACCATTGGAACGCTCGGCGAACCGTTCCAAATCCAGGCAAATATTGGTTTCCATATCGAGTGGTTTGCCGATGGCAAAGTGCGTACCCTCCGGCTCGTTAATATCTTCCGCCCCGAAAACTTCGTTAAAATCGCTTTCCTCGGCAATGTAAACTGGCGTAAAATGGGCCGGGACGGAGCGCACCGGGGTGTGGTTCGTTTCACCTGCCGCCAGTGCCAACGACGGCTGAATATGGGCATCGCCGTAGGTGTAAACGCCTTGTAGTACTTCGCGCACCAGGGCGGGCGTATCGTCATCGGGTGTGGGTGGGTCGAGCAGCACCGCATCACTGGTCGCGCCCAGCATCACATCGTTAATCATGCCGAAGAAGCGCACCTTCTCGCTCTCCACCGCCACAAATTGCCCAATCCGAATCTGCTCTAGCGGCATTCGGGTGCGTATTCGGGCCTGCAAACCCTTCGCAAACGACCCGCTCGTCACCACTCCCAGAAAATGCTCCGGCTTCCTCTTTTTGCTCGAACTTGACATAACTTAATTCCTCAAACCCCTCTGCGTCCTCTGCGGTTAAAATTCAAAATTCAAAACTCAAAACTCAAAATTGCTTTCAGCTTTCGCATTTTTCCAGGATGAGTCGCAATCGGTCATAATCTTCTTTTAGTAGCCGAGCCAGGTAGCGTCCGCTTTCGACCAGCCAATCGCGCCCTTGCATTCCGCGTGCTTCCGCACCACGCCGCAATACTGCCGCCGTCAATTCCTCGGTGGGTGCGTCTCTGGCTTCCAGCAGCGTCCGCAAATAGCGCGGTTCATTGGTGAACTCAATCAGGGCTTGCGGGGAGCATAGCACCACGCTGTAGTGCAAAGGCGGCGGGTAATCGGGGAAGACATAAGTTGTGCGACCCGGTTGCCCGTCGCTATCGAGCTTGCGGCAACCCAGCACGGTCACGCCAAATTCGGTTCGTAACAAGCGGCTCAGTTGCGGATTTTCGCTGTAAATCTGCTCATCGTTGAGCGGAAACTCGCCGTTGCCCCGTGCCGTCGCCCGCCGTCCGGGGTCAATCCCCCCGGTGGCTATATGATGAACTACGCCGAAAATCTCGCTACGTCTGCCCCGGTCACAGACTCGCACCAATCCACCAAAGGGGGGCGAGTCGTCCAGTTTATAAGTTTGGGCAGTATAATTCGTCAGGCTGGTTTCAATCACCTCGCCCACGGCCTGCTCGATTTCTTCGGCCCTATGCGGTTTGTCTGGCTCAATTTCGGGAAAAGAATTAGCGCCATTTGAGTTAAAAGAAAAAAGTGCATCTGTCATGCAGGTTGGCTCCTTGTCGGGTTAAAGCCACCTCAACGGATGTGAGATAGTTGATGAATTTACTTTTCGGACTATTGTACTACAAATTCGGGTAATGTCTAGCGTGCGGTTTGGGTGTGTGAAAATTCAAGTAATTAGGAGGGGACACAGATGAACAAGCCCTGGAAGGGTTCCTTGTGGGCAGATTAGCACAGATGCATACATCTTTGTTCCTGCATTTTAATCTTCTGCAACTAACCGTCCCCGTCCTATGTTATAATAGCAAAGCTCTAATGCTTATTTGAAGACCGTAATAATTAAAGTTGAACTATTTTACTGGGAGGATTGCGCGGCTTGCCGACCGAGACGAATCTAAGCTTCACTACTCTGCTGGCCTGGCCTGCGGCCCTGTTTTTGTTACTTGCCCCCGGCTTTGCTACCCTGCTGTTAATTCTGTCTTTTGCCAAAAATCGGCCTTCTGCCCGCGCCCTCAACCGGGCCGAGCAAATCTTCTGGACGCTTGCGCTCAGTCTTTGCTTCGATGCCTGGTTAAGCTTCACCCTAGCCGAATTCGGCCTTTTCTCGCTTGCCGCCGTACTTGCCCTGGCCGCGCTCTATTCCCTGCCAATTTTCTTTCTCCAACGCGCCAATTTACGATTTACGATTTACGATTTACGATTAAGAATTTCAATTCAAAATTCAAAATTCAAAATTCAAAATTCAAAATTAGACGGTTTTGTACTAGTGGCGCTGCTGCTGGGTGCGCTGGCTTTGAACTATTTTGCTTTGCACGAGACGGTGGTGGGGGCGCAGGATAGCGGAGTTTATACCAATACCGGGGCGAATATTGCGCGTACCGGGGCGATTCTGATTAAAGACCCGCTCTTGCCTGCGCTGGACGCTGCCGGGTCGAAAACGCAGCCACAGTTCTTGCTCGGTATGCCGGGCCGACCTGACCGCTTTTTGTTCGTCAGCCAACAGCGTTTGCCTGGCTTTTTTGTGAAAGACAAAGCCGAGGGATTGGCTAAAGGTGAAGTAATTCCGCAGCTTTTCCATTTGTATCCGGCTTTGCTGGCGCTCGGCATGAGTTTGTTTGGGTTGTGGGGCGGGCTATGGATAACTCCTTTGCTGGGTGTGCTGGCGGTTTTTGCACTTTATCTGACAGTGCGGCGATTATTTCCAGCCTGGCGCGAACGCTGGATTGCTCCGCTTGCGGCCCTTTTTCTGATGTTGAACGCGGTGCAGGTCTGGTTCAGTCGCGAAACTTTGTGGGAAGTGCTGGGCGAGTTTCTGGTTTTTACCGCTATTTATGCCTTTACCCTGATGGTAAGGCCCGTTCCGCTCGAAACCGCCGAAACTTCTGCTGCTTCTGAGCCTGAACGCGATGAAGGCGCGGCCCGATTGGGCGGGTTTGGTGTCGGGCTGGCGCTTGGCCTGATTTGTCTGGCCCACGCCCAGTTTCCGTTTATGGTCTGGCCTTTGCTGCCCTATTTCATCTGGATGCGCCTGACCCGGCGCTGGGGTGCGCCACAATGGTTTATGCTGGCAGCTTTTGGTTTGCTGGCCTTGCACACCACTATTCACATTCGGCTGTTTTCGCTGGCCTACTTCGAGGGGGTTTATCATAACGTCATTAATGATTTGCGAAACGCGCTGCATATTTTGCTGCCTGCCGCCGCTATTGGTTTTCTTCTTCTTATTTTGCTGGATGCGATACCGAAGCGAATACAGGCCTTTAGTGCATGGGTTAGGCGGCGCTGGCGAATTGTCTCATTCGGGCTTGCTGCTATCGTCACGGCCTACATGTTCTACAGCTACTTTATTCGGGTCTACGACGTTTCGACTGACGGGCAGGGCAATGTTTTTGAAAAATACTGGAGTCTCGCAAGCTATATCGGTGCGCCCAGCACTGAAGGCCCGGAGCGCAATTTGTTACGGCTTGGCTGGTACTTCTCGCCGCCCGGTATGCTGCTGGCCTTCCTGGGCCTCGCCGCTATCCTTGTTAACCGCTTGAACGCTCGTACCGGCTTTTTCCTGGCCCTCACGCTGGGCGTTACCTTCATCTTCCTGGACTACAACTACACCCAGGAACAATACATCTACAGTATGCGCCGCTACATCACCGCCACCATCCCGGCCTTCTCTATTTTCGCCGCCTACGCCTGTCTTGAAACCCTGCCCCGCGTTTTAGAAAAGTTCAAAGTTCAAAGTTCCAGGTTCAAAGTTTCAAGTTCAAAATTTCAAGTTCAAAGTTTCAAGTTTCATCCACAGGGCAACCCTGCGGGCCGAGGTTCAAATTCGGAACTCAAAGCTTCTAATGTTGGTTTGCAGATTTCTACTTTTGAATTTGCCGCTCCCAATATTCAACCTTCCGCCCCACTTACCGAAACTGAACCAGAAACTCAAAACTCAAAACTCAAAACTCAAAACTCAAAACTCAAAACTCAAAACTCAAAATTATTCGGTTTGGTTTTCGCTGCCGGAATTGTGGTTTTCCTGATTTGGACGGGGCGGACGGTGTTTTCGATGCGGGAGTATGGGCCGGGGGCGCAATCGCCGGGAGTAGTGGAGCAAGTGCGACAACTCGCCGGGCAGTTTGGCCCGAAGGATATTTTGATTTTTGCAGGAGAACGCGACCAGGATGCAAAGCTTGCCACGCCTTTAACTTATGCTTTCGGTATTCCCTCGTTTGATTTGGCTTATGCGGTCAAGAATGACGAGTTGGGCGATTTGTTAAGGCGCTGGGAAGGACAGGGCTACCACCTCAAGGCGTTGCTTGGCCCGAACGGGGGGCGCATGTCGCCGACTGGCTACACTTTGAAGCAAACTGGCGAAACGACGATTGTTTTTAATCAGCTTCAGCAACTTCGCAACCAGAAACCGAATAACCCGCAGACCAATACCCTGACCTACGGCATTTACGATGTGGTCGGCGGCAAGGAAAGCGGCGTATCTTTTGGGACAGGCCGGGTGGATAGCAAAGAAGGCTGGACGCTCCAGATTGGCAAGAGCGACTGGCCCGCCCTGGTCTACGGCTTTTATAGCGCCGAGCGCGACCCCGATGGCTTGCTCTATCGCTGGACGGAAACAGATGGACAATTGCGCGTTCCCTGCCTTGCGCCCGATGGCGGGGCGGGTAAGCTGACTTTGATGATGGGGGCGGGTACACGCCCGGTGAACCTGCCGCCGCTTTCAGTCAAAGTTTATCTGAGCTACAACCCCTACGACGAGCCGACCTACCGAGACCCGAAACGCCTGCAACCTCTGGCAACCCTGACCCTGAAACCCGGTGTGCAGGATTACACGGTAGATTTACCAGCCGGGCAGGACAAATTGACTTGTGGACAACGGGCAAGTTCGCTAATATTATGGCTGACCGTAGATGCCACCCAAACCTGGGTGCCGCAGCAACAAAAATTGGGCGATGACGTTCGCCGTCTGGCAATAAAATTAGCCGGAGTAAATTTAGTCAGTGTAAAATAGAAAGTTTGTATTTAAAAAGCAGGTTTTAGCTTTCCAAACTTGAAACTTGGAACCTGGAACTTGAAACTGTTTTCAAACAACGAGGTAATTATGGCGAATGAAACAGGCCGGAAAAACCCGGATAAAAAAGAAAATTCCCGTCCGAATAGTCGTAACGGTCATTCCAATGGCGCATCCGCTTCTTCGCGGCGCGGCGGACAGGCCGGACGTAATTTATTGCTGGCAGGCGGTGCGGGTGCGTTGGGTGCGCTCGGCTACGGTGCGTGGCAAGCAGGACGCACCCGCTTTAATTCTAAAATTAATGGCAAACTTGAACTAACTGGACTAAAAGCTAATGTTGAAGTAATCCGCGATAAATGGGGCGTGCCGCATATTTATGCTGACAATATGGAAGATTTGCTGTTTGCCCAGGGCTTTGTGCAGGCGCAAGACCGTTTCTGGCAGATGGAATTTCAGCGCCGTCTTGCCGCCGGGCGCTTGAGCGAAATGCTGGGTGAACCGGCCCTGCCCGCCGATAAAGTAATGCGCCAGTTCGATTTGCGGCGTTGCGCCGAACAAGATTATGAAGCCATGAGCGGCGAAGAACGCGGTCTATTAATGCGTTACAGCGAAGGTATTACCGCTTTTATCAAACAGAAGAAATTACCACTCGAATTTTCGATTTTGCGCCACAAACCCGAAGATTGGCATCCGCTTGATAGTTTGATGTGGTCAAAAGTAATGGCGGTGGGGCAGTCGGGCAAT
>JBBQXW010000081.1:0-24507 GCA_038209275.1 Chloroflexia bacterium | reverse complement strand
TTGACATAACTCAATCAAGCGAAGATGACCAGCATCAGGGACATAGGAAACCAGCGAGATATTTTGCTGCTGAAAAACCTCAAAAATAGCCTGAGACCAGGCTTGAGCCGGGCCTTGTTTGGAAATAGAAACGGTCTCGTTTAGGGTCATGAAGTAACCTCGTTTTAGCCTATTCTAATCGCCAGGACTATAGGCAATAAAAAAATAAATTGGCTAGGCCAGCAACTTCTGCTGTGCCACCCGCATATGCTCGACTGCTGCTTTGCGACCATAGGTTTCAATCATGGCGGCAGCGTCGGGCGAGTTTTTGCGACCACATAGCCCTACCCGCACAGGCCAGAAGAGCAAACCCCGGTTCTTCAAATTTAAATCGTTCGATAGTTGGCTCAAGCCTTCGGCGATGCCAGCCGTGTTAAATTGCTCGTCTGGCAGCTTTTCGAGGTAGGCGGCGCACTCTTCCAGAATTTTCGCGGCGGCTTCCTTGCTTTCGTTCTTGCCTACCAAATCCTGGGCCGGATAATCCAGTTCGGCGGCAGACTTGAACATAAAATCAATCTCGCCCGGTACTTCCGACAAAAGCTTGACCTTATCTTTTATCAGACCACAGACCTGGGTTAGATAATTCAGCCGTTCGCCGGGATTTTCGGCTTCTTCCGAGGTAATCAGGCTCGCTTCTGCCAGAAAAGGCAAACAGCGCCGCGCAAAATCTTCTCTGGTTAAAACGTGGTTGATGTAATAACCATTCGTCCATTCCAGTTTTTCCAGCGAAAATTTAGCCGGGGTTGGCTGAATCCGGCGCAGGTCAAATTTCTCGATTAAATCCTGCTTCGAGAAAATCTCGGTTTTGTCATCGTAGCTCCAGCCCAGCAGCACCAGATAATTTAGCAGCGCTTCCGGCAAATAGCCCAGTTCACGATATTGCCCGACAAAAACCGCGCTCTCGCGTTTGCTCAATTTGCCTTTTTGTCCCGGTGGATTCAAAATTACTGGCGGATGGACATAGATTGGCATCTCCCAGCCCAGCGCCTGATGAATCAAAACATGCAACGGTGCGCTCGGCAACCATTCCTGACCGCGAATAACATGGGTGATATTCATCAAATGGTCATCCACCAGATGCGCCAGGTGATAGGTCGGGAAGTCATCCGATTTGAGCAGCACCACATCCGACAGGGTGCTATTTTGCACAGTGGGTGGCTTAACAATTATATCCGGCACGGTAGTTGTGCCTTCTAGCGGCACTTTAAATCGGATAACCGGCTTTACCCCGTCAGCTATGGCAGTCTGACGCTCTTCCTCGTTCGCATCGCGCCACCGCCGACTAAAGGCCAGCGATACTTCGGGATTGCGTTCGGCGGCTTTGCGCTCTTCTTCAGTACGCTCTCGGTCATATGAGTAATAGGCTTTGCCTTCGGCTACCAGTTGCTCGGCATATTGTCGGTAAAGGTCGAGGCGCTCCGACTGCATATAGGGGGCGTAAGGCCCGCCAATCCCCGGCCCTTCATCCCAATCTATTCCCAGCCAGCGCAACGAATCCTCAATTGCTTCCAGCGAACCCTCCACATAGCGCTTGCGGTCGGTATCTTCAATTCGCAGGAGAAATTCGCCGTCGGTATGTTTAGCCTCTAAATAACTAAAAATCGCGGTGCGAATATTTCCAATATGAGGTTTGCCGGTTGGACTGGGCGCATAACGGGTGCGCGCTTTTTGTGTCATTCTTTACTAATCTCACTTTCTCTTATTTTAATTTAGTTCTCGTATTATAGAACCCAGTCAGGCCAGGGTCAAACAACTCTTAATTACTTAGCTGATTGTATTATATAATTTGTCAAGCGCTCCGTCAATTGGTTTGACGATACCTGCCTTTACAACTTATTATGGCGGCATGAAATTTTGCGGCCTACAGCAAGTTGCACCGAAGTTGAGCCGGTGGTAGGGGCGAATCGCATACGCCCTTGAACGCTATGCCAAATCAAACGGGCGTATGCGATTCGCCCCAACCACCGCCGGAAGTTAATTCTTTATATTGCCTTACATAAGGAAAAGCTATGCCTTTTGAGTCGTTTGGGCCATACCGAAATGAAGAACGCATGGCTCCGCCTTTTACTTTGCCGGACGGAGCGGGCAGAAAAGTGCAGCTATGGGATTACAAACAGCGCAAGCCTGTCGTAATTTATTTCCTGAATGATACGGAAGTGGAATTTTTACAGCGATTGCAAAGCGAGGCCAACGAGTATCAGGCGATGGGCGCGCAACTGCTGGTAATCGTTGCTGCCGATGCCGGGCAGGTTAAGGCGTTGAGCGAAAACCTGAATTTATCTTACCCTTTGCTGGCTGACCCGGAGCGCAGTGTTCACGCCCGCTATATTCAGCTAGTCTACCCGCAATACGACCCGGCACAGACCCGACAAAAGCCACTGGCGCTTTTTGTGGCTGACCGCTATGGCTCAATCTATCGTTATGCCACCGCCACTGAACCAGCAAAACTTCCTGCCCAGCCCGAAATCCTCGAACTGTTAGAATTTCTCGGCAATCTGTGTAATCCGTAATTTTGAATTTTGAATTTTGAGTTTTGAATTAAAGAACACAAATGAACACAGAGAACCACAGATTAACACAGATGAACACGGATTTTTATAACTTTGAACTTTGAACTTTGAACTTTGAACTTTGAACTTTGAACTTTGAACTTTGAACCAACTTGAAACCTGAAACCTGGAACTTGAAACCAATAAAAAGGAGCGTGAGATGAAAATCAAACGAATGGGACGCACGGGGTTAAAAGTATCGGAAATTTGCCTGGGAACGATGACTTTTGGCAATCAGTGCGATGAGCCAGCTTCGTTCGCAATTATGGATCAAGCCTGGGAAGCCGGGATTAATTTTTATGATACTGCCGATGTTTATCCGCTGGGCGCAACTCCCGAAATGCGGGGTCGTACCGAAGAATTTGTCGGCAACTGGATTAAAGCACGCGGGCTACGCAACGAAATTGTGCTGGCGACCAAGTGCCGCATGGATATGGGCAGCCGACCCAACCAGGGCGGTCTATCGCGACGCTGGATTATGCAAGCCGTCGAGGATAGCTTGCGCCGATTGCAAACCGACCATATTGACCTGTACCAGATGCACGCGCCCGACCCCGAAACGCCGATTGAAGAAACTTTGCGGGCGCTGGATGATTTAGTGCATCAGGGCAAAGTGCGCTATATCGGGTGCAGCA
Organism: Chloroflexia bacterium; assembly: GCA_038209275.1. Lineage (GTDB taxonomy): Bacteria > Chloroflexota > Chloroflexia > Chloroheliales > Chloroheliaceae > L227-5C. Next base: position 21,284 of record JBBQXW010000081.1, on the reverse strand, counting down.
ATTATCCGGCCTGGCAACTGGCGCTGGCGCTCTGGACGAGCGATAAATATAACCTGGCCCGTTTTGAATGTGACCAGCCTCGCTATAATATTCTCTACCGCGAGATTGAAAATGAAATTTTGCCGCTTTGCCGCGAACAGGAGATTGGCGTAATTGTCTACAATCCGTTGGCGGGCGGGTTCTTGACCGGGCGCTACGAACCGGGCCAGTCGGTAGAGCAAGGCACACGCTTTGGCTTGCACCAGGCCGGACAGCTTTATCAGGCCCGCTACTGGCAAGAGGCTCAGTTTGAAGCGGTGCAAGAGCTAAAAGCTTTCTTTAGTGCGCGTAACAAATCTTTGACCCAGGTAGCACTCGCCTGGGTGCTGGCTCAACCAACTATCACTTCGGCTATTCTGGGTGCCAGCCGTCCCGACCACCTTAGCGATAGTCTGGCGGGTGTTGAACTAAAACTGGATGCGGAAGAAATGGAGTTTTGCAACTCAATCTGGTATCGGCTGCCGCGCTCCAATAACCCGATGATTGCGTTGCGTTAATAAAATAGACTAGCCCTTGCAAGTTGGCTGACTAACAAAGTATAGCCAAGTTGCATGGGCTGCTTAAAGCGGGGAGTGCCGAAAACAGTATAGGTAGGGGCGAATCGCATACGCCCTTGAACGCTATGCAAAATCAAAAGGGCTTATGCGATTCGCCCCTACGTAAATTACCTCTGCTACTATAGGCACTTCCTTAAAACGAGTAGGCGGCACAAAGCAAAAAGCATTGGTCTACAGCTTCACAAGTTGAATATGAAATGGTTGCGGATTACTCGCTTGTCAATTTTTTAGTGAAGCGTTCAAATGTTTCGCAATAGCGGGTAATTTTGGTTAAATCTGGCAGGGCTTTGACAATTTCTTCGGCGTGAAAGAGGTCATTGTAGCGAAACCGATTTCCGCGATATTGTTGGAAAATCTGGTTTAGTTGCGTTTTGGGGTTGCGCCTTTGTCCTGGCTTCTTTTTATCCGAAATTTTGACTGGGTGCGCTTGGGTCGAAAGTACTTGCGAAATAGCCCGACCATCTGCCAAAAGCCAATCTTCCAATTCTTCCTCAATGCAGATTAGATGAACCTTTCGGGTGTCTACTCTAGCCTCCTCCAATGAATGCAAAACAGCCTCGCGGTCTTGTTTACGGCACGGTTTGGCTTCTGTCCAGGATGGGTACAAATCCCAGAAGATAAATACGCGCTCACAACCTTGCTTCAGCAAATTGGCAGAGGAAAAACCACAGCGGGAAATTAATCTCGGCTTATTCCGAAGAGGTTCGCTCAAAATCTCAATATTGGGCTGAAGTCTGCGTGCAAGATGTTCACATACTACTCTGTCTGCACCGTCTGGGCCACACTCGAAAATAAACCCAACCTTCATTCCTATGAATGCCTGTTCAGGCGACCCATTGTATAAAGTTCTCCTGGGCCAAATTTCCTAGACCAATCATCCAGGGTTTCCGGCGTTTCTTGTTTCGCAGGTCGGGTAAAAGTGGGCTGACCATCTAATCGTTCCACCAGCACAAGGTGCGATATATGCAATAAATCGAGCAGGTAGGGCGAATGAGTGGTAATGACTATTTGCATATTATTGTATAGAACGGCACTCCTGATTTCTTCTACAATCATGTGAACCGTGCTTGGGTCGAGGCCATTTTCGATTTCTTCGATTACAATTAGCGACGGCGAGTTTGGATTACGCAAAACTGCCATTAACGCCACGATGCGTAATGTCCCCGTCGAAAGTAACCAACCGGGTAATTTAGCCTCCCCTTCGGTTAGTTCCAGATAGGCGGCGCGTTCAGGTTCGGCGGTGAAGGCCGGATAAAAATCACTGGCGTATGGCAATACGTAGTGGACTGCCTCTACAATGCCAGCCAAAGCACGGGGGTCAGCTTTCTGGATGCCGAGCAAATATTCGGCAATATTAGCGCCGTCCTTTGCCAACCGGTTCGAGCCTTGCATATTTTCTTGCCGCACCGTTTGTCCCAGGCTAGTCGGATTTAGCGAAAGAAATTGCCATTTACTAATGTAATCTTTTAGCTCGTCGGAAATGACCGATTCATTTTGTAGAAAACCATGTTTGCCGTTTTGATTTCCATTCTGACTTCCATTGTGATTTCCATTCTGATTTTTATTTTGGAAGTGGTTTTCATTTACTATTCTCCCTGTCTCATCACGAACGATAGTGGAAGAATCGTTAGACCGCTTTTTTACAGTTATTTGCTCGTGCCTGATGAATGGTTGCTTTTCGCCCGGCGCAGCCGCGATTTCCGTTGAAGTAGTAAAGCGGGAACTACCAATCTGGCCCGCCAAATTAAATTCGATTGGATTACTCAAATAAGGGCGGCTGGTTGTTCCACGCTGCCGGACCGGGTCGTGCGGCACGCCCTGATGCCAGACCCGTTCAAACCCGCCCAATTGCTGCATCGCGCTATCCAATCCCTGCGTAACAATTAAGTGGAGCGCTTCCAATCCTTCAATCAGGCTGCTTTTGCCAGAGCCGTTGTTGCCGATGAGGGCGGTTAGCGGGGTAAATTCAATCGGGCCACTATCGCGGATGGCTTTGAAATTTTTAAGGCGGAAAGATTTTAGGGCAAGGGCAGTAGTAGCTGTTGTCATATGAAAGACCCCCTTATAGGGTTAATCATCATTTATAACTCTGTGGTGGATGCGCTCGGCACTCACCCACAAGGCAACCCTACGGGCCGAGGCCGAGCTACATAATCTAAGTCCGCTAAAGGGACTAAAACTCCTTTAATATTGACGTATTTACCAGCCCCTTCAGTGGGCTTTGGCTATGTAGCTCGGCCTTCAGTGCCGAGTTACCACTTCCATAACCTCAACACCTGAGAGTATACCCCAAATTGTAAATTGGGGCGATGTTCCTGACTTACCAGAACACCGCCCCACAAAAGAGTTATTGCCGATTATCAATTCAGAAGCGCGTCAGCTATTGCTAACCACTTCCGCACCCGCCCCAATCAGGCCCGCGCTGGCACGGACTCGCTCGACGCGGACGGGCAGGTATTTTAGTTCCGGCGTGCCGCTACGCGGGTCAACTGGCACTTGCATCAGCACATTGGCGGGAGCTTCGCGGAACATCCAGGGCATGAAGGCATGACCGGGCGCTTGGGCTTCTCCCGTCTTGACTTTTACCTCGACTGGCAAATTCTTGACCGAAGTGATTTTGACAATATCGCCGTCCTGCAAACCAAATTTGCTCATATCTTCAGAATTTAACTCCAATTCCGGCTCAAGGTCGAGCGACTCCAGCACCATATTGCGGCGGGCCATTGCGCCACTGCGGTCTTGTGACAGAGTGCGACCCACACACAGAATAATCGGAAATTCGTTAGATTGCTTGCGGGCGGCGGGAACAGCCACTCGCTTGAATTTGGCCTTGCCACTGGTGGTTGGGAAGCTATCTTCAAACAAGATATAAGTTTCGTCCTGCGGTGCTGCTTCGGCTTTGGTAGGCCATTGCATCCCGGCCCGACTTAACGAAACTGGCGCAATCTGGTTGTAGACTAGCCCTGGCTTGTAAGTGTAAACCATTCGCGCCCGTTCTAGCTTGCGATAAGTAATGCCAGTGTAGTAGCGGTTGACCTGAGCAATTTCGGTCATAATCGCTTCGGGGTTCTTGTAGCCGGAACGCATACCGGGCCGATCCAACAAATCGGTCAGGATGCGCCAATCCGGGCGGGCAAAGCCGGGTGAGGCAACGGCCTTGCGTACCCGGTTGATGCGCCGTTCGGTGTTGGTGAAAGTACCATCTTTTTCGGCGTGGCTGCCTGCCGGAAGAATAATATCGGCAAAGCGTCCAGTTTCGGTCATAAAGATGTCCTGCACGACCAGGAAATCGAGCCGTTCCAAGCCGCGCTGCACCAGGGCCAAATCCGGCCCAGAAAGCATTGGATTCTCGCCCATGATGTACATGGCCTTGACCTGACCCTGGGTGGCGGCTTTGAACATTTCCATATAGGTCAGGCCCGGTTCAGCTGGAATTGAGCCGTTGGCCCGACCAAACCAGGCGGTTTCTAGCGCCGCCCGTGCTTCGGCGTTGCTCACCGGGGCATAGCCGGGCAGATAATCGGGCAGACAGCCCATGTCCGCCGCGCCCTGCTCGTTGGAGCTATCGCGTATTCCGTTCAGGCCACCGCCCGCTCGCCCCAGGTTCCCGGTCAGTAGCGCCAGATTCGCCAGCGCATGAACGTTGTCCGTGCCGTTAACCCACTGAGTTACGCCAGTACCGTAGATAATCGCCGAGGGCGGGAACAGATTGGTGTCTTTATTACGACCATTTTCGTCCGCGCCGCCCGTGGCGTAGAGCATTGCCGCCCGGCGCAAATCTTCAACCGATATGCCCGTCATCTGGCTGACGCGCTGCGGTGTCCATTCTGCCAATGACGCTTTCCAGGCCGTGAAATCTTCGGTGCGGTTGTTGACATAATCCTGGTTATGCCAGCTTTCGTTGGCAATAATATGGGCCAGACCATTGTAAAGGGCTGCGTCCGTCCCCGGCAAAATCTGAAGCCACATTTCGGCCCGGTTGCACAAATTCACCCGGCGCGGGTTGACCACAATCGTCTTGACCTTGCGGCGCTGAATCGCCTCCTGCAACTGGTATTCCATCACCGGGGCGCTGTCGTCCAGATTCGAGCCAGTTACAAAATAGCAGCCCGCCGAGTCTTTGATGTCGTGAATAGTGTTGGTCATGCCACTGTAGCCAAGTTGCTCTTCCAGGGCGACAATTGTCGCGGCGTGGGTGAAGCGAATCGCGCTATCAATATTGTTGGAGCGCATCAGGCCGCGCGTCAGCTTCATCAACAAATAATTTTCTTCGTTAGTGGTCTTGACGCTGGCAATCGCCCCGAACTGGTTGCCGCTGTATTTGCCGAGCCGCTGGGTAATTTCGTTGTAAGCATCCTGCCAGCTTATTTCGACAAACTGATTGCCTTTACGCATCAAAGGTGAGGTCAGGCGGTCACGGCTATTGACATACTGGAAGCCGTAGCGCCCCTTGACGCACGAGCGGGCATCGTTCACGCCCACGCCCTCGGCCATGGTTACTTTTTCAATCAGGCCAGTGTTAGCTTCGGCCTCGAAATTCATCTGGCAACCGACGGCGCAATAGTTGCAGGTGGTCGGGGTGCGCTTCATTGTCCACTGCAAGCCCGTATTTTCGTACTGAACGTGCATGAGACAACCCACTGGGCAGACCTCGACGCAAAGGCCACAACTGGTGCAGGGCGATTTGGTCAAATCTTCGCCCCAGGCCGAGTCGATATAAGTATCAATACCCCGGTTTACAAAAGCCAGTGCGTGCGCCCCGATTAGTTCTTCGCAGACCCGAACGCATTGCCCACAGACCACGCAGCGGTCACGCTTGATTAAAATCGCCGGGCTTAGATAATCCTGCTCGGACCAGTTTTTGTCACGCGCCATGCGGTTTTCGGTCATGCCATAGTGCCAGGTAGCGTTTTGCAAATCGCACGCGCCACTGGCCGGGCAAATCGGGCAATCGAGCGGGTGGTCTACCAGCAGCGACTCCATAATAAATTGCTTGATTTCGCGCACATCATTATTGGAGTTCTCGGTAAAAGCCACCATACCATCTTTACATTCGGCGGCACAGGCAATTTCAAAGCCCAACCCCTTGCGCCCCATCACTCCTATGGTACACATCCGGCAAGCCCCAAAGGGCCGCATATCGGGGTGGGCGCAAAAATTCGAGATATAGATACCGGCTTTCTTGGCGGCTTCAATCAAGAAAGTTCCCTTTGGCACCGATACTTCTATCCCATCTATCGTCACCGTCACCGTTTTAATTTCGGGCGTTTGCATCTTATTTATTCTTCTCTCTCCTGATTAAAGTGATGAGTAATGAGTGATGAGTGATGAGTAAAATATACTCAGCTTGCTCTATCTTACTCATTACTCATCACTCATTACTCATCACTCCTACTCCTACCGTATGCCGGGGGCGGCAAGATGGGCCGGGATGCCTATCGGGTAGCCGATCTCAATGGGACGTTTGGACATCGGGCAAACATTGGCCTTGCAATAGCCGCCGCGAATATGCTGAATTAGTTCTTCTTTAAATTCGGGGATACGCAGCATATTCAGGATGGAAATCGGCGCGGCCTGGCCCAACCCGCACAGCGAGTGCTGGATAACCATTTTGCTTAACCCTTCGAGTTTGTCAATATCGGCTTCCTTGCCGTTGCCGTTCATAATCCGCCAGAGCATTTCGGTAATGCCTTCGCACCCGATGCGACAGGGGATACACTTGCCGCAGCTTTCGTCACGATTGAAGCGCAGAATGTAGTAGTTGGCATCCACAATGCACTGCTGGTCGGTGTAGGCCGTAAAGCTGCCGCTACCGAGTAGACAGTCGTATTTGGCGAACTCCTCAATATCGAAGGGAATATCGAACATGGAAGCCGGGAACGAACCGCCCGACACCGCACCGGATTGTACCGCCCGAATCGGGTGCGCCGGATCTGCCGGGCCACCGCCGACAATCTCGATTGCGTCGCGAATTGGCCCGCCGAAGGCAATTTCGGCAATACTGGTATGCTTGAACGGGCCGGAAAGCGAAATCACTTTTGTTCCCAGGCTCTTGCCCTTGCCGATGGCGGCGTACCAATCGCCGCCGCGCATTAGAATTGGCGGCGCGTTGTTAAAACTCTCGACGTTATTAACTACCGTTGGCTGACCCCATAATCCGGCTTCCACCGAGCGCGGCGGCTTGGTGCGCGGCATCCCGCGAATACCCTGAATACCGTAGAGCATGGCGCTGGCTTCGCCCGAAATATAGGCACCAGCCGCGATAATCACCTTTACGTCGCAGTTAAAGCCACTGCCCATAATATTCGTGCCGAGCAGACCAGCTTTGCGGGCATCTTCGACTGCCTTGCCCATACGCCGATAAGCCAAAGGATGTTCGCTACCAACGTAGATATAGGCTTCGGGCGTACCGACAGCAAAACAGCCAATAATCAGACCTTCTAGCACCGAGTGCGGGTCGCCCTCGAAGATACGGCGGTCTTTGAATACGTTCGGCTCACCTTCATGTCCGTTTACGATTACATATTTAGGGGTGCGCTTTTCGGCCCGACCCGATTCCCACTTGATGCCCATTGCGAAGCCCGCGCCGCCCCGTCCGCGCAAACCACTGCCCTTGACCTGACTAATAATCTCGTCGTACTTCATATCGAACAGGGCTTTTTCGAGGGCTTCGTAGCCGCCCACCGCGATATAATCTTCGAGGCTTTCGGGGTCAATATCGCCGCAATTTCTTAGCACAATGCGCTGCTGCAAGCGTCCCCAATCGGTTGAGCCGATGTGTGGGATGCCCCGGAACGGTTCGGTGTCTGGCCCTTCGGCCCACTTGAAATCGGGGTAAGCGTGCGTCCAGCCTGCCCAGGCGTAGGCATATTCGGGGCAGGGGTCGTTGCCAAGTACCCAGCGCTGCCAGATACTCTCGGCTTTAGCTGGATCAATATAACCGTAGAAAATTCGCTTCGCGCCCGGCTTCGAGACAAAAATGGTCGGCTCCAGCCACATTGCGCCGTAACTCGCCGTCTCGCGTACTTCAACATCACTACGTCCGCTATCGGCTAACAACTGGCGGAATTTGTTCAGGACAGCCCGTGCGCCTGACGGAATCGAACCGCCGTCCATTACGACCTGAATAACCGTCTTTTGGTCAAATAATTGCTGGCGCGTCTGGGCGGTACGCTGCCGCAGTGCCTTAAATTCCTCTCGGTTCATCAGTTTTAATGCTCCCCTCTATGTTCAGGGTGGTTACTTGTTTCATCAATTAGTTCTACCAGGCGGTCGGGGGTGACGTTGCCGTAAATCGTGTGGTCTATTTCAACCACTGGCATTAGCTGGCAAGCACCGAAACAGAAATTGGCCCGTTCCAGCACCCACTTTTTATCCGGCGTAACCTCATTATAATCTATCCCCAGCTTTTTCTGCACGGTGCGGGCCAACTCCTGTGAACCGCAGACGTAGCAAGCCGTTCCCTCGCACAGCAAAATACGGTGTTCGGCCAGTCGGCGCACCTTGAAGTCGCTGTAGAAGGTAGAAACGCCCCAGATCTGTTCTAGCGGCACACCAAATTTATCTTGTATCAGGGCTGCTGCCACATCAGGAATAAATCCAAATTCGTGCTGAATCTCTTGCAACATGGGAATCAAAGCTTCGTTGGGGTTCCATTCAGTATAGCGGTCTAGCACGCGCGTAATTTTCGCCATTTCGATACCGCCGCCGCTGCTGCCTTCAAATATAGTTAGAGACAACGCTCCACCTCCCAATCCAGGTTTTCTACTCTATTCGCTTGTTTTTCTCTTTTATTTTTATCTGTAACTTATTTTTGAGCAAGTTCCGATAACGTCTGGTTTGCCTGCTGCACCAAGAGCTATTATACACTATTCTGGCAAGCGGTTTGTGAAAATTGCGATTAACCTGAGTGATTTCTTGCGGATTAAGAAAGGAACACAGATTAACACAGAGAACCACAGATGGACACAGATGGATTTGAATATAGGGACTTTGCTCTTGAGATGTACTAGCGGTATTAAAGAGTGGTAGATGTTTGTAGGGGCGAATCGCATACGCCAAGTTGACCTGACATAGTGTTCAGGGGCGTATGCGATTCGCCCTACCCGATTGTTTTAGGCATACCCGTTAAACAGCAGTGGTCGCTACTAACAAAGTATTAATAGCATTTTTACCCCGGCTTAAAATTTCATTAATAAAATTTCGGTAAAATGTATTCAAGTGGAAATATGCCCGCATATTGCTAACCGCCTACTTTATATCTGCAAAAATTCCCTTGAATATTTTAACTACCATTCCACTAACCTTAATAAAATAATTGAATTTAAGAAGGAGTCTCGCATGAGCCATTCGCATCATGACGCATCTGACCACGCCCACGACCATGGGCATAGTGATGGTCATGACCACGCCCATGAGCATAATAACGAACACGAACACGTTCATAACCACGACCATAGCTGCTGTAGCTACGGTGAGAATTACGAACGCAATATTGCTGAACAGCGCAAGCACGGCCTGACTCGTCGCCAGGTCTTGCGTTCGCTAGGGGCTGCCGGGTTGCTGATTGCCGGAAGTGGTATCAGTGCCGGAAGTGTTTTCGCCTCCGACCAGAAGCCGGGTCAGGCGGTACGTCTTACTTCGCTTTATCAGCCGCAGGGTGACGATGCTTTTGACGGCTATTTCTATATTTCGGGTGACCACCACATTCACACTCGCTATAGCCCAGATGCCAAATACGCCGTTCAGCGTCAGGTAGCCGAAGCTAACTATCATGGCCTGGGCTGGATGGTTATTACCGACCATGGCGGCGCGGCCCATAACAAACTAAGTGTAGACCAGACTTATCCCGATGTAGTGCAATCCCGCACCGCCTTCCCGAACATGCTCATATTTACCGGCCTGGAAATGAATATTCCGGGGGGAGAGCATGGCACGGTAATGATTCAGCCAAATCCGAGCGAGAAAGACCAGATTAAGGCGTTTGAAGCGGCTTACGATGGTGGAATTGTAGCTAATACCGAAGAAAAAGCGGTAGAGGGTTTGAAATATCTGGATGGCTTAAGCCCGAAACCGCTCTTCTTCGCCAACCATCCTTCCCGGCGCGGTCTGGACTCGCCTCACGAAATTCGCAACTGGAAAGCAGCCGCTCCGGAAGTAGCTTATGGCTTTGAGGGCGCGCCCGGTCATCAGGCGGCAGGTTTATTGCGGGATGCCGATGGTAAGATTACTTCGTATCGCGGCTTCTACGGCAACACTGCCGGGACGGGGGCTTTCCCCGGCTTTGGGCCAGAAAGCTATTTCACTTACGGCGGCTTCGATTATATGACCGCCAAGCTGGGCGGATTATGGGACTCGTTGCTGGGCGATGGTATTCGCTGGTGGATTACGGCTAACAGCGACGCGCACAAATATTTCAACGACCTGCAAGATGTAGATGGCAGCAAATACAATACTGTTGGCTACGTAAGCGAAATTGACCGCTATTTCCAGCGCCCTAGCTATGGCGACTTCCGACCCGGCGAATACAGCCGCACCTACACCATTACTAAAGACAATAGCTACGCCGGGGTAATGGCGGCATTACGCTCTGGTCGCAGCTTTGTGGTGCATGGCGATTTGATTGACCGCCTGAAATTTACGGCAGCCAGCGAGGATGATAACCAAAATCGTACTACCGTCACTATTGGCGATACTTTGACGGTAAAGCGCGGAAACGAAGTTTTCGTCAGCATCAAGGTGCGCGTGCCAGCTACCCCCAACTGGAATAACCAGCGCCCCAGAGTTGACCACATTGATCTGATTGCCGGAAACATCAACAATCGTGGCCTGACTAACAAGGATACGCTCGATAATCCCAGCACTCGCGTGGTCGAGACCTTTAGCCAGGGCGTTTGGGATGACAGCGAAGGCAAAGGCGGCGTTATTCTGGAAATAGACTACACTTTCGAGGGAGTTGAGCGCGATTTCTACATCCGCTTGCGCGGTACTAACACCAAAGACCAGCGCCCTACCCCCAAAATGGATCCCGACCAGCGCGGTCAGACTGGACCAGCCGAGTCACCCTGGAACGATTTGTGGTTCTATTCCAATCCTATTTTCGTCCGCGTTACTCGCTAAAGCTTTTCTGGAACGTGTTTCATAATTGGGTAGGGGCTTGATTTATCAAGCCCAAATGGGTTCAATAAATCAAACCCCTACCAAAAAAGCTAAACAAAAAAGCAGAGGCAAACCCATCGGGTTTGCCTCTGCTTTTTTGTTTAGAGTAATCCCAATTCTCTGCCGCGTGCGACAGCCTGGGTGCGGCTTTGGACTTTGAGTTTGCCGTAGGTGTTTTTGATGTGCCACTTAATTGTACCTTCGGTGACAACCAAATCCTCGGCTATCTCGCGGTTCGATTTACCGAGCGCAATCAGTTGCAACACCTCTTGCTCCCGGTCACTGAGTGGCTCGACGAAAAATGGAGTGAGGAGTGAGGAGTGAGGGCGGAGGACGGAGGGCGGAGGAGTGAGGACGGAGGACGGAGGATTTGATGCAGTCAAGGCCGATGACTGATAACTGACGACTGAAGTTTCGGTGGGTTGCGTGAAAGCGGCGAGTAGTTTGTTCAAAAATTCGGGTGAAATTAGCTGCTGATTTTTTAGGAGTAAGGTTTTCATGGACGCGCCCTCGTCGGCGAAGAGGCGGATAAAGTTTTGCTGCTCGGCGAATATTAAGGCTTGGTTCAGGCAAAGGCTGGCTTGTTCGCTCTGGCCCTGTGCTTCCTGGCAAAGGGCTTGCAGCATGTGGATTTCCATTAGGCTCTTGCACCAACCTGCTTGTTCGGCTACTTCCTGAACTGGCTTCATGAGTTCAAGAGCTTCGTCAGGTCGGTTTTGGGCCATTAGCACTCGTACCAGCGTCAAATATTCAAAGACGCGGCGGTGATTTAAGCGGTTCGCGGTATCGCGCCACCACGCCTCGGCCCAGCTTTCCGCTACTTCTAATTTGCCTTGTACTATCCCAAGCCGGGCCTGATACGCCGCTACCTGCGACCCGACTCCCTTCCAACCATATTTGCGACTCAATTCCTCGACAGCCTCAATGGTCTGCCTTGCGCCGTCCAGGTTGCCTTGCCCCTGCTTTACTCGCGCCAGTGTAATATAGCCATCCCAAATTACTTCCAGATTCTTCGCCAGTTCACCCAGCTCAATTCCTTTGGTCAGATAAGCCTCTGCCGTTCCCAAATCGTTCCATTCGCGCAAAACTTCGCCCATCCCGACATACGCCGCACCCACTGCCGGAAGCGATTGGCTGGGGACAAGTTGAAGGGCTTGCTGGCACAGTCTTTCGGCCTGTCGAAGCTGACCCTGCAACATTAACAACTTTGCCCGGTTGTGCATGGCGCTCAATGCCACATAAATATGTCCGGCTTGCTGCCCCAGGCGGCTGGCTTCATCAAAAGCCCGGCTTGCCGCCGCGATTTCGCCTTTCATTAGAAAGGCGTAACCCAGGTTCAAGGTTACTGCGCCGCGTACAATTAACTGGTCGGGCGGCAAATGTTTCAGGGCATATTCCGAAAGTTGGATGGCGCAATTGGTATCTTCGCGGTAACGGGCCACAAAAGCCCGGATAGCGGCGATGTTGCCCGCTTCCACGCTAAAATTGTCGGCTTTCTCACTTGTTTCAGCTCTGGCCTCGATTGCCTGTAAAAGCGGCTCGACTGTATCCAGTTCGCCCGTCAGCACCAGTACCCACGCATAAAAAAGTCCCAAACTCGACCTCACCCGCACCAGTTCCGATGGCAAAGCTTCCAACCAGCCCAGCAAAGTGGTTATTTCACCGCGTAGCAGCATAGTCTCCTGATGTTGCTCTATTAACCGGGCCGCCCCTTCAAAATCCTCGCCTGCCAGGGCTTGCCCGATAGCCTCGTTCATCATACCGTGCTGGGCGTACCACTCGCTGGCCCGACGGTGCAAACAGGCTACCCGTTCCGGCTGAAGGCGCTGCAAACGGTTACACAAAAATTCGGCGAACAGGTGATGATAGCGATACCATTCGCGCCGCTCGTCCAGTGGCACAATGAACAAATTATCGCGCTCCAACCGTTCCAGCATGGCCTGGGCGTTGGCCTGGCCCGTTATAGCATCACAAACGGCGCTGCCCAATCGGTTCAACACGGCAGTTTCCATCAGAAAAGCTTGTACTTCTTCGGGCTGGCGGCGCAAAACTTCCTCCGCCAGATAATCCAGCACATAATGATGGCTGCCGTTAAACGCCCCGATAATTTCGCCGATGCTTGCGGCCTCGCGCCCCTGCATCGAAAGTGCCGCCAGTTGTAGCCCGGCGACCCAGCCTTCGGTATGGGCCGAAAGTTGGGCGATTTCATCTGCTGCCAGCCCCAACCCCATCATTTCGTTCAGGAACGTTCTTGCTTCGTCTTTGGTAAAGCGTAATTCGTTCGCCCTTAGTTCGTTAAGCTGTCGCCGTACCCGCAGCCGGGCCAATGGCAATGGCGGGTCGCTTCGGGTAGCAATTATCAGGTGCATCTGGGGCGGCAAATGTTCCAGAAAATAGGCCAGGCTCTCGTGAATCGCTGCCGCTTCTATTAAATGATAATCGTCCAGCACCAGCACAAAATCCGGCGTTAGCGGCGCAAGTGTATTGAGCAGCGCGTTTAACACCACTTCGAGCGGGGCGGTTTCAGGTGAGGAATGTAACAAAGCCAGCGCCTGTTCGCCTACTCCGGCCCGTAGCGTTTGCAAGGCGGCAATTACATAGGCCCAAAACTGGGCCGGGTCGTTATCATTTTTGTCCAGCGAAAGCCAGGCTACTCTCAACGGGCTACTTGTGGCCCATTCACTTAACAAAGTGGTCTTGCCAAAGCCTGCCGGAGCGGAAATTAAGCTGAGTTTGTGCTGGACGGCTTTTTCCAGTCGGGCAATTAAGCGCGCACGGGCTACCTGGTTAGGATGAGCCTTTGGCAGGTAAAATTTGGTAGTCAGCAAACTACCGCCGGATTGTTCTTGTTCGCTGGCTTCGTCGTTGCGTAGCCAGACCGTATTGAATTTTCGGGCGGTTGTCCTCATCTTTACCCTCGAACCTTTTCCCTAATAACCAGGCGCAAAACCTGCCGAGACGAGAGGAATAATTTAATCAAAGTAAAAAGTATCTCTAGTAATTAATACGACAGGTCGGGCGTAATCTAACAACCAGATTTTCGATTTCGCCAGGCTCTTCCTACAATTACAATTACAATGGAAAATTACAATGGAAAACCGACTTTGCAACCGCCCTATAGCAAGTTGCAAAGACATTGGCCCATTCGTAGGGGCGAATCGCATACGCCCTCGACGATTTGGGTAAATGTTCAAGGGCGTATGCGATTCGCCCCTACCCAAAGACCCGGCTCAATTTCAATGCGATTTGCGGTAGTATAACCAAAATTAACTATTCCCTTTAAATCATTTATAAGCTATAATATCCTTAATTACAACAATTTAATGGAACGGTTGTCAGGTTGTCTTTCTTTGCTAAAGTTGGTAAGTCTAAACCAACTAAAGCTGAATCTCATTTACAAGTTCGTGATGAACTATAGCAGCAAATTTTAACTGGTAGTTATTCTTCAGGTAACTATATACTCACTTTTAGCGCAGTATATGTGTGGTATCGGTTGGACTAAAAACAAGGCAGCGTCAGGAGCAGCAATAAATGATACCTGTACTATTGGACTTACTTGGAGCGGGTTTTGTTCTGGTGCTAACCGCGCTGGCTTTTCCGATTCTCAAACATTACATTATCGCCTGGCTGGATGAACGCCGGGCGGGTAAACAACCACCTTCCGCCCAACCTTCCCACACTGCGGTCACTCAACCGTCCGCTCAAACGGTAAACGGGTCGGCAACGGCTAATAATTTGTCCCGTCTGAACTGCCCGGAATGTCAGCTTGGACACATAATTGAAGACCGTTCGGGCGCAATTTGCGGGCGGTGTGGTGCCGGATTTTCTGCTGAACAATTAACCTCGCTTCGGGTCAGACAAGTGATTAATTCAGTCTCTTTTGGCGATGCCGCTAATACTTCTGGCAGTGTTGCGCCTGAAAGCACACCGTCTGTAGCCACGCCGCAGCGACGCTATATTGACCTTGTGCTGGATGATGTCAAAATTGGCTGGATGGAAACTTATTTTGTAACCATTCTCGGTAGTTTGCGGCAAGGCCCGGTAGACGCTTATTATTTGCCCAATCCGCTCGAACCTGAAAAAAGCGAATTTATCGCTTATTTTACTACGCTCGATAAAGCCCACGCCGCGATTGAGAAAGCTTATCTCAAAGCTCAACACAAGCAGCAAAAGCAAAAAGCACCCTGGCGTGCATCTTCTGAACTCAAGTCCCAGCGTCGGCCCTGATTTTGGCCTAGCCTAAATCAGGAATTTTCATCCTTTGGATATTGTTGAGGTAGTTGTGAGCTAATTTAAGTTCTTCAGGTAGCTTGGTAATCAGTGGATTTTAATCCCTTCGTGACCGGGTGAAACGCCTTCCGCCCGGCTGTTAGCCGCGATGAACAGGCCACTCACATCTACCTGCCCCGAAGCCAATAGCGTTCCAGCCATAGTATTACAGCGTCCAATAAAGCGGGCCACAAATTCGGTGGTGGGTTGCTCGTAAATTTCTTCGTGCGTACCGGCTTGCTGACTTTGCGCGTTGACAGCTTTTTTTAGCCTGAGTATACTCATACCACTGAACAAGCGCTCAAAAATCGGCTGTCGAAGGTTGCCCAGGCAGGTCAGGCCGAAATAAATTTAGATGGGGAGATAAGAATTTAGAGATGACACAAACGAGTGAAGAAAAAACCGTTTTAGCTCTTTTAGCGGGTGCCGCCGACCATCCAGCAATTATTGCGCCGGATAAACCAACCATAACTTACCAGCAGTTGCGCGAGAATGTGCTGGGATTGGCGGTGCAGCTAAATAGCTTTGGGCTGGGCCGGGGAGACCGAATTGCGATTGCCATGCAAAACGGGCCAGAAAATATCATTACCTTTTTGGGGGTAGCGATGGCAGCGACGGCGGCACCCCTGAATCCAAAGTACAAGCAGGAAGAATTCGCCTTTTACTACGAAGATACCCAGGCCAAAGCCTTGATTACCTTGCCGGGAACGCTGGGAGCGGCGCACGCGGCGGTTACGCCCGATATGATGATTATTAGCGCGATTTACAATCACGATGGCACAATTTCCTTTGAGGCGGAAAAGGGTCGAACAGCACCGCGTGACCCTGAATTGGCCCAACCCGAAGATGTAGCGATGATTTTGCACACCAGCGGCACCACCAGCCGCCCGAAGCGCGTGCCAATTCGCCATCGCAATATGGCGGCTTCGGCCCGCAATATTAGCGGAACTTATAGTTTGAGTGAGCAAGATACGGCGCTGTGCGTGATGCCGCTCTTTCATATTCACGGCATTGTTGCTTCGATGCTCTCGACGCTGGCTTCGGGCGGGACGCTGGTTTGTCCGCCGGGGTTTGACGCACTAAAATTTTGGGGCTGGGTAGACGCTTACAAGCCGACCTGGTATTCGGCAGTCCCGACTATGCACCAGATGCTGCTGGCGCGGGCTGACCGCAACACCGAAATAATCAAGGCTAATCCTTTTCGGTTTATCCGTTCAAGCAGTGCCGCCCTACCGCCGGTAGTGCTGGAACGGTTGGAAGCGGTTTTTGGTGCGCCCGTGCTGGAATCGTATGGTATGACCGAGGCCACTCACCAGATGGCTTCCAACCCGCTACCGCCTGCCGCGCACCGGGCCGGAACGGTTGGCTACGGCTTTGGGGTCGAAGTTGGGATTATGGATGAGCAGGGTAATTTGCTGGAACGCGGCGCAAAAGGCGAAATAGTAGTCAAAGGGCCGAACGTGGTGGACGGCTACGAAAATAACCCGGAGGCCAATGCTGCGGCCTTTGTGAACGGCTGGTTCCGAACTGGCGACCAGGGCATTATTAGTGACGATGGCTATTTGGCGCTTACCGGGCGCATTAAAGAATTGATTAACCGGGGCGGCGAAAAAATTGCCCCGATAGAAATTGATGATGTGCTACTGCGCCACCCGGCGGTCACGGAAGCGCTGGCTTTTGCTGTGCCGCACAAAACGCTGGGCGAGGATGTTCACGCCGCCGTTGTGCTGCGCGAACAGGTCAGCGAGAACGAATTAAAGGCGCATTGTGCCGCTTCGTTGGCTGAATTCAAAGTGCCGCGCAAATTCCATATTTTGCAGGAGATGCCGAAGGGGGCAACTGGTAAACCACAGCGCATCAACATGGCAAAAATGCTCAATATTGCAGGTGAATAAACCATGAAGATTTGTATTGTCGGCGCGGGCGCAATCGGCGGCTACATGGGAGCAAAACTGGCAATGTCTGGCGAACAGGTGACGCTGATTGCCCGCGGCCCAAATCTGGCGGCGATGCAGCAAAATGGCTTAAAATTAGTTATGGAGGATGGCGCGGAACATCTGGTCAAAAATGTTTTTGCCACCCACGATATGCGCGAAGCCGGGCCGCAGGATGTGGTTATTCTGGCGCTCAAAGCGCACGGCGTTCCGGCGATTGCCCCCACTTTACCCGCGCTTTACGGCCCGGAAACAATGGTAGTGACCGCCCAGAACGGGATTCCCTGGTGGTATTTTCGCAAGCAGGCAGGGCCGTACCAGAACTATCGCCTGGAGTCGGTAGACCCTGGCGGCGTGACCGAAGAAAATATTGGGATTGACCGGGTTATCGGCTGCGTGGTGTATCCGGCGGCAGAAATGGACGGGCCGGGGATAGTGCGGCATATCGAGGGAGACCGCTTTAGCCTGGGCGAACTTGACGGCGCTAAAACCGAACGGATTCAGCGATTAGCCCAAACTTTGAATAAAGCGGGCTTGAAAGCGCCAGTTCGACCTCGCCTTCGGACGGAACTGTGGGTGAAAGTTTGGGGCAACCTGGCGTTTAACCCGATTAGCGCGCTCACCCGTGCGACGCTGGTAGATATTTGTCAGTACCCCTTGACGCGAGAACTGGCCCGGCAAATGATGCTGGAAGCCCAAACTATTGCCGAGAAACTAGGCGTTGAATTCGGGATAACGTTAGAGCAGCGCATTGCCGGAGTAGAAAAGGTCGGGGCGCACAAAACCTCGATGCTGCAAGATATAGAAATGGGGCGACTTACCGAGATAGAGGCGATTGTAGGAGCAGTGGCGGAACTGGGTCGGCTAACCGAAACGCCCACCCCTAATATTGATGCAGTGTACGCCAGCGTCAAGCTTTTGGAAACGACGCTGGCAAAACGTTAAATTAGGCGAGGACTATCTACAAATGATAGTTTTTTACTGATTTTCACCAACAATGGACGCATCCTGGATATTAAACAGAGTGTGTCCGTTTTCGAGTGAGCGTCAATTTTTTGCGAATACCCGGCTCTGAAGAGCCGGGCTAAAAACAATTCGATTTATTTCTTAACCCGGCTCTTCAGGGCCGGGTATTCTTTACTCCAACGCAAAAAAGGGGTGAACACCAATTTTTTGCGTTGACACTTAGGCTACTGATAAGTATAATCTTTGTGGTAGAGTTCCTTTACCTTGTTTTTTGGCGTAATTAGTGATTGAAAGTTTATCATCCAAATGATACTGCTTGCCCAATTGCCCACTTCTAATAAGTTACCCTAAATCAAAAGGGGTTAGTCAAACCTGCTGATATGTTATTGTGGTTTGGCTGGCCTACCCCTGACTATTTTTACCCTTAATTATTTATTTGCCGGATAAACAAAATAGGAGGCACTTTTGATGTTGCCGAAATTAACGGGCTTATGGCGCAACCCCGATTTTATGCGCTTTTGGGCTGGCGAAACTGTATCGGTTTTTGGTAGCCAGGTTTCAGTCTTGGCTATCCCCCTGACGGCTATTGTGGTTTTGCAGGCTACGCCAGTCCAGATGGGCTGGCTAGGCGCGGCTGAATTTGCTCCTCTGTTATTATTGAGCCTTCTGGCGGGAGTTTGGATTGACCGTTTACCGCGCCGCCCAGTTATGATTGGGTCAGATTGTGGTCTGGCGCTGGTGTTAGGCTCCATTCCTCTGGCGGCCTGGTGGAATATTTTAAGTATTGAGTATTTATATCTGGCTGGTTTTCTGGTCGGTGGTTTCTCAGTTTTGTTCTTTATCGCCTATCAATCTTATTTACCAACCCTGATCGAGCCTAAAGATTTAATGGAAGGCAACGGCAAACTTGAATCCAGTCGAGCTTTGGCTGAAGTGGTTGGCCCGGCTTTGAGTGGGCAACTGGTTCAACTCATCACCGCGCCGATAGCGGTGCTGGTGGATGCGGTTTCATTTATGGTTTCGGCCTTCTTCTTGCTAGTGGTTCGTAAAAGCGAAGCACCACTGCCGCCCCGCTCACTCCATCGCCAAAGCATCAGGCGCGAAATTGGCGAAGGTTTACGCGAACTGATCGCTAACCCACTACTACGAGCTTTTGTATTGTGTAATGTGATTACCAATTTTTTTGATACGCTGTTGAATACGGTGTATACCCTCTATGTGGTGCGTGAATTGCAGCTTGAGCCGGGTTTACTGGGTGTTATATTGGCGGTAGGTAGCCTGGGTGGGCTAGTCGGCGCGGTAGTAGCCGGGAAGATAAGCCAGTGGTTCGGTTTCGGCCCAGGTATTGTGGGTTCCACTCTCTTGTTTGGTATGGGTAGTTTGCTAGTCCCACTGGCTAACGGGCCATTAACGCTGGCTATAACTCTTTTGGTAGTGAGCCGATTTGTAAAGGGGTTGGTAAATGTGATTTATAACATCAACCAGATTAGTTTGCGGCAGACGGTCACTTTGCCTGTGTTGAGAGGGCGCGTCAATGCCAGTATGCGCTTTCTGGCGGGCGGGGTAACACCTTTTGGCGCACTGCTGGGCGGTTTTCTAGGCTCGGTGCTGGGCTTGAGAGCGGCTCTAGCAGTGGGAGCAATTGGAGTGTGTCTGGCAATTTTGCCGATTTTCTTTTCGCCTGTGCGAAGGTTGCGCGAACAACCAGAACCACCTATTCAAGATAATTTAGCAAAGTATTAGGTTTTGTCTAATACTTTTTTAACAATTTGCTGTGATAATGTAATATATACGTGAAAACTGAAGCAATCATTGCTGATTGAATTCAAATCCCAATTATAACTAATAAATATAATAATATCGCAAGGAGGCGATTAGTCTGAATTATAAGAGGATTTACTGTGCAAACTCAAAACCAATCAAATAAAACAATTAGCGAGCCTATATCTGTGCCGCCGACCCCTGTATTATCAAGAGGGCTTTCGGCGGCAACTGTTTTGTTACCCCTGCGACTTTTCCTCGGCCTTTCTTTTGTGGCCGCCGCAGTAGATAAACTTACCGACAAAGAATTTTTCGATCCGAACGCTATCGGCTATATCGGTAGCCAGTTAGTCGGTTTTGCCAAACAATCGCCGGTTGGCGGCTTCCTGACCATTTTTGCCGTTCCCAATGCTACTATCTTCGGGGCGCTGGTACTGGCGGGCGAACTGGCGATTGGTATCGGCACGCTGGTCGGGCTTTTCAGCCGTACCGCCGCCTTCTTTGGCTTTATTCTCAGCATGACTTTGTGGCTGACCGCTACCTGGGAAGTCGCTCCGTTCTTTCTTGGCTCCGATTTACCTTATGCAATGGCCTGGTTAACGCTGGCGCTGGCGGGCGCACACCCGATTTTCAGCCTGGATGGACAAATAAAGCGCGAAATGACGCTGGTCAAAGCCGAGCGACTTGCCAAATTTGAAGGCTCTCCCGCCGATAGCGGCCTTCCCCGGTCTGACGCTGCCATGCTTTTTTCTACAACCGAAAATCCTAAAGAACAGGTTACTTTGGCCCGCAAACGCTTTGTTATGGTGGCGGGAGCTACTATATTAACTGGCACGGTAAGCGCTATTGCCTGGGCCAAGACTTTGCAAAGCAAATCTGAAACGACTGCCCCTTCTGCTGGTGCAGGACAGACCACTTCCAGCGTAGCTACCACGACACCGCAAGCAACCGCCTCTGCTACCAGTGCGCCAACTACGACCCAGCCTAGCCAACCCGCCACGTCTGCCGCCGCTACCAATGCACCCACGACCCCGGCAAGTCAGCCGACCTCTGCGTCTGCATCAACTACGGTTGCGCCAACTACTGCTCCGGCGGCTACTAAAGCTCCTGCTACCGTAGCGGCAGCTAACGGGCCAGTTCTGGCTGCTTTATCTGCGATTCCAGTCGGCGAGGCCAAAGCCTTTATCGTTCCAGGTACTAAACAATCGGCTTATCTCGTTCATGAGGCGGATGGTTCGGTCAAAGCTTTTAGCGCGATTTGTACTCACCAGGGTTGCGAAGTTTCGTACAGCAAAGCCAACCAGTTATTCGTTTGCCCCTGTCATGGCGCGCAATTCGATGCCAGCACCGGCGCGGTAGTACGTGGCCCGGCCCGCCGCGCCCTTGCCAGTTTCAAAGTTCTGGTAGATAACGGCAACATTATTTATATTCAGAGTTAAGAACTTATCAGTTGCACGTCAATTTTTGTAAAACCCGACCATTCATGGTCGGGTTTTCTTTAGCTCGATACAAAAACTCACACACACTCGAATCTATTTCAGTACTTTTCAATTCGCCACTTTCAGGTTAAACTCTGTATTGTCCAATACTTCGGATACAA
>JBBQXW010000080.1:0-24608 GCA_038209275.1 Chloroflexia bacterium | reverse complement strand
TTTAATTTTGACCGCCCGTCGGTAATCCTCAGCACTCATCAGCCCTAAATTCTCAGCCTGAGATAATACGCTGCGCAGCCCCGAAAGCATCTGATTAACGGTGGCCGGGCGATACTGCTCCTGCAAAACCGAAACAATCGCAGCAGTATGCTGGTAACGCAACAAATGCCAGGGCAACGTTAAGGCCGTATGCCTACCACTACTGGCTACCTCAGCCACTTTGGTCAAAGCCCGCGTCATCGAGCGCCGTCCGGTGGGACGCAGGGTTGCCAGATAGACCGCTGCCGGGTTCTGGTCGAGCGGCTGCTCCACTGTCCCGGCTACCACCAGCAAATCGTCCGCCTGCCCCACTATCTCCACTTTTGTAATTGCTACCACATCACTCATAATTATTTAGCATTAAACAAAATAAATTATTAACTCCCTTATTACCACTCCTGCCCAACATCCTCTATTCTACCCTCTTTGATAGGCTTTGACAAGGTCCATTGTCATAGCCTATTTTGGGCCAAGTGAAGAGGGGGAGGGCAAATTTATTTCTGAAGTAAACATAAAGAAAAAGAAGTGATCAATGAGTAAAGGGTTTACAGAAAATGGTATAATTAACCTAATTATCCTATGAGATAATATCGGTTTAACATTAATCAAACATCAACACATGACTTGGCTCGGTTCTGAACATTCACGTATAACATTTAAATAAATGAACGTAGCTGACCAGCGAATTTTCAATCAGGCAGTTAGTTTGGCCCAGGCAGGAAATAAAGCTTCGGCTTATATTACTTTGACGCATTTGCACCAGCGTTATCCTGAGAATACGGCTGTATTACTATGGCTGTCCTGGACAACCGAGGATTTAGCTGAAGCACGCTATGCCTTGCAATCAGTTGAACGGCTTGAACCAGCAAACCTTAGCCTAGCCGAGGCCCGCCATTGGCTAATTCAACGCGAGCGTCTCGCCAACCCAGCACCGTCTCCACACACATCTCAAACTGAAAAGCAGCATCAAACCGAAAATTTTCAAAATGCAGTTCAACTGGCATTGGCTGGTGAACTGGAAGCGGCGTATAATATTTTAGTCATACTGTATCAAAGCTATCCCAATCAGGTTAACTTATTATTATGGTTAGCCTACACTACTCCAAACCTCACGGAAGCTAACGAGGCTCTTGAACTCGCTGGCAGCATTGAACCTGCTAATCCGGCTTTGGCTAAAGCCTGGGAAAGATTAGCGGCTCAATCTAAAGCTGGCACTGCTACTACATCCTCAATCAAGCCCGAACAAATTGCTGTTAATTCAATTAAAGATAAAACGGCTCCAGACGACCAATCTACATTTACCAGCAAATCACAGCCAACCACGACCGATAGACCAAAACAACAAGAAGTTGAGTTGGACTATGAAGCCCGCCTCAAGGCTGAGCAGGAAGTTAGCAAGCTAAGATTACAACTGGAGCAGTTAACTCAAGACAAAATTGAACTCTTAGCTAAATTAGAAAGTAACCAGGAAACCACCAAAGAAGCTTTATCCAGGCAAGAAGAAGGTCTTCGAGCTGAATACCAGGCCCAGGTACGGGCAGTCTGGCTAATGCGCGACCAATTCGAGTTTGAAACCGGGGAAAAAGAGCGGGAATTAACCCAATTAAAAGCTGAGAACAAAGAAGTTAAAAGCAGTTATGAAGCCCAGTTACAAGCCGAGCAGCAAGTCCTCCAGGAAGCCGAACAGCAACTGGTGCAACATGCTACCCAGCTTAAAATTCTTGCTACTCACAACGAAGAATTATTAATAGCATCTAAGAAATTAGAGAGCGAATATCAGACTGCTCTTAAAGCCCTTAAAGTTAAAAAAGGCGAGAAAAAGCTTTTTAATACACTACAAGCAGAAAAAGTTAAGCTTGAAAATCAAGTACACTTGCTACAAAACGAATTACGAGCTGCCGAGAAAGCCCAAAAGAAGACTGAACGCCAGCTCAATGAAGTGCAAAACTCTTACGATTTACTGGTAAAAGAAAATAAGAGAACCCAGACTGAACTGGCTAAGCGAAAGCTGGAATTGGAAAAGCTCAAAGTTACTTTGCAACAATCCGAACTAAAATTAAGCCAAATTTCTCCCATAAAAGAAGGGCAACCTGTTAATATCAGTCCGATAGCCCAGCCTGATCAAAAGCAAGCAGGTCAGCCATCTCGCACCCAGGAAAGAGAAATAGCCCCTTCGGTAAAAGCTGGGCTAATGCCAGATGTGGCTGCCTTGAGCGAAGAAGCGGCAGATCAGGGCCAAAGGTTATTCCAGGAATTAGTTTTAGCTTTTGAAGCTAAGCCTACTATTGTAGCAGTTCCACCTTCCAATCAAGCCGACCCTGTTAAAAATCATGAGGATAATTCCCGCCGTAGTCAATATGTAGACCAGATTGAGGTTTTTGATTTTGGATTATCCAAAGCTGATGAATGGTCTAAAAGGTTATGGCTTGATTCTATTAAAGCAGATTACCGTTGTGAAACATGTGCCGGGTTTGGCTATATTAGACTCGATAACTCTAACAAAATGAGAAAATGTCGTAGCTGTAATGGCTTTGGTTACTACGAGCCTTAGTTTATTTATACTCCTAATATTTATAAAATTTGCCGACGAACAGGCACGAGGCCATAAAAAATGCTGGAGTCAATTACGACTGGACGGGCTTTTGCAAGGCGACTCAGGATAAGGGGAATAGTTTTATCTTTGAGCCAATCCTGCAAAAATTCGAGAATTTGCAGCCGAGGCGGTAATAATTCTTGATAGAGTGATTGTTCCGAATTAGCCTCAAAAAGTTGGTCAAAGACCAATTCATATTCTATCGGCTCAGTTGGAATGGTCTTCCAATTAATAGGTTCTGGTACAGTCAAAGTAAAATCGGCGGCACTATAATTAAATTGTCGGGTTATCAAACCTAAAGCTCGATTGGTAAGTTTTCCAGCAAAGGTCAGATAGCAAAAGCCTTCCTGAGTATGAATGTAGGGTAACTGGTCAGGTTGGCAAGCCTGGTTTAATCGAATGATAAAATTACTGGCTTGCTCGCGCAGAGGTCGAGCTATTAAATCAAGAGGCAAACCCGAACTAAAAGCTAATTGCCAGATGCGGTTAGCTACAAAAGGAGTACAGCTTGGGCCAGCCTTGCGGTAAGTGAAATCTAACGCTGTGCCACCTGCCTTATCCAATTCAAGCTTAATAGTTTCCTCGCTAACTTTAACTACTCGCCAAACTTTTCCATTGAACCTTACCCGCGACCCCTGGTGAACCTTTAAAAGGTTGGAGAATGGCACAGTCCCCAGCACTTTAGCTCCACTCTGTACTTCAACCGTTTTAGAACCAACCGCAAAATTGCCGTAAATCATACGGTAATCTTTGAGCAAATGCAGTTTTTCGTCTGCACCATATTGGTGTTTAAAACCATGTGACTGTAAATAGCCTTCCTGGGCCAGTTCTGCCAGGATTTCTTCTATTATATTGCGTTCTAAATAAGCTTGTGGTTTGAAGAGTTCGGTTAGCTCGGCAACACGGGTAAACCGGCCCTGTTCAGATGCAATATAATTCAAACATTGTTGCCCGATTGCCCCATATAGTTCGTAAGGCTGGCGGAGTGGAATTTCACCTTTTCGGGCAGCATCTAATAAAGCCAGGAAATGCAATGCTTCTGCTACCGGGTTGCCAGAAGTATCTGGTACAAGGCAAATAAGGTTGGTCTTTTTGGAACGGCGGTTGCTTCGACCAATTCGTTGCAAAAAGGACTCGACACTGCCAGGAGTATCCCACAGTAGCACCGCATCAATATCGCCAATATCTATACCAAGTTCCAGAGTGCTGGTGGCAAGGCAAATAGCGGTTTTTAAACGCCCGAAAGTGGCTTCGTTTTCTACTCGTACTTCAGGCGATAGCGAAGAATAATGGGTCAATACTAATGGGCGTAGAGCCTCTTCCTGGTATAACAATCCGGCTAATCGTTCACATTCTTTACGGGAATTGGCAAAAACTAGCAGTTTAGCATTCCGCCCGTCAATTAGTTTATGAATAAGCTGGACAAAACTTGCTTCCTCTGCCACCGAGTAGATTTTAGCATCTATGTCGCGATGAGAGGATTGGGTTAGAAACACAGCCGCCTCGGTCGGGCCAAACAAGAAATCGCGTACATCTTCCAAGCGGCCAAGCGTAGCCGACAAAGCCGCCCATTGTAATGGCTGTGGCAAAATCGTTCTAAGGCGCTGTAATAAACAGGAAAGTTGCAAACCTCGCTGGGTATTGTAGAGCAAGTGAACTTCATCCACTACTATTGCCCGCACTGTTTTTAAAGCTGAGTCTTTCCTGAAAAGTAGCACGTCTAATGATTCCGGCGTGGTAATAAGTACTTGAGGATGATTTTTAAGAGCCAAGTCGTCCCGGTCGCCATGCCGAATACCGACTTTTAATCCGAGCGTTTGCAGCGGTAAATGCAGTCGTTTTTCCAAATCGTTAACCAGCGCTTTGGTAGGAGCAATATAAAGCAGCACCAATGACCCTGTTTGAGCGGCTTCTTGCCAGTAGCGGTTGAGTAATGGTGCAATTACTGCTTCGGTCTTGCCAGAGCCAGTTCCGGCAGATAGCACTACATTTTGTCCAGCCAGCACTGGCCCAATCGCTGCTTCTTGAGCTGGACGCAATTGGGGGAAATTGCCAAAGAAAGCAGCAGCTACTCGTTGGTCTAAAAGCTCAAGAGGATTTATTTCAGGCATATTCGTTTTCTAAAGCGTGGTCTAAAAATTTCACCACTTCCTTAATAGTATAACGGGCGCGGTCTTGCACCGGGGTATCAGCGGCTTGCCGGACAATCGGCTCAATTTCGGCAGATTTCAGCACCTTATTTGGTTGCCATTCATAGGCAAGACCATGAATATAGACAATATTTAGGGTTAATTTAATTAACTCTTTTACTTCTAGCGGACTCATAGTAAAGCTGGGCAAAGCATCGAAGCGCGAGTAATCGTAATCAAACTCTCCTTTCTTCAGAAGTAAGGCTTTACATTTGCTCACAAAGTCGGGAGTTACAGCATAAAAAGAAAGACCAGGGTAGCAGCCCTGAAGGAACTGAAATAGGTGCCAATAGGCTACTTTTTGATAATTGATGCCGGTGCTGAGTACATTCTCGAATTCATCAAACAATAACACTAACCCTTTTAGTCCGGCTAATTGTGCCAGCGTGGACAGGTCGGACAAGGCATCCCATGCCTGGCGAAATTCGCTCTCTTTGAAGTTAATAGAGGGGATAGAATCTTTGGAGCGAGGGTCACGAAAATAAGTCCGCAGCCCAGTTACATACCTCTCATAAATTTTAGTTTTCTGGGTGTAAAAGTTCCAGGGTTCTTTAATCCAGTTCTCTATTTCAAAAGGAAGCTGTGGATGTTCTTTAGGATGAAGCGAAGCAAGAATCCAGGCTCGTAATGCTATATACATAGCTGGAGATTTTAACAAATTGGAAGAGTCCCAACGTCCATTGCTACAAAGTTTATCTAGTTGGGCTTTACGTTCAAGGTCGTCAGTAGCTGAAGTCAAACTTTTTAGAATAGCCCTAAATAGAGTATGTGGCCCTTTACCATCTACGCCAGGTAATTCAATATTGCTGGCAACAGCCCCAAAAATCTGGTCTAAACGGTTGAATTTGACCTGCGATTTAGCATCTAAAGTCATAAGGCTAACTGCATAGCCTTCCCGCAAAGCCGCTTCGCGAATATAGCGAAGCAGGTGAGTCTTACCAGAACCATAATTAGCTTTTAGCAAGAGGGGTTGGGGTAGATTTTGTTTGAGTCTGGCTTTAAGACTATCAATTTCAACCTGCCTGCCAACGGTCAAATATTCTATATAGCCATCAGCAGGAATACCTTTGTTGAGCGACTCCATTATCCGGCGAGCTTCTATCTGGGTTATAGCCATCGAGTTAATCCTCCCGCAGCCGATCCATAACGTCATCGTAAACTTGTTCCGCAGGCCGCTCTTCCCCTTCCAAACAATTATTAAAATGGCTGATCAAAGCCGACATCAGCACCCGCCAGAAACGAACCTGTCCAAAAGCCGGATGAAGCTGGTACAGTTCAGCTACAAATTTATCTATCTCAGTCTCACCGGGCAACTCGTTGGCCTCTTCACTATAAGCCTGAGCATAAATCCCCTTGATTTTGCGAGCTACAATTTGATATTGGCTTAGATCAATTTTCACCGCGTCCAAATTCCAAACTGTATCAAGGGCGCTGGGCAGGCGGTCTTCCGGTTTACCAATTCGTCCGGCCAACGCTCCATAAATAATTATGCCTTTTTTAGGATCAGTATAAAAATCGGGAGTGGTGGCATAAATAAGGAAGAGGCCAGTTAAAGATTCGATACTGTTGATAAGGGAGAGTAAATTATTATGAGCATCGCGTAAAGCCGAATTTCGCATGATAGAGTAAGCTTGCTCTGCTTCGTCGAAAAGAATGACCAGCCCTCGGTATCCCGACAACCTGACAAATCCGGCGAGCGATTGCAACATCAACTTGGCATTATCTTTGTTGGGAATTTTATTGACGTTGAAGCGGCGACGACTGGCGGCCAGATTAGCCTCGCCACTGAACCATTGTAAAATCTCGGCGCGAACTTGTTCCTGGGCCATTGCCTCCGCTGATTCGGGTAAAAAGGTTTTCCAGTATTCCTGAATCATCTTCTTGAAATCAATATCTATGCTGCGGTCGTTCATAAGGGCTTCACTGGCCCGATTATAATCTTCCCAGCTGATTTCGTTGCCAATTTGTCGTTCACCATTCGCCAAAAAAGCTAACGATTCTTGAACAACTCTGCCAAAAGGGTCAGCATCGGCTATAAAGTTCTCACTGTTATAATAGGTTGGAGTAATTATATTGCGTAAAATCGAGTAGAAGACCCGCTCGAATTTATTCAGGGCAGCATCACTGGCATTCAGACCCACATCGGAAACCAGACAGTTATTCTGAAAAGCGACTTCACGGAGTAAGCGAAAGAAGTGAGTTTTGCCCGCTCCCCACGAACCACTAACAAAGCGAATTAAACCCTGGTCGCTAATAGTTTTGAGATGAAACCGCTTAATACCTTCAATTAGTTTCTCATTACCAACGGAGTACATTTCAACGCCACGCTGGGGTGGTAGACCCTTAGAAAGTTGTTCAATGGCTTGCTGGGCAATACGTTGCTGCATTATAGGGATTATCCTTTCTTGAACAAAATAAATCCGACGTAACCTCGACCACTTTGGCTGTGCAAGAGCATGCCTTTATTAATATCTTTGGTTTGTTGCAAATCGAGCAGGAAACCATCAATTTTATTGGGCCCCTGTTCTACCAGTCGGGAAAGGTCTATCAAAAATTCATCAACATGAAAGCCTTTCTGGGTTTTACCTAACCGTTTGGTTATTTCCCGGATGGAGATAGGGCTACCATCAGGCTGCTGCTCTTTTTTCAGGATAGCTAAATATTGAGTTCTAAGAAGCTTGAGGAATTTTTTACCTTGAAAAGGTCGGCTAAATATACGCTTGCGCTCGGCTATCAGGGCTTCAATTATTGGCTCAACATCAGCAGGAAGCTCAATAAGCTTGCCCTTTTCATAATTAGAAAGTACTGCCAGCCCCTTGCTCTCGTTTATCTCAAGCTTGAAAAAGCCATTATCGAAATTATAACGAGGGTGACGGCTATCCTGATCTATTTTTAATTCATGCTGATTACAGGCTTCTTCAAACCGTCCGGGATAGCGGCGAAGCAAATTATTGGCTTTCTCCTGGCTTTCATGTTGGATTGCAAGTAACGAAGCAACAGCTGGATAATTTTCAACTTGTAAGCTTTTTATTAAAGCTGCTTCTTTTCCCAAAAGATGGCGAATATGAAGATGCCAGCCTTTTTCCAGGTAAGTGGTCAAATCTTTCCAGACAGCTTGAACACGGGCAGCTTCATCTGCTTCGGCTTGCAACCTTTTAGCTTTTTGGGCAGCTTCATTTAGTAGAAGGCTAAGACTCGACCTGATAAATTCGGGAGTTTGATTGGCTTCAGTTTGTGTCATAAGTAGTATGGCTGTTTATGTGTTAGTTTTTATCAAAAATAATACCACTTTATATTACCACAAGCGTTGCAAACTACAAGAGGCTGACTGTGCCAAAATCAGAGGTAGCGCTAAGTCACTCTAACAAAAATTCTGATGATAAATTTAATATAATTTGCTCTGCATCGTTACAGTGGTAACTGAAAAATAACCTACCCAAGTTTTTGCTTTATTTGGGTAGGCCACAATGTTAGCTCACACTAAGCAATTTGCTAAATTCAGACGTATTGTTACCAACTGTCGCTATTAAAGCCAATTTGCTGCCAGATTTAGCAGCATAAGCTAATACCAATTCATCGAAGCTACCATCATTTTTGGCCTGGAAACTACCTAGAAAGGTATAATCGTAGTAGCTAACATCCACCACTTTGTACAGATAAAGCTCTACCAAAGCATTTGGGCTGGTGCTACCTGGATTAGCTGTAAGCTTAAGCTGGTCTCCAACCAATTGGACGCTAACCTTTGAGGGTGGTTGCACCCAATGATTAGGCTGACCCGGCGGTGTACCAGCAGGATCACCCAATTGGAGTGGCAGTGTAACATGCTTAAAGTTGTTGCTTTGCACCAGATTATCTTGAGCAGCATCCGCTTTACTTTGACCAATCCAGATTTCCCGTTCCTGATTATCGTAAAAGAGGTTGTTGATGACCCGATTTCGGCTGGCTTTGCTCAAAATGTGTAGACCATTATCATTATCGAAGAAGGTGTTGTTCTCTACAGTGTTTTCGCTGGCCTCTTTCTGAATAATCACGCCAACCAGATTGCCGACTCGAACTTTGCCATTTGGCCCACCTGCGCCAATACGGTTGTTCACAATTCGGTTTTCACTGGTGCCGGCACCAGTGATTACTACTCCCCCTTGCTGATTCCCGGCTATCACATTGGTATCCGAACGGCGTGGCCCACCAATCAGGTTGTGGTGAGCGCCCTGGTCTAGCCAGACACCGTAAGATTGACCGAGGCTGTCATCACCCTGTGGGTCTGTGCCGATAAAATTGCCAACCAGTTTGTTGTGACGCGCTTTCTGACCTCGGATAAGAATACCAAAATTATCATTCCCCCGAATTACCTGATTGGCCCGAAGGATGTTACCTTTGCAATCGCCCAACAGAATAATATTGGCTAAACCATTGTCGGATGCCCGCGAGAGCAGATTCTTTTCGAGCAAGCAGTTATAGGGATGCGTTCCCGGCCCTTCCCCGTCCAAGAAAATAATATATTTATCAAAACCACTAAAGGCGAGACCACGAATGGTAACGTTACGCGCTCGCACCACGAAGGCAGCGTTAAGGGCGGTTTCCGCCGAAATTTCTACCGTCGGGTCGCCATCGCAGGCTGGGAAAAGGCCATCAATAGTCAAGCCGTTTTTGTCAATAACTGGCAGCGCTCTTTCTAACCTTACCTGAGCCGGGTCGCCTGCTTCTGGCCGTAGCCGAAATAAAATAGTGTCACCTTCTTTGGCATCAAGTATAGCTCGATGCAAAGTCCCTTTGCCGATACCGATACCATTAGTGACAATATGAATCTGTCGCCGACCATTTCCATCGCTACCTTCCAGGCGATACAAGGTATCTTCGGCCCAATACTCGATCAGACTCAGTTTTTTAGCTGGAATAAGCACTTCGCCAACCGAGCTTTGGATACTACCCTCGATTATTTTGCCATCCAGATAGGTGACACGGTAATAAATGCGATTAATGCCTGTACCCAGTTCGTCCCCAACAGCTTGCAAGAACAGGCGGGCTGTGTCTGGTTTGGTGCTGCAATCGCCTACCAGTTGTAACTTCGCTCGGATAGTACGCGGCAGCCCAATCTGATTCTTATCTACCCAGGTCTCTAGCAGACCCTTATTAGACGAACAGGTCACATTACCATCACTATCCAGTGCTTGAATGAAAAAGACCCCTTTACGCGAACCGTCCGGCCTGGGCAAAATATCGCTGTTAATCCAGCGCTCGTGCCTGGGGTCGGCTAGGTCAAGTTTGAGAGGGTACGTAAACCACCCTCGGTTGTTAGGGTCGCCATCCAGGTAGGTGAATGTCACCAGTACCTTGACTACTTCGGGCAGTGGGAAAGTGAGGGAGCGCGGTATAACCTGTATCTCGAAATTCACCTGTCCACCCGTTCGAGGAGCGGCTACTTTGGCAATGACCGGGGCAAGTCGGTTGATACGGGGCGACTGGTAGACTTCGTATTTGAGGTAGTTGTAACGCCGTGCGCGTTCGGGATTGCGGAATTGTAGAGGGACTACTACCAGCGTATGTACCGGGGCAGTCTGCCCGGTTTTATAGCCGATAGCATGGCTGGTCTTGGGGTCAATAAATCGCTGAGTGTTAATAGTTGCCATCTGTTCGGGTGTCCAGCCATCTGAGGCGAAAAAGTCCCGGTCTAAAACCTCTTCCAGGCCAGTTTTTAGGCTGATGTCAGCATGTGGGTTGGTAATACGCGGCGTAAAATCGCTATAATCCTGGTATTTAGCCGCTACCAATAACGCACCATGAGCATAATTACCAGGCTCAACCGACAACGGCCTTACCAGTTTGGGCAACACTGGATGACCATCTACCGCGTGCGCCAAACTATCCGGCAAAGTAAAAATATTACCCTCGGCGGTTTCAATAAGTTGCCACTGGTTAGTCAGGTCAAATTCAATATTACTACTTTTCAGGTCGCCAGGGGCTTGCCCAGGCAAATTGTACTTAACCGCTCCAACTCCGGCAGGCTCAGACTGGCGTTGGACATTGAGTGGGGCGGCAACCTGGTTCAGCTTGATTTCGTGCATGGGCAAGCCGTAAAGGGTACATATATTGAGCGCCTTAATATCATACTGTCCGAAACCAAACGGCCCTGCCGCTTTAAGATAATTCTGCTTGGCGAGGGTTAGGGCCGACCCTACTTGTGAAGTACCACTGGTTAAGGCATCCACCACCAGCTTAGTAACCAGCTCGGAAAAAATCACTACACCGCTATCGCCATAGCCATAGCCAGTATTGCCAATAAACAGCGCGCCGCGCTCGGCCAGAATACGAGTAAAATCTCTGGCGGTGGGGTCGGCCTGTCCCGGCACGTTTAGCCCACTGTGGCAGCCAACCGAAATAAAGAGATTACCTTTCAAGTTCGGGTAGCGCCCCTGGTCGGTAAACGCCAGGGCTGGAAAGAGAAAATCTTTTTCTGCTACATCGGGCTGGTTGTAGTAGTTGGCGGTTTGCATTTGGGTATGGTCAAAATGACCGTTGAGCATAACCAACTGATTATTTTTGATTAGCTGGCCTTCCAGCTTAACCACATCCCAGCTATTGTTGTTGAGCAAATTAACCACCGGGACTTTGGCGGCTCTCAGGCGAGCCTCAACCGTGTTAGCCTGATCCATCAAAAAGTCGTAGCCTGTAACCAGGGCGCTGGTAACAATGGTCGGGCCACCATTTACGTAAGCATCAATTTGCTTACCGATTTCGTCTACTGTTTCGACCAGGCGACCTACTGACAATTCGGAAATGTAAATCGCGCTACCCTTCCACTTGATGTCGCGGAGAGCGCCATAAATACTGTCGCTCAGGTGATAGCCTCGGCTAAGAGCGGCTAACAGGGGCGAACCAGCAGGCAAGGTGCGTTCTGCTGGATATTTTTGCTCTGGCCCAACCGTTACCGACTCGGATACTCGATAAAATGGTATCACATTATCGCTACCGGCGATTATTACGTACTGTAAATTAGGGCAATGAGCTGTTCGCTCGACAATCAGTGAACGAATGGCCTCGCAAACCTGGTTCGCGGCGGCTGGATTATCTTCGTGGCCGACCCATTTATTGTAAGCGTCATAAACGAATTTATCACCAATAGCGCTGCCCTGCACACCATCAGCTATATTAAAATCGTAGATTTCTACCGCCCCACCCAACTTAACTTCAATACTCTTGAGCAACCCGATTACCGCGCTGCCACCGGCCAGACGACCAGTGTGGGTCAGGGCGATAGCCTTCACCGCATCGTTAATCGGCTGGGTTGGGTCGGCGTAGAGACGGTCACGGCTGGCTTTGAAAGGCGCGATTTTAGGGAAAGGCGGCTCCACTTTTACCGTAATCGTATAGGGCTGTGCTGCCACCCGGTCACGATATGGCACAATTCCAATCTGGTAATCTCCCGGTGGGCCACTCAATAAAGAGTTGATAGACTCAGCCTGGTCGCCGTCGTTAGCTGAGAAAAACAGAATACTGTCCCGCTCAGTAATTAGCGAACTATCGGCCAGAGGTAGTTTTGCATGAAAGATATTTGGGTCATTTACGGGGGTTTGCTCGTTGCTACCCGCCCCAGGTAAACCTTCTAGTTGTCCAAAAATAGCCCCATCGCTGCTGCTCTTGCCCGCCGGGGGATAAACCACCAGATCGTAATCTGCTCCTTTGGGTACATCTAAATCTATTAAAATCCGGCTGTAGCGCTGGTCAATCGTAATTTTAAACCAGGCTACCTGATCGCCCTTTCTAATCTTAGCCTGAATCGGTGGTGCGGTAACATAAGGTATATCTATGGTTGGCTTAACCAGGGGAAAACCAATAAAGCGGTCGCCGTTCGGCTCGTAATTGGTCTGGGGCGTTGCAATTCCAAATTGGCTGATGCCGTGCCGAGTAACAATCCAGACGGTATCTTCGCGCAGCTCGTCGTATTGTTGCGGGTTGGCCTTGTAGGGATTCGACTCGAAGGCAAAGCCGTTAATATCGAGGTAGACTAGGCCATCACCAGTGATAATATGCGTCCAGCCTGTTTCGTCCAGTACGCTTACTCCTAGCTCTTGAGTGCCAGCCCATAAACGGCCTTTTACATCTAGGGCCAGCGCTTTGACCGTACCTCGTCCTAGCTGTTCAGTGCCGGTAGCAACCGCCGAGATAGCCGTAGTAGCGGTAATCTGCATAGAAATGAGCAATGGCTTAAATAAACCATCTTTAGTACCAGCGTAAATTTGCCCATTTTGGTCAATCGCCATGGCATTTACTGACTGCCCTACATCGGCAATGTTTTGGAGCGCGTCGTTGTAAATGGTGCCATCTTTTGCACCAAACAAAAGGCGCGGCCCGCTATTGTTTGGATTGCCCTTTACGCCAATAGCGGTAATAGGTTTATTCAGTCCGACGCTGCTAAAACCAGCGCCACTTGATTTTAGCAGCCCGTTTTCAGTCCCGGCCCAAATTTCTCCCTGACTGATTGCCAGCGTAGTAGCTTTGGCAGTATTGGGCAGCCAACCAGAAAGAGTACCATCGGTTTTGCGATATTGCACCCCTAAATCCGAGCCGAACCAGACTTGATTAGTGTTATCTACCGCTACACAAGTAATATTAAGGTTCGGGACTACCGCCACCCAGTTTCGCCCATCAAAGCTATACAGGCCGCGCTCGGTAGCAAACCACTTCAGGCGGCTGAAAAGGTCAGCCTCGCGCCCTACCGCTACCCCGTTTACCTCGTCGCTACGCTGCCCGCTATTAAATACTTCGAGTGGGTCTTCAAAATCTGGCCCGACCCGCCCACTCAGGGCCGAAGGTTCACCGGGCGCAATAAATTTAGTAACCCCTTCTGTGCTGGCAAGCCATAAATTACCGTTTATATCTACTGCACCGTAGTTAAACGCTCCCTCGCCGGGGTAATGAGGTAATCTAGCTACATCAGGTCGGTAAAAGGTAAGGTCATTCCGATTTTTTAGAACACCTGGTACATTAGTTTTGACTAGACCCTGCTTCTTAAAACTCAAAAACCAGAGGTTTTGGTCTTTGTCCTTAATCATGCTAAAAATACCACCCTTTCCTACCTCACCTGGCGCTCCAAAAGAACTATCTACAACAACATAAGTGTCATAAATATCTTTAAAGAAAGGGTCAGAAAACTTGAAATCTATGCCACCGTTAGTAGGTAGCGTTTTTGGATCAGGGTGATTACTGTTCAGGATACGCACTGCCCCATAAACGGTACTGGCCCAAATATCTCCTTTTATATCGCGGATCATATCGCTAACATAGCCACCTGGAATACGACCACTGCCTACTCCATCGTTGATTTTATCAATCGGTAAACCCTTATTTTCTGGATTACCTTTAAGTTTCAACTTACCATCAGACTGGCGCTCTACCCAGATGCGTCTAAAATCAAGACCTCCCACACTAAGCCATACGTGACCGTGTTCGGTTGTATCATCTATAATGCCGCTAACATAGTGCTGAGTTCGCAGTCCTGTGACAGGATGAACTTGAGCCAATGTCTCTATTCCAGGCGGTAAACCATTCGGCGGGTTCTCTATATCCTGCGGCCCTAGCTCTAATAACACCTCGTGAGATTGGAAACCAGGTTTGCCTTCAGTAATTCTGCTGTTATATTCAATAGGATTAAATGAACTATCTAATTTTAGCAAACCGTAAGGGCTACCGAACCATAAATCTCCAGTCTCTTTGTCTATAGTTATAGCACTAATATGAGTTAAGGGCTGCCCACCTAAAGTAGGTAGAGTAGGCAAAAAAGGTGTCCATTTTACGGTATCAAAACGGTATGCCCCATGATTAAGCGTGCCAATCCATAAGGCACCGTCTTTGTCTACTGCCATAGGTCGGTGTAAAATTGGACCATAAGCAGGTAGTAACGTGGCATCATAAGTTGTAAAGGTATTATCACGTATATCAATTCGGCCTACCATATTTAGGGCAGCGGCCCAAACATAAGTACCACCAGCTGCCATGCCCCGAATCTCGCGTGGATTGCTGTAGTTGATAAAAACCGGGCTGCGCTCACCTGGCTTGGTTGTCAACAAGTTACTGGCTAAAAATGCCGCTGGGCCGGACAGACTTGATTGGGAGGCTGGCGAACCGGCGGCAACAGCCTGACGAATCGAGAAGGGCATCGCCGCGCCTGCCCCGGCTAATGCCAATGTCTTCATAAAATTCCGGCGACTCAAATTTTTAGCTTTGCGAGATCCGTCGGTTGGTTTTTCCACATTAGGGTCGGACATTTTTCTTCCTCCAAATTGCGTCAGGTCTAAATTAATGCAAATTACTGGTTGCTATATTCAATTTTGAAATGGAGTAATTCTAGTACGCTCTTGCCAGGTTTGAGCCATCTGCTTGCGCTGTTCTCGCTCTGGCTTACTTTTAGCACGCTCGGCCCAGGCCAGATAAAGTTCATGCAACTGCTCTGCAATCTGCTTCATCTCGTCCTGATTTTGCAGTTCACGCCAGGACAACCAGCCTTCGCTCAACAACTTGATGATTTTCGCCAGGTCATTTTCCTGATAAAGTTTCGCCAGGCGCTGGCAAGATGGCCCTAATTCGCCCCAGTTTTTCAAACGTCTGGCCCAAAAAATTGATTTGCCAAAGTAAAATTTAGCTTTTTCAATATTGTCACATACCTCAAAGTAACAGGCGTAATTATGATAAAAAAGCGGTAACTGAGATTTATACTTACGTTTTTCATAGCCCTGCCTTGCTTCTTCAAAATATATTTCGGCTTGTGGCAGGTTCTGAATAGAGGGGTATTCAAAAAAGAGCAATCCTAAATTCATAGCCAGTGTTAGTTTGAAATCAATTAAACCTGCCGCATTGGTTACATCGTAAGCCTGCCTCCAATACGACTGGGTTTTTTCCAGATTTTGCTCAGGGCTGTAGTAATAATATTGAGCGGCATCATTGTAAACATTGCTAATACGATCTGGTGTGGTGATCTGGTTGTCGCTTACGGCTTTTAGATTTAGCTTTACAAAGTGTCGACACTGCTCGTAGTCACCCAGGTTTCGGCAAGCAAGAATAATAAAAGCCCGCGCTTTGTCCATACCCTCGAAATTCTGCTCACCTTCGGCAATTTCCAGGGCTTGGGTGCCATAAATTAAGAGCTGCCGATAATTGCCTCGGTACCGTTCCAATAATCCCAACATAAGGTAACATCTGACCTGGTTGAACTTGTCACCGTTGGCTAAAACCTGCGCCAAAGTTTGTTCTAAGCGAGGACGCAAATCTTCGCGTAAACCCAGACGCTGTAATGCCTGATATGCGGTAATACGGGCGCTGATGGCAGCGGAACTGTTTAACTCCATCAGGAAAGGCGAGTTAGCGAGGGCCACCGCTTTTGAGAATTGACCCTGTAATTCTAGCGCTGCCACCCACAATTCGTAGACCTGGGCTAACAATTGGTGCGAAATAGCGCCCGGATAATTTTCGGCGAGACTAACGGCCTCCTGACATAATTCTGCGACCTTATGTGGCAAACCGCTATTACGATAGGCCCGTGCCAGCCCTTTAATGGCCCAAAAGCGGGCCAGGTTGAGCCGTTTCACATCACTAACAAAGGTCTTGTCCTGAGCGTCCTGGCAAAACCTCAGAAAACGGGGGTGTTCGGTAACTTTCAGTTGTTCAAGTGCCTGGCTATACCATTGTAAAGCCCGGTCATTGGCGTTGGCTTTCAAAGCATATTCAGCCGCCAGCAGGCTATAACCAAATCCGGCCCATACTTTGTTGCCCGGTTGATGACAGATCGCCAGTTGCAAAGCGATTACTCCGGCTTCAATACCAACTGCCGAGACTGGCCTTTGGTCTAACCGACTGACCAGCACAAACGGCGCTTCAGGTAAAGCATTGACCGCGTCATTGAGAACATCTTCCAGACCGACTTGCCAGATAGCTTCGATGGCTTCGGCAACTTCCTGGCTGGTAATTTGGTCAATTTCGCGCCGGGCTGCTTGATAGAGCAAATCATGAGTAAAGCGGCATCGTCCTTCTACCTGTTCACGCTCGATAATCTGCTTGTTCCGCAATCGTTGCAGATAATACTTTAATTGCTGGTCAGAGAGTTTTATTTGTCCCAAACCCACTCCACGTTCAACTAATTGAACCAGTAGTTCTTCTTCAAAATCAGCCCCCAGCAAAGCCGCAAGGCAAGCTAACGCTTTTTCTTCTGGCTCTAACAAGGCGATTCGTTCGCTGGTAAAGCGTGCCGAGTGCTTACGCAACTGCAAATTTTTCAATCCGGCGATTTTAGTGTGGTGCCACCCTCCATCCGGCTCATTTCGCCTCGCCCGGCTAACCAGCCCTTCTTTTTCCAACCAGGGCAGCGTATCTAACACATAAAAGGGTCGTCCTCCGGTACGCTCGGCTAAATATTGGGCTAATTTCCCGGAAAATCCCAGCTTATCTGGTTCCAGGTTAAACGCCTCGCATACTAGCCGCTCAATTTCGGGTTGGCCCAGTGGTTTGAGCGATAAATCAGCTTTGCCATAAAAATCTTTGAGGCGACGCTGTTCCGCCGGGGTCTCCGTCCGAAAAGTCAGGCATAGAAGTACGCGCTGGTCGCGCAACTTAGGTTGCAAGCGCTTAAGAACTTGCCACAGCGCCAAATCGCACGCCTGAGCATTATCGAGGTATAGCAGGGCAGGCTGTCGTTCAGTCAGGTGAACAAATAAAGCCAGCAACGCTTCCG
Organism: Chloroflexia bacterium; assembly: GCA_038209275.1. Classification (GTDB taxonomy): domain Bacteria; phylum Chloroflexota; class Chloroflexia; order Chloroheliales; family Chloroheliaceae; genus L227-5C. The sequence goes on along the minus strand of JBBQXW010000080.1, from coordinate 7,069 downwards.
CCAGACGTTCCTGAGTTTCGGCCCGCACATCATCTTCCTGTATCGCTGTTTCACTTTCCTGTCCAATCGCTAAACCGGGCAGTAGTTCAGTCAGTTGTTTTGTCAGGCTTTCTTCTGGCACAATCGCCGCTCGATCAAGACAATCTTGTACTAACCTGAGCAGGGGAGCATAAGGTCGTACATCCTGGGAACTGGAAGAATTCCAGGTTGTGAAAAATCCCTGCTGATGAGCTTTGGTGCGTAATTCAATTGCCAGCCGACTTTTGCCAATACCGGCTGGCCCACTAATTACAAAAAAACCACCTGTTCCTGAAGCACAGTCGAGCAAACGTTGCTCAAACAGCACTTGCTCTTCCTGTCGGCCCAATAGCGTAAATTTTTCGGGTGAAAATGCGTAAATCGAAGTAAGGTCAGGCTGATTAAGTTTTTCAACTACCTGCTGGGCTGAAGGCCGCTGCTGGGGCGAGTAGGCCAGCATTTGCCGGAGCAATTCAACTAGTTCGGGCGAAACTGTTTTTGGCAACCAGGGTAACTTACGCGGCTGGGATTGACGATATAACCATTCATCATCTTCTAATGGCTGACCTAGTAAAGGGCGTTGCGCCAGTAGTTCATACAACACTACGCCCAATGCGTAAATATCAGTCTCAGGACTAATCGTTATTTCAGTGTGATTAAGCTTTGCCAGAGCTAGTTCAGGGGCAAGATAGCCAATTGTTCCCGGCACATAATTTAAATTTCGGTAGCCAGTTTCATCCAGGCTACGAGCAGTATCCAGGTCAATCAGGCGCAGCAAATTTTCTTCCCGGTTAAAAATCAAATTCGCCGGTTTCAGGTCGAGGTGAACCATTTGGCCTATCCGATGTAAATAATCCAGTGCCTGGGCGGTTTGCCGGGTCACGCTTATTACTTCAGCCAGGTTCAAACCCTGGGCAATCTGGTGTAATGGGTCGCCGACAGCATATTCCATTACGTAAAAGTTACCTCGGCGCGAGTCGTAGTCGTTATAATAAAAAGTTGCCAGATTGGGATGCCGCAACCCACGCAGCTGTTCTATTTCAATTTGTAAATTTTCCGAGGTAATATATTTCAGGACAGCCTCATTGCCGCCTCGACGCGCATCCTGTACCTTATAGACCTGACCGTAAGCACCCTGACCCAGATAGTCTATTACCTGGTAACGCTGCTTAATTTTTTCGTTTGGTTTAAGCGTTTCTAAATTTGGCATAACAAAACTGGCCTCTACTTTAGAAGCTAAAATTACAACACAAACTAGCGAAATTAGCTCAATTCCCTAAAATTTTCCCTGGAAAACAAAGCCCCTGGTAAGAAAAACCCGTTAATTTATATTAACATTTATCCTGAATAAGTGCAAGCTATTTATGTTACAAAATTATGAAGTTGCTAAGGTAACATTAAAAATAGTCTTGAGTGTATCTGGAAGTTAAAAAATGATGTCTGGCGGATTTAAATCATTAAGAATAAGTTTGTAGCCAAAGCCGTGTACATTCTCAATTTCAATCAAGTTTTGGTGTTCTTCTCCCAAACTTTTGATTAGCTTGTTACGGATGGTGTTAATTTGACGTTGGAGGCTATTACGAGCCAAATTACGATTCTCGGCACTATCAAATTCAAGCGGGTAGAGGCGGTCTTCTAACTGCTCATATTCGTAAGGCTCTGGGTAGACACTAGCTAACAAAGCCACCAGGTCATAAGATTTACGGGTAAGCTCAATAGCCCTGTTTCGATAAGAAAGTGTCCCGACTCGCATCGTCAGACCTTTTTCTTGAGCCTGGACGGAGATTTCTATCTTATTAGTCACTTTTTCTGAGTTTGGTGTAGCTTGTGCTATCGTGGCTTTGCCCGATGTCGCTTTGGGCTTTACCCCGGCAGCTTCTACCCGGCGCAAAGTATCGCGCAAATTACGAAAAACCAGCTCATAACCGCCAAATTCGACCTTATCCTGGTCGTGCAAAGGTTCATCGTGTTCTTTGAATGAGGGAATAGGTCGTCCATTTAACCGGGTTGGAATACTGCCTGAACAGTTGGTTACAAAAAAATAGTTACGCCGCCGGTTCAACTCAATTTGATACTGGCTAATCGGTGGCTTTCCATCCAATACCAAATCGTTATTGGGTTCAGCACCAATAGTGAACTGTGTTTTTTCGGTTAGATTTCGGGCGATACAATCACCATTGGGACAATTGATAATTATGCTAATTATTGCATTAGAAGCGGATGAATTGGTGATTTTGTTCATCTCCTACGACTCCTTAAAAAGTAATTTATAACTAAACCTAATCCTCGTACTTGTTCATCTCTTGACTGTTTATGCGCTTTTGCTCGTCGCGGCGCTGCTGAAAAATTTTCATTACTTCTTCAGCCCGATTCCAGTCGGCCAGCGCACTTTGATACTCATCATAAATTTTATCATACTTATACCAGCGCGCCGAGCTTTCGCGCAAGGCTTGAATGGCACAATCGAAGGCTTCAATTGCTTGTTCCTGACGGCCCAGCATAACCCATAATTTGGCGGCTTCAAAATAGGCATCCGAAATGGTCATAGGGCGAATTTCGGTTTGCTTTAACTGAATAAATTGCAGGGTACGCTCCATTTGTTTGACCGCTTCTTCCAGTATAGCCGGGTCGTGCTTTCCTTTGAGGTGCAGCACGGCAGCCTGGTTGGTCATTACAATTGCTTCACTCGTTGCACTCGAATTTTCGGGCAAGTCTTTCTCTTTGTCCGGGGCAGTTTCGGTTGAATTTTGAGCGTTCTCATCTAGCTGCCCCAGTTCGGCTCGCACAACATCCAGATAGCTGCCCACTGTGCGAGCCTGCTCAATAAATTTCAGTTTATCAAAGAGGCGCTCACTTTCCAAAAGTTTAGAGCGCGCTTCGACCAGCTTCCCTTGTTGTACCAGCGCCATACCTTCGCTGAGTAACAAATTTGCCAGCACCCGGTCATCTTTGGTGGCGTGGCGATGCTGATGGGCTTTTTCGTAATATTCTGCCGCTTTTTGGGTATCACCTTCCTGTCGCCAGACCCGCCCTAACTCGGAGTAAATCCGAAAGCCCATCGAGTCTTCGTCGGCTCGTTCGCCTAACGCTTCCAGCGCCCGGTTAAATTGCTCAATCGCATCTTTAAGTTGCTGCTCGGCAAAATAACTCACTCCCAGTTCAAAGCGTATTTGAGCCAACGTTGGCGCAGGTGCAGATAATTCGGGTGGTTGGTTCAGATTACTAAGTAGCCGCCGGGCTTCACGGCTTTTCCCGGTTCTTATAAGCGCCTGGGCTTTGAGAAAATTGGCCTGAGCGCACTGAACATCAGTTAATGATGTTTCATCTAACTGAACCAGATTATTTAAAGCTTCCTCGTATTTACCGCGCTGTACTAGCACTCGGCAAATATCCAGCAAAGTAGTGATTTCATCTACGACTGTAGTCTCAACTTCAATTTCGGTGGTAGAAATTGCACTTTCTGGCCCACCTTCCTGGTCGCTTTCCGACTCAGAAATATTCAGGTCGGTGAAATATTCGACCTTCTTACCAAGCGTTTGGGCGATCAGACGCAAAGCTCGTTCAGAAGGGTTAATCAGGCCGTTTTCAAAGCTGGAAATAGTGCTGGGCGCGAAAAAGGTTTTAGTCGCCAGTTCCTTCTGGCTAAGTTTACGTTCGCGGCGGGCCTGGCGCATCCGCTCAGGGATAAAGTTGGTTTCCATTTAGTTTGCCTGCTATAAGTCATATTTTCTTAGTTTTAGCTTACTTTAATCATTCAACAAGCTTTCAACAAACTTACTATACACAAGAACTATTTAAAAAGCAATAGTTAATCAGTTATTTCACCAAGACATCATATTATGATGTTTTGGTGGCTAAAGCCTATTGACATACGTCAGGAAATATGATTAAATCTATCCAGGTAAGTTGGTTGTATGAACTTACCTGGTCCTCAGCAGGTAAACCTCACCAGTGAGTGAAGCAAAGCTTCACTCACCTATAGCTAAAATCACAAACTAAATAATGCCGATTCTACACAGGTCGGTCTGGTTTGTTGTTGCCATTTTGCAACGGCGTTGGGTTAATTGAAGTGAAACAAGGAGCTACTATGAACCATTTGAGGAAACCCGGTATTTTGTTCAGGTTGGTGCTGGCGGCGGTGCTGGCATTCGGCTTGTTTGTGCCACTCGCTCCGGCCTTTGCCCAGGACGAGAAAGGGTCGGTCTACAACCAGACCAACTCGCGCTATTTCCCGGAGACCAAACACACGGTGGCTGGCCCGTTCCTGGATTACTGGAACCGCAATGGCGGCCTATTCATGTTTGGCTATCCCATCAGCGACCCGTTTGAAGAGGTCAACTTCGACGACGGCAAGACCTACACGGTGCAGTATTTCGAGCGCAACCGCTTTGAGATGCACCCCGAAAATCGGGGCAACCAGTACGAGGTGCTGATGGCCCGCTTTGGCGCACTTTTGACCGCCCCTCGGCAAGGCGAAGCGCCGTTCAAGGCTATTCCGGCCTTCACTTCCAGCGCCACCCGTTTTTATTTGAAAGAGACCAGTCATTCGCTTTCGGACGGTTTTCTGGATTACTGGAACAAGCGCGGCGGCGTTTCTATCTTCGGCTTCCCGATTAGCGAGCCGTTCGAGGAAATCAGCCCCACCGACGGCAACAAATACATGGTGCAATATTTCGAGCGCAACCGCTTCGAGTATCATCCCGAAAACAAGGGAACAGACTACGAGATTTTACTTGGCTTACTGGGCAGCGAGTTTTTGAAGAACCCACCCAAGACCAGCCCGGTAGCGTCTGCTCCTACTTCTGGTCCGGCTGCGCCCACTTCGTCCAACCCAACCACACCTGCTCCGAGTGGGAGTACACCAACACCCACCAATCCAAAGAAGGCGGCTGTTACGCTCAACGGCGTAGCACTGGAACTTTCAACCCCTTTCTTGCCTGACCAAAATTTTGTCGCTTCTGCCTCGGAGGATATAAGCCAGGTAGCTACTTCGGTAAGTTTCAAACCTTTTGAAGAATTATCTATTGTTAACGTGCCATTCGGACATAAGCCTGGTACTGAGAGCCTACCTATATCGCAGCCGGGTAGTCAAGACGCTTACCGCACCGCTTTGCACGACTACCGCTTTTCACAGAATGGCAATCCTCAAACTGGCCCGACCGCACAGCTTTTCGGTAAAGCAGTAGTTAGCCAATTCAGCCTAATAAAGCTACCTTTGGATAATTCCGGCCCTAAAACAGTATTAGTAGTAGAGTGGGTAGTAGAAGCCAATAGTAGCATTTGGATTATAAGAGTAGCTCACGAACAGGCCGACCAAAAAACCAATGCTGCTCTGCTTACTGCCTTAAATACTTTTAGTCTCAACAGTAATGGAATAGAGCAACACATTGTAACTTCCAACGCGACCCAAACTGACTCGCTGCAATCTAATGTTCAAGGCGACCTGGCTTTTCCCGGAGTGTGGAATGGTCAGCTTTGCAACAAAGGTCGGCATCCTACCGCTTATGCTTTTGGATCTGACGCTTCTTACAGGGGCGTACCAGCCTGCGGCCCACGGCCTTTCTTCGATAAAGATGCCTATGGTGACAGAGTTGAGAGATATTTTGCTGGAGCCTGGGGTGTTTTGGAATGGGAGTGTGTTGAGCTGAGTATGCGCTTCCTGTACCTGGCTTATGATGTTAAGCCTTATGGGGCTAACGGTAGTCAGGTAGTGTGGAACTACCCTGGTAATTTACTTCAAAAAATCGCTAACGGCACTGCTGGTCGAGCGCCTAAGCCGGGTGATATTTTGAGCTATGGTTCTACCGCCAGCTTCGGTCATACTTCGGTAGTAAAAGCATCTAGCGTGGATGGCAGTGGTAACGGTAGCATCACGGTCATGGATCAAAATAATTCCCTTAAAGGTGTTCAGTCTCTAACCGTAAAAAACTGGCGAGTATATGCTTTCAGTACGGTAAGTGGCTGGCTAAGTTCCGACTCAACACCTCCGCCACCGCCGTCAGGCAGCGACCCAGTTACAACCCTCAGTCATACTGGCACTATTGGAAAGAATGAATGGCTTGTAACAACGGTAGTAGTTACGCTCACGGCGGCGGACAAAAGTGGTACTGGTATTGAGTACACTGAGTATAGCTTCAATCAAACCAACTGGACGCGCTACACTGGCCCATTCAACATGCCAGAAGGCTCTAACACGGTTTACTACCGCTCCAAGGATCGGGCTGGTAATTTAGAGGACACCAATCAGGATGTGTTTAAGGTAGATACCAAAGCACCTTCGACTCAGATTAAGCTCCATTTCCAGCTTGATATGATGAGCCTGAGTTACACGATAACCGACCCAACTCCTGGTTCTGGCCCAAATGTACTGCATTACATTGCACGCGGCCCAAATGATGCTGGTATCGAGCGTATCGCCCAGACCACTAGCACTACCTATCCTCTGACTGGCGTTTATTACGAGGTAGAGTTTTGGGGTGAGGATATAGCGGGTAATCAGGAAGTCCACCACATCGCCCGCGTTGTAACCAGCACCGCCGATACAGATACACCCGGCACGCTACGCTACGCTTTGAACAAGGCGTTGGACAATGACACGGTTTACTTCAACATTAGTGGCAACGACCCACACACCATTAAGCTGACTTCGGCCCTGCCTCTGGTTAAGCAAAACAATCTCATCATTGATGCGACCAGCCAACCGGGAACGGTTTGTGGTAAAGAGCTTCAAGTAGTGTTGGATGGACGCGACAAGATTAACACTGGGCTGGATATTCAAGGCAAAGGCGTTTCGGTCTTTGGCCTCAATTTGCACGGCTTCAAGCAGCAGGCTATCTGGCTCAACAATACCGAAGGCGCAACCCTGGAATGCAACTTTATCGGCACCAACGAGACTGGCACGAAAGCAATTGGCGGCAAGGAAAGCGCCGAACCAGACACGATGATGCCTTATGGTATTCGGGTTAATGGCGGCGCAGGTGGTCATACCATTGGCAGCAGCGAAGCGGACCGGGGCAACCTGGTTGCGGGCGACCTGTTCACTTTGATCAAG
>JBBQXW010000079.1:0-24658 GCA_038209275.1 Chloroflexia bacterium | reverse complement strand
TTTGCCTTCTCCGACAGTGGTTGGCCCAGACCAGCGTCAGGTGATTACCCTTTGGACGAGTGGTTGGAAGGGCAATGCTGATTACGAGAATTTTCTAAATACGCTGGTGGATACTTACCGCTCCAAATATTCCAAAACCTTCACGCTGGATTGGGAGGATTATTCTACTGATATAGCCACCCGCCTTTCGGATGCTTCTGCTAAAAATCCAAAAGCCTTGCCCGATTTAGTTCTGCTCAATCCTGGCGACCTTTATCAACTGGCGGCTTCCGAAAAGCTGGAAGATTTGGCTACGCTGGTTGGTAGCGATGTGCAGAGCCGCTATGCTATTCCGGCCTGGGAAGCGATGCGTTATGCTCAAGGCGGAAGTTCCGGCACGTATGCTTTGCCCTGGCTTGCCAGCACTCGTATTTCCATTATAAACAAAAAGCTCTGGCAAGCTGCCAAACTCGACCCGACCAAACTCCCCAAGAATTTTGACGAACTTGACCAGTATTTGCCTGCCATGCGTGATAATACCCCACAGGATGTGCGGGCTATCTGGCTGCACCCCGACCCGGTAGCCGATTTCCTCATGGAAGATGTGCCGCTTTATCGTCTCAATGCCGATGGCAAAAAAGAGCCAGCCTTTAATATCGGGGCAGCGCAAGGTAAGTGGCAATACTATTTCAATCGCCGTAAGGATGGCTATTTCGTTTCCGAAGCCCTGGAAGGAACTTACAAAGATGCGTTGGTTCGCTATGCCGATAATAAACTGGTCATGGTGATGGATGGTGCGCCGCTTCTGCCCAGCCTGAAAGCTCAAAATTCTGAGGTGTATAACAACACCCTTGTCACGCTGCATCCTTTGAGCAAGGGAAATGTCTTGACTTTGCAAATTCAGGGTTGGTCGGTGCCGAAAGGGGCGAAGAACAAAAGAGATGCGCTTGATTTTGCGCTTTTCCTTAATAACGATGAGAACCAGTTAGCCTTCGCCAAACTGGTGCAAACCGCTATCCCCACTACCCGCAAAGATTTGACCGATGCTTTTGTCACCAGTAACGATGAGCCGTTAAGTCAGGCTCGCGCCTTGATGGTACAGGCTTTGCCGCAGAGCCGTCCGCCCGAACAACTTATTCCTGCGCCCATCTCCCTTGCCACCCGCGACAAATTGCTGAACGCGCTGTTTATTGCTCAAAGTGCTACCTGGGCCAAATCGGTCAAGCCGCAAGACGCGCTGACCGAAGCCAGCAAAGCCTGGGCCGAATTGCTGAAATAAGCCCATCAAAATTTCGTAGGGGCGGGGTCTCCCCGCCCTTTTTAGAACAAAAAGCTAAATTGACATAAAGCAAGGAATAAATCATGAATGGACTGGAAGAAGCCCAGCACAAGGTAGACGAATATATCAAGCAAAACGGCGGCTACTGGGATCCAAATTCAAGTTTATTGCGGCTGGTCGAAGAAATCGGCGAGTTAAGCCGCGAATTTAACCACCGCTACGGCGCTAAAAAGAAAAAAGCTACCGAAGCCGAAAAACACCTCGAAGATGAATTTGGCGATGTGCTTTTCGTCCTCATAACCCTGGCTAACGCCGTCGAAGTTGATTTATCGCAAGCCCTCGATAGCGTGCTACAAAAATATCTCACCCGCGACAAAGGTCGCTGGACTGGCAACCCAGAAAATTGACAGAACCCGCTTTTTGTGGCTAACTATGCCACGCTGAGTAGATTTGAGCAGCGTTAAAAATTAAGTTCCCTTTTTTCGTAGGGGCGAATCGCATACGCCCTTGAACGTTGTGCCGGGTCTAAAGGGCGTATGCGATTCGCCCCTACCACAGCCGGAAGTTAATTCTTTATGTTGCCTTAATCGAAGAATAATCAGGCCACCGAGCCTGTCACCCTGACGCAGGAAGGGTCTCAGGTTTAGCCGTATTAGTGGCTTCAGTGAAAATTTGAGATACTTCGTACCTCAGCATGACGGTGTGGTGGGGGTGAATCGAAAAGAATAATAACTACTTACCGCAGATGGCACAGAGCAGAGAAAAGTTTAACATCAAATTCAACTCCGTGTCTCCGTGTCTCCGTGGTGAATTTTTTAAGCTGTGTAGTTACAAATAATAAGTTAAAAAATTATGTCGAAGGGGACGGAAAATTGACCGAACAGATAAATAAAGAAGCAGTTAAACCAACGCCGGATGAACTTTTAGCCGAACGCACCGCTAAAGCACTGGCGGGCGGGCCGAAGAAGTACCGCGACAAATTGCCGCAACAGAAGAAACTTTTTGTGCGTGACCGCCTCAAGCTTTTGCTCGACCCGGAATCCTTTGTAGAGGAAGGCTTGCTGGCGAACTGGAACAATCCCGAACTGGCTGCCGATGGCGTTGTGACGGGCTTTGGCAAAATCGAGGGCCGCATTGTTGCGGTAATGGCGAACGACAGCACCGTCAAGGCCGGATCGTGGGGCGCAAAGACTGTCCAGAAGATTTTGCATATACAGGAAAAAGCCTACGAATACCAGATACCGCTTTTTTACCTGATTGACTCCGCCGGAGCGCGCATTACCGACCAGGTAGAAATGTTCCCCGGTGAGCGCCACGCCGGAAAAATCTTTTATAATGAAGTCAGGATGAGCGGCGTAATACCGCAGGTCTGCTTGTTGTTTGGGCCGAGCGCCGCCGGAGGTGCTTATATTCCGGCCTTCTGCGATATTGTAATTATGGTCGAAGGCAACGCCAGCATGTATTTAGGTTCGCCGCGCATGGCTGAAATGGTTATAGGTGAGAAAATTAGCCTGGAAGAAATGGGCGGAGCGCGGATGCACTGTAGCGAGAGCGGTTGCGGCGATATGCTGGTGAAAAGCGATGAGGAAGCGATTGCCGCCGCCCGCCGCTATATTTCCTACTTCCCGCAGAACTGGCAGCAGAACACGCCCGCCACCGAAACCCGCGACCCGTTGCCCGGCAAACCCATCGCCGAAATCATCCCCGAAAACCAGAACAAAGTCTTTAACATGTTCGATTTGATTAACCGCCTGGTTGACCAGGGTAGCTGGTTCGACATCAAAAAACTGTTTGCCAAAGAATTAATCACGGGTTTGGCCCGTATCGGCGGGCGCACCGTCGGTATTCTGGCGAACCAACCCCGCGAGAAAGGCGGCGTGCTGTTTGTAGATTCCGCCGACAAAGCGACTCGCTTTATCATGCTCTGCAACGCTTTTAATATTCCGTTGCTCTTTCTGGCAGACGTTCCCGGCTTTATGATTGGCTCAAAAGTCGAGCGGCAGGGGATTATCCGGCACGGCGCAAAAATGATTGCCGCCGTCAGCGAAGCGACTGTCCCCAAAATTTCGGTAATCGTCCGCAAGTGCTACGGGGCGGGTCTTTATGCCATGTCTGGCCCGGCTTTCGCTACCGATTGCACCATAGCGTTACCCACTGCCCAGATTGCCGTAATGGGTCCCGAAGCTGCCATCAACGCGGTCTATTACAATCAAATAATGGAACTGCCCGAAGACCAGCGCGACGCTTTCGTTCAGGCCAAACGCGACGAATACCGCGAAGATATTGACATCTACCATCTCGCCAGCGAATTAATTATAGATGCCGTTATCTCCGGCGAAAGTTTGCGCCAGGAACTAATCCAGCGCTACGAATTCTACAGCACCCGCCAGCGCGAATTTACCCGCCGCCGCAATGCGGTCAATCCGGTTTAAGAAGTTTCTAGTTTCTAGTTTCTGGTTTCTAGTTAAGAAGTTTATCAAAATAAGGGCGAACCTGAACAGGTTCGCCCTTTATTTATAAAACCTCTGCGTCCTCTGCGGTTAAAAAGATTTAGCTTTCCCAACTACGCTTGAGTATATTGCCAGCCTCGGATGGACGGTCTACCACTGCGACAGTACAGCGCGAGACGCACACAAGCTTATTGTTTTCGTCGGTCAGCTTTATGTCCCAGACGTAGGTGGTCCGCCCTCGAAATAGTATCGTTGCTGTGGCAGTAAGTTGCCCGTCACGTTTGGGGCGCAAATGATTGGCGTTAATTTCCAGGCCGAAAGCCATCTGTTTATCAGCATCAATATTCAGCACTGTACCAAACGAAGCCACCGACTCGGCTAATACCACCGAAACCCCGCCATGCAAATAGCCGACCTGCTGGCGGTGATTTGGGCCAATCGGCATGGTCGCCACCACCAAATCTTTCTCCGCCGTCACCAGTTTAATATCAAGTACATCCCATACCGAACCCTCACGGTTATTGTTTATGCGCGTTATAAATTCCTCGCTGGAAATATCCACAGCTTTTTCTTCCTTTCTATAACTTATCAAATTTCTCACGATGTTGCAGATTATACCAGCCACTTGACCAATCAGTCCAAAAAATTTGACTGTGTTAGCGCGATTTAAAATTAAAATGGCGAATGAAGCCTTGTTCACTCGCCCAGGTCTTTTTATTTCAAGATTTTCTACACCAGTAAATTAGATTCGTCCGCCGAGGGTTCGCCAGGGACGGGCGGGCGGCATAGTATTTAGCTCTTGAGTTTTAGCCAACCGCGCTTCCAAAATTTTAATCTTTAATTCTTGTTGCTTTATCAATAATTGCTGTTCTTTGACCTGGCACAACGCTTCCCCCAGGCGCTTGACAATAATTTCTAAATTACTATTGCTCATTACAGTTTGGCCCTTCATTTCCACAAAATACCAAAATTTCCCAATTCCCACCAATTTTTCTTCTGAACTAATTATAGCAAACACATGATTAAATTAGTGTGAACTTCCTAACACTTTTGGTAGTTAATTTCTCCTATCACAACCCAGTACGTTTATAAACCAAAGTACATATCCCCAAAGTACCTTGCTAAACAATTAGCACCATTCTCAAGCAATTCAACTCAAAACTCAAAACTCAAAACTCAAAACTCAAAATTGCCTATTCTGGCCCGAAGAAATCATCATCGTCGGGCGGCACTTCGATAGTATCAAAAACCCGTCCGCGTTCGCGGGCCAGCCGAATTTGCTCGTCGCGTTCCGGCTTTATCCCAAGTTCACCAAACAACTTGCGGTAGTGTGCCACCGGGTCAGGGTGCATCGAATAGCGGTCATCAAACTGGGTAACATTTAGGGTCTGTGCTATCTCCCGCGCCCGTTTTATAACGGCTGCATTATCCTTACCATAAAATTTAGCTATTGTTTTACTTTCCACTTCATAATAATCGAACAGAGTTATCAAATACTCAACTCCGGCGGCCCATGCTTCGGTTTTTCCCGTTGGTCGGGCCTCATTCTTCAGCTTGAAATCGCGCCATAGCCGCAGAGCATTAATCATTTCTTCTAAATTGAACCGCCCGGCTTGTTCCTGCATTTTCTCTAAAAATAATTGCTCTACCCCATCCAAATTTTCAGCCTGTCTTGGTAATCGCCGCTTGCCCTGGTGTGTTTCGATAATTAACTTATCATCGGCCTTTTGTACATCCAACTGTCCATCCGAATTAAAAGGCAGCACCTCCGTCACTCGCCATTCCTCCTCAAAACTCAGCAGCAGACTTGAACCAAACAACCGCCGAAAATGCTCGTGCTGCTCTCCTTCGCTTCCCTCAACTTCCAATGGCTCTAGCACACCCAGTTCCAGCAAGGCTACCTGTCCCTCAATTTGTAAATCGTATGGCGCTAGGCGATTTTTCTCTCGCGGGTCATCCAGCCGTAAATCCAGCCGAAAAAGCGCCAGCCCAAACATATCGAGCAAATACGCCGCGCTCGATTTCGCCGCCAGCATCTTCTTTACCGCTACCGCCTCGTTCGCCCGCACCGCCGCCACAAATTCTTCCCCACGCTGTGCCGCCGCCTGCGCCAAATCTTTTATATTGTTGATATTCTCTGATTCACTCATTTCAATTTATCTCATTCTATAATATAGTTGTAATCTAACTTGACATAACTTTAGTTTAGAAATGCAAAAAAGAGGTTTTCCCATTTCTGACCAGCTAACATAGGAAACCCCGCTTCTATTGTACTTTCAACTCAAAATTCAAAACTCAAAACTCAAAACTAAAGTCTAGGGTTGGTAATGGTCGTAAAAGAGCGTGTCTACCAGCGTTTTACCGATAAAACAAATCAAGATAAAAATAATGACCGGGTTTTTCCAGTTGTGGAACGGCCCAACCGAAGGGTCAATCGGAATCAGATAAAAAATATAGGCTACGAAAAGCGCTGTAATCATCTGAATAATTGCCGCGACCCAGCGTAGCCACTGGCGTTTGCGGTGCGCTCGGTAACGTATTACCCATTCTGCCTCGACTACATCATCAACTGGCTTCGACGGTTCAAGGTGATTGGACAGGGCTTGCTCCTCCACCTGCACCGTTTCCACCCTGACTAACCTATCGTTATGCACCACCGGGACTTGCTCCACCACCGGCACTATACTCTGGCGCGAGTCAGGCTCATCATTCATACCAGTGCCTAACTTTCACTTAATTTCTCAAACAAGTCTGGAAATAATCAGCCACTTTGTTATCAGTATACCCCTAGAGTAAGTGCTATGCAACAGTTTTTAAATTTTTTGAACACAGATGGACACTGATGATTTTAATAATAGAAATACACCACGGAGACACGGAGGCACGGAGATAAATTCAATTTTAAGGTAATCTATTAACCACAGGGGACACAGAGGAAATTAAAAAATCGAATTTATCTCCGTGCCTCCGTGTCTCCGTGGTGTATTCTTGTTACTTATCTTTAAACCTCTCCGTGTTCACGCCCGAAGGGTGGTGCTAATCCGTGTCCATCTGTGTTCCTTCTTTCTCCTACTCCTACTCCTACTCCTACTCCTTCCGTTTGCGGCTCAGAGCCAGCTGTGATATAATCTGCCTTCGATAAAGAAAATAAATAAAAACCGAGTGGCACTTTTATAGTCATTTGGTAGATAACATGAATATCAGGGCAACCTGATTAGTGGTTAAATCCATTAGCGAGGGTTTGACCTTTCTGCGTCGGTTCTGGCACACAACCTTCTTCACCCAGGTTTGAGGCCGCCCTATTTATCGAGGGAAAAACTGAACCGGGGCGAACCCATAGAAAGGAGGTGTGGAGACACCATGCGCGATTACGAGATGCTTTATATCATTAACCCCGAAGTGGGTGATGAAAATCTTCCTACGGCAATAGACAAAGTGAACAATTTTGTCACCCGGTTGGGCGGCGAGATGGGCGAGGTCAACACGAATGCTCCCTGGGGCAAACGACGCATGACTTATCCTATTAACAAGATTCAGGATGGTTATTTCGTCCTGGCTAATTTCCGTCTGGAACCGGCCCAAACAGATGAGCTGGAACGTGACCTGCGGATTTCCGAAGAAATCTTCCGCCATATGCTGATTAGCCTGGCGAAAGATTAAGAAGTTCCAAGCTGTTTCATTTTTTTCTATTTAGTGGATGATTTGAATTTGAGCCGATACTTTGAAAGTGAGGAAAAGAAATGGCTAGAGATTTGAACAAAGTGATGTTAACTGGTCGTCTGGGCAAGACTCCTGAATTGCGCTATTTGCCCAACGGTACTGCGGTAGCTACTTTTTCGGTAGCTTCTGGTCGTAGCGTCAAGCAAACCGATGGCTCTTATCAAGAGCAAACCGAATGGTTTCGAGTAGTAGCATGGGAAAAATTGGCCGAGACCTGCGCTAATTATCTGAAAACTGGCAGTCATGTCTTTATTGAGGGTCGTATGCAGACTCGCAAATATCAGGACAAAGAGACCAACCTGGAGAAGCAAATTACCGAAGTGGTTGCCAACGAAATGTTGATGCTGGACTCGAAGCGCAGTCAGGAAGAAGATGGCGGTGGTAGCAGTAACGGTAACGGTAACAGCTATCAATCCAACCGAGCGCCTGCCCGTAGTGGTGCTGCTGCTCCTAAAGGCCGCGCCAACGACAATCCGTTTGAGGATGAGGCCGACCCGGAAGATTTGCCGTTCTAAACCAGCGTTTCGGTAGGGGTGCGATTTAATTTTGCCAAAAGGGTTTGATGAATCAAACCCCTACCGAAAAAGCGAAACTTGAGTTCAAATTCTAGCCCATTTCGGTTTTCTCGCTTGCCAGAGTTAAGGCCAGTGTTGAATGTCGAAGGAGTTTAGAATCAGGTGACAACCGAAAACGATAACAATAACAATAATGGGGAAGCGGTAGTGCCGACAGTCGGCGCACCGTCGCAGCAACCTACCCAACCACAAGCGCCGCGCCCATTTAACCGACCCCCGCGCCCCGGTGGATTCCGCCCCAACCCCTCGCAGGGTGGCGATAATGATGGCCCTGGTGATGGTGGCGATAGAGGAGGGCCGGGTGGTCGCTCTTTTGGTGGGCCAGGTGGCGCACGCCGCCCCCGTCGGCCCGGTGGTAAAGACCGCTTTACGCCGCGCCGCAAGGTTTGCCAGTTTTGCGTTGACCAGGTACGCGAAGTAGATTACAAAGACTTCCAGCGCCTGCGCCGCTACCTGTCAGACCGAGGAAAAATTGAGCCACGTCGCAAGACCGGCACGTGCGCCCGCCACCAGCGCTCTTTGACCGTTGCAATCAAACGAGGACGCTACATGGCTTTGCTGCCTTACGTGGCGAATCAATCTCGTTAAAACCAAGTAATATTTTGATTTCAAAACAACGAGCCGAAATCAAAATATTATTCACTTATAACTGCTTGAGGCACAGGAGCAGCGCGGGTATTCCGAGCTTTCCTGTGCCTTTTTCTTGTTAAATCTTAGTTTGAACTTATCCTTATTGAGGATTTCGCTTTTCCTTGTGCATTTGAAAATTTTTTGCAAAAAATTTTCAAATGCTTAGAAGTTTCTGTTTTTCTCATAGTTTTAATTTTTTTTGCAAGAAAAATTAAAACTATGGATTCTCCGGGTTTGGCCTGGATGTAAGCGAAAATCTTAGTATTATTGGAAGAGAGATAGAATAACCTCATGGCGAATAACGAAGAGAAACGTCCATCCAGTTCGGATGATAAGCCGGTAGAGGCTGGCGCAAAAGCACGTCCCGATAGTATGCGCCCGCAGCGTTCGCAACCGACCCGCCCGACTGCTACTAACAAAGGTGGCCCGGCTATTCCGCCCACAATGTCGGCGGCAAATCGTCGTCCACCGCGCCAGGCTCAGGCAGCGCCTCCGCAGCAGAATATGACCCGTCGCCAGGCCAGCCGTTACCAGAAAGACTTGCAGCGCCAGCGCCAGTTAGTAATTGCTACTATTATTGTAGTGGGCTTGATTGTAGTGGTTTTTGTGGTTGGTATATTTCAATCGCTGGTTGCACCCAATATTAAAACCTTAGCCGAAGTAAACGGCCAAACCATCAGCAGTGGCGATTATTATAAATTCCGCAAAATTCAACTATTCAAAGAAATCGGTCAGTTGCAGCAGCAAGCCGCTTTTGTCCAGGGCGACCAGGCCAATCAGTTGCAGGCCCGTATCCAGCTTGACCAAAGCGAAATGACTGATATTACTACCCGCCCGGTAGACCAGGCGACGCTTGAAGCAATGGCAGCTAATCTGGTGGCTGAAAAAGCAGCGAAAGACCAGTTTGGTATTACCGCCAGCGATGACAAGCTCAACGCCTTTTTGGGCGATTTGTTCCTTGCTAATATTTATACACCAACGCCAAACGCGACTGGCATACCCGCCACCGCCACTTCTCAGGCTAATGCTACCGCCGCCGCCGCCATCGCCACTTCTACCGCTAATAATACGACACCGTTGCCGACGGCTACGCCTTCGGTGTCGCCTACGCCGACGACCACAACTTCGCTTACGCCCCAGGCTACTGGCACAGGTGGTGGTAATGCTACTCCTGGCGCAACCACGACGGGCGGGGCTAACACTACTCCTGGCGTAACTGGCACGCCTAATCTGACCCCAGGGGCAACTTCCAGCGTTGCACCCGCTACGAATATTTCCGGCACAGTAACGGTAGACACTGCCATAACTGCAACGGTGACTGTTACGCCAACTGCCACCGCCACCAAAACCGCGATTGGCGGGGATAAGGTGCAATCCACCATTTCGGCAAATCGCACGGGCTTCCTGGATTCATTCAAGAAAGCTACCGGGTTGACCGAAGACGATTACAAGCAGTGGGAATTGCGCTTCCAGTATCTCAAGCGCGAAACCAGCCAGCGTTTAATCAGCCAGTTGCCAAAGGTGGGCGACCCTTATCCGCAAATCAAGGCCAGTCATATTCTAGTAAAAGAGGAAGCAGTCGCTAAAGATTTGATAGCCCAGCTAAAGGCAGTGCCGCAAGCCGATTTCGAGAAGAAATTTATTGAGTTGGCCCGCGACAAATCGGACGACAAGACTGCCGCCGCCCACAACGGCGACTTGGGCTGGTTTATCGAAGGCATGATGGTTGACCCGTTCTATCAGGCCGCCCAGAAAATCGAAGTTGGTCAGCTTAGTGAAGCGCCCGTGAAAACCGATTTTGGCTACCACGTTATATGGGTAACTGGCAAAGACAATAATCGTCCGCTCGATGCCGTCGAGTACAATCAGCTTATTGGCACTGACCAGAACGGCGATTATAACGTCTACACCAAGTGGCTGAAGAAGCAGGTTGAGGCCGCCAAGCCGAAGTATAGCACGCCGCCAACGCCCACGCCCGTTCCGACCCAGGTGCCAGCGCCCGTCTTTACGCCAGTGATTCCGCCGACGATAACGCCATCGCCTGCCCCAACTACCGCGCCGCCTGCTACTACCGCCGCCGCAAGCGGCACGGGAACGCCGGGTGCTGCTGGTACTCCCGGCGCAACCACGGCAGCGTCAGCGACCACTGCTGCAAGTACGACTGCAACTGCAACAACGGCAGCCACTACGACCACAACTGCCCCAACAACGGCAGCCGCCACCACTCCGGCGGCTACTACTCCGGCAGCAACGCCTACCAAGTAGGTCTAGTTGACATAACTTTTATTGAAGCGGACAGGATTTATATTCTGTCCGCCTTCCTATTAATTGCATCAGGTTGTATGGTACGGGCGGGGTTGCCCCGTCCAAAAGGGTTTAATTATGAAACTTGCCGAAGCTTTAATCCTTCGCGCTGATTCTCAAAAACGGCTTCAACAATTGAAACAACGTCTGTTGCGTGGCGCTAAAGTTCAAGAAGGTGATACGCCGCCGGAAAATCCGGCTGACCTTCTCGCCGAACTAGAACAGGTAGCAAGCGAGCTTACCAGTTTGATTCAGCGCATCAACCGCACCAACTCCACGACAACATTTCAGGATAATCTTAGCCTTTCGGATGCACTAGCCCGGCGTGATGTGCTTATCTTGCGGGTTGGCGTTTACCGAGATTTGGCAGAAGCGGCAGTAGTAACCCAAGACCGCTACAGTAAATCAGAGGTCAAATTCACCAGTACAGTTAATGTATCTGAAATGCAAAAGCAAGCCGACCAACTATCCAAAGAACACCGAGAACTGGATGCGCGGCTTCAAGAAGCTAATTGGGTTACGGATTTATTAGAGTAGGGTGAGCAGGTAGGCAGTTCAGTAAAGGCGAGTACAAACCCCGCCAACTGGGTTAAGTTGGTCTGGTGGAGTGAGGGGCTACTCCTGGGTTCGACCCCCATTACTGTTATGCCCAGCACAGTCACAAGAGTAAGGCGCATTGTAACATTTACTACCGCGTACTGATTTACCGAACTGGTGAGGGTGGGTTTGGGGACACCCTACTCTAATGCCGAATATGGAAAAGGAGATTAATATGAGTATTCCACCTGTAACCCCCAATGAACCTTTACTTAATGTTCGCGGTTTGAAAGTAGGGCTTGGCCCATATCGCCGCGAACATCTGGAAATTTTGTGGAATTTTCGTCAGTCTCCCGAATTGGTTATTTATGGTGGTGGTACTTTCAGAGTAACCAGTTTTGAAAAGGTGCTTGCTCGCTATGAGCAAGAAACCACTGCTAAAGATGTAGTAACCTTTGCCCTTTACGAATTGGAAAATCTGACTTTAATTGGGATGGTGTCACTAAAGCAGATAGACCAGCTAAACGGCACAGCCTCTTTGGGTATCAGCATTGACAACAAAGAATACTGGGGACGCGGCTATGGCACAGAAGCGGTTAAACTGGCGGTAGACTTTGGTTTTCGCTTCTTGAATCTGCATAATATTTCTCTCTACACCGCCAGCTTTAATGCCAGAGCAATTCGGGCTTATGAGAAAGCCGGTTTCAAAGTATTTGGAACGCGCCACGAAGCAGGTTTAACGGCTGGAAAACGCTACGACGAAATCCACATGGAATGTCTTGCTACCGAATTTGAGTCGCCCACGCCCGGTTGGTTTGCGTTGTAGCCAGCCCCGGACGTAAACGTCCGGGTGCGCCTGGCTGACGCGCACTCTTGGCTTCAAAAATGTACTGCTCAAATTGCTTAATTATGCTATAATGCCGACAAAATAACAGCAATTGTTCACACTCACAACTCCTAACTTTGAACTTGGCCCGTAGGGTTGCCCTATGGGTTGAACTTCGGCCCGTAGGGTTGCTCTGTGGGTGAAATTTGAACTAAACTGCGGAAAGAGAAGAAAATGAGCAAAACTATATACGCTTACTTTAACGGAGAGATTATGCCACTGGCGGATGCCAAAATTAGCATCCTGACCCACGCTTTTAATTATGGTACGGCTTGCTTCGAGGGCATCCGGGCCTACTGGAACGAAGACCACGAACAACTCTATCTCTTCCGTATGCGCGAACACTACGAGCGCATGTCGGGCAGCACTCGTATTTTGATGATGAAGTTACCCGGCACGGTGGACGAGCTTTGTACGATTACCCGTGATTTGCTGGTTCGCAACGATTTTCGGGAAGATGTTTATCTGCGTCCGACCTGCTATATTTCGTCCGAAGTAATCGGCGTGCGCTTGCACGGGCTGGACAATGCTTTCTCGATTTATTCGCTACCTTTTGGTACTTACATAGATATTGACCGGGGCTTGAAAGTTGGCGTATCCAGCTGGAAACGGCTGGACGATAATATGCTGCCCGCCCGCAGCAAAATCGCCGGAGCTTACGTCAATAGCGCCTTCGCCAAATCCGAGGCTATGCTCAATGGCTACGACGAGGCTATCATGCTCACCAGCGACGGCCACGTTTCGGAAGGTAGCGCCGAGAATTTGTTTCTTATGACTGGCGGCAAGCTGGTTACGCCGCCCGTCACCGAAAATCTACTGGTTGGTATCACGCGCCACACCATAATGACGCTGGCGCGGCAGGAACTTGGTCTGGAAATTGTGGAGCGTATGATAGACCGCACCGAGCTTTACAATTGCGACGAGCTTTTTCTGTGCGGCACGGGCGCACAAATTGCCCCGGTTGCCGAGGTAGACCATCGTGCGGTTGGAGATGGCGGCATTGGCCCGGTAACAGCCCGCTTGCAACAGCTTTATTTTGATGTGGTGCGCGGCAAAGTCAACAAATATCGGGAGTGGTGTACTCCCGTATATTAATAACCTTACGACCCTGTATAGTGTAGGGGTTCAATTTATTGAACCCACAGGGCTTGATAAATCAAGCCCCTACCTTGAACTTTGAACTATATTTATGAATAATTGGCGTGCAAAGCCTTCCGTCGGGGGGGCGCTTGGAATAGCATTAACTGGATTTGCTCTGGCCGTTTTTGGGCTACTGCTCTGGCTGACCCTGAATTTTGCCCTGGAAAGTTACGACGACGACCCGCATTACGGCGCTAACCTGGGAACTTTCGGGTTAGCTTTAGCTACCTGTGCGGCGGCGCTAGTGGTGGCACTGCTGGCCTACCGCACCTGGCGGTTTTTTCAGACACATTACTATCTTGACCGCAATGCTATCAAAATCGAACTGGGCGGCAAGCAACAGATTATTCCGCTTGCCAACGTTCGGCAAGTGCTACCCGCTGATACTTTACTCGAAAGCTTGCGGCAAGAAGCTTACGGCGGAGAAAAACCACCCGAAGCGGGTCGTCGCGATGATGGTGTGCGGGTGCGTACTTTTTCCCAACCGCGCAGCACCACTACTACCACAGCCCATCGGGTTGAGACTGCCACCGAAGCGGCTGACAGCAGCCTGGATGAGCAAATCGGCTCGGAGGTAGTTGAAGTTGAAGGCGAAGTGCTGAAAACGGAATTTGACGACGGGATAACCGCCGCCGATGGTGGTCGCCCTGAAAATCTTTCTTCGTCGCAACCTATTTCTGATAATTCTAGTCAGAATAATCTGGGAAAACCGCCCGAAAAGAAAGCCGCGCCCGTTCCCGGCTTCGTGGCCTTCAAAGTAAAAACCAAATTGTTGACTAGCTGGCCCGGCTTCTATACTAATCAAGGCTGGCTGGCTTCACTTGGCGAAATTCAGTTTTATAGCACCCAGCCCTTTCCGAAAACCTTGCTGGTACGCACTACCAACACTACCTACGCTATTTCTCCCGCTGATCCGCAGCAGTTTATGACTGAGTACAAGCTACGCCGCAACCTGGGCGCAATCGAGTCCGTCGAAGAAGAGGTTGTTCGGGGCAAATTCCTGACACATCCGCTCTGGCACGATTGGCTGGGGCGCGGCCTGATTTTGCTTGGTGTAGTGATTAATCTGGCGCTGTTCGCTTTCTTGCTTTCGCGCTTTGCCGATTTTCCGCCGATTATTCGGATGCACTACAACAAATTTGGCGTGGTAGACCGCCTCGAATCCTCGATTTCGATTCTGTGGTTGCCCTTAATCGGGTTGCTCACCGCCTTTACCAACAGCATCCTCGGCACTTGGCTTCATCCGCGTGAGCGCGTTCCGGCCCTGCTGCTCTATGGCTCAATCATCGCCATCCAGATTATGACCTGGATTGCCACTATCGGTATTCTCGCCACTTCCGGCGCGTCCTAATAAAAACTATAAAATCAGGCCGCCTCTGAAAGAGGCGGCCTGATTTTAAAGCTTAATCCAAATTGTGCCGTTTATTATTTTCACTTCGTATTTTTCGAGAGTTTTACGAATGGGCGGGTAGAGCGTTTTGCCGCTCTTTAAATCAAACTGCCAGTTATGTCCTCGACATTCCAGTTTAGTCCCCTTCAGATGACCGATACTGAGCGGAAAATAGGCGTGTGGACAGACATCGCGGAAAGCGTAAATTTCGCCTTCGGTGTTCGCTAAAGCCACTTCACGATTCTCCCCCTGCCAATCAAACGTTACCTGTACCATTTCGCCCGGCGCAATTTCGCCCGCCTGGACTAACTTTATAAAACCTTCGCTATCTACTTCCAGTTCCGCCGACAACACTCTGCCCTCTTTCTAATTGCAGAAAATAATTTGTGTGAAATTTTACACGCTGAATTTTACCACATTAGTGTTTAAAAAACCTCACAACTTCTTCACGACTTCTTCATAACCTTTTTGTTAATATAAGTTTAGTGGTTTGTGCCAGAGTCTCTTATATTGTCGAACCTATTAATCTAACCAGAAATTAAGTAAAGGCGTAAAACGGGGATGGCCGAGTTGATAATGTTGGTAGATGACGATGAGAATTTGAGCGATATGTTGCTCAATACCTTGCTGAAAAAGGGCTTCAACGTCAGAGGTTGCAAAACTGTTGCCGAAGGTTTGGCAACTTTAGCTGGTTCAAATTTGGAACTGGCAGTAGTGGATATAGCCTTGCCCGATGGCGAAGGCTGGGAGGTCGTGCGCGCCTTACGCAATAGTACCCGGCCCGACCTGGCGGAATTGCCTATCATGATGATTTCTTCGTTCCCGCCCGACCGTAAGCTTTTGCGAGAACTGAAAGTTACTTCTTACCTCCAAAAACCGTTTGCCACGCCCGATTTTATTGCCGAAGTGCAGGATTTGGTCAACTAATCCCTTAAATTTTGTAGGGGTTTGAAGGGTCAAACCCTGTTCGGACACAATAAATTGCGCCCCTATCTCACGAAGCCCGAAGGTTCACTCTATTCCTGGTGGACGGAAGCGATAGCCAGTGCTGGGTACGGTCAACAGATAAATTGGGTGGCTCATATCCGGCTCTAGCTTGCGGCGCAATTGCTTGACATAAGTACGTAAATACTCAGTTTCACCGCCATACTCCGGCCCCCAGACTTTTTGCAATAATTCCCAGTGCGTGAGAATCTTTCCGGCGTTTGTCACCAAATATTGTAACAAGCTGTATTCGGTTGGGGTTAAGGCCACTTCTTTGCCGTTCGATTTAACAATGCGCCCCTCTAAATCAATTTCAATTGTTCCGGTGCGGTAATAGCGTCCACTGGCATCAAGACCTTCGACAATTTCGGTTTGGGCCGACGTTTCGGCTGGCGTAGACGACCCCGGTTGATGCACAAACCCCGCGCCAATCCCGTTTTCTACCCGCCGAAAAGCTACCCGCAACCTTGCCAATAATTCGCCAATTCCAAACGGCTTGGTCAGATAATCATCCGCTCCCAAATCCAGCGCCTCGATTTTGGAAGCTTCATCATCCAGCGCCGAAAGAATAATAATTGGAAAAGCACTGTTTGGTCGCAGCCGCCGCAATACTTCCAGACCTTCGATTTTCGGTAGCGACAAATCGAGCAGCATTAAATCAGGTTGGCTTTCCAGCGCCATGTTCAGCGCTTCTTCGCCGTCCGCCGCCTTGATTATATCGTAGCCGCGTGCTTTCAAATTAGAAGCGACGAACTGGGCGATTTTCAAATCATCGTCCACCAGCAGGATACGCCGCCCCTGTCCCTCGCCTTTTTCTTTGTTGTTTGTTTCTGTCGTCATGCTGCTATTCTAACCAAAAAGTTCACTCACCGCCATACTAAAGCCCGGCAAAATTTCGGCACTTTCTAATTTATCTCGTACCGTCAACGTTCGCTGCTCCTCGAACGAGCGATAAATTATTACCGCTCGGCCTGCCGGTACTATCAACCAAACTTCTTTAACGCCTCTTTCAATATATTCTGCCGCCAATTCATACACGGCATACATTTCATCTTCTGGTGATATTATTTCAATCGCCAGATCTGGCACAAACTCCCAATAGCTCTTATCAGGTGGGCCTTCCACAGGCATCCGAGCTTTGCTGATAAAAGAGATGTCGGGGAAGCGCAACAGCTTTGGCTCACGGCATAAAATGTATGTTGCTTTGATGCTTGCCTCGCCTGCATGTGTTGCTTCAATATACCTGCCCAATTCAGCGCCTACCCTTGCAAGAAGCTTTCCATGAGGAAAAGTGCGGCCTGATTTTTCAACCAGCTCTCCATTAACCATTTCATAATGTCCGCCCGCATGGTTTAGTTTAAAGACTTCTTCAAAGCTGTATTCTTTTTTCGCCGTTAGTTTTGTCATGTATTTTATCGCGCTTCCAGCTAAGGATTTAAGCCCGCAGTTGGTACGCCAGTGCAGTCCGCCTGGGGCTAAAGGCCCAGGCTAAGTTGCTCAAGTAAGCTGAAGCTCACTGTAATTTCCGATAGTCTGCCTGAATTTCAGCCGCCTTTAGACGGCTTTAGCTTTTAGCCTGGGAGTTCGGCCCGTAGGGTTGCCCTGTGGGTAGTCCCAGGCGCGATTTACCACCATTCTACCCCGTTAGCCTTTTTCTCAGCTTGACGGTTTTTACCTTGATTTAACTCTCAAGCGCGGGCAGGATAAATTTGAAGATGGAGCCGCCTCCCTCGCGGTCTTCCACCCAGATACGCCCGTGATGCAATGAAATTACTTCGCGGCAGATTGCCAGACCCAGGCCCGTCCCGACCTTGCGCCCGGCCCGGTTTGCTTCGCGCTTCCCTCGGTAGAACTGTTTGAAAATTTGCTCCCGTTCTTGCAGCGCGATACCCGCTCCCTGATCGGCTACCGCTACTTCTACCAGCTGGTGGTTTTCGGTATCGCTGACGGGCCGGACTGAAATGCTAACCGTGGTATCGTTGGGTGAGTATTTTAACGCATTTCCAATTAAATTGACCAGCACTCGTTCGAGGTGGGCGAAATCGGCGGCTACTGGCGGGGTGGTTGGGTCAAATTCCAGTTCAAAGCGTTGTTTGGCGGTACGGGCCAGCCCACGTAATTTCTTGGTGGCCTCCTCGACTACTTCGCTTACGTAACATTCTTCCAGTTCGGGCCGCATAAAGCCCGCTTCGAGCCGGGCCATATCCAGCAGATTTGCCACCAGCGCCACCATGCCGTCTACATCATCCTCAATCGAGTGCAAGAAGCGCTTCTGGCTGAGTTCGTCCCATTCCACATCCTCTTGCAATAATCCGCTAACCGTCCCTTTAATCGAGGCCAGTGGCGTTTTTAGCTCGTGCGTAATCATCGAAAGAAATTTCGATTTTAGTTTCTCAGCTTGCTTGAGCTGGGTGACATCTTGAAAGAGGGTAAATGCCCCCATCATTTGCCCGGCCTCATCGTAAATCGGGGCGGCGCTCAATAGTAAATGCTTTTCGACCCCATCTTGCCAGCGCAAAATCCCTTCCTGCAAAATGGTAGTTACTTCTTCTTTGAGCGCCTTTACCAGCGCAATATTGTTGTCTTGCCGTAGCGAACCGTCCGGCTGGTAAATTTGATAGTCCCGTTCAAAATTATAGAAATTTTCGGGTGGCGAGTCGCCGACCCGCAAAATATTCTGCCCACTCTGGTTAAAATTTACAATCGTGCCATCGGGCTGGACAAAAATTAAACCTTCCGGCGAATTATCCAGAATTGCCCGCAGTTTCTTGCGCTCTAAATCGGCTTGCTGCCGCTCTTTTTCCAATTCGTGATGCAGTTCGGCATTGCGCAGAGCCAGCACCGAATGTGAAGCCAGTGCCGAAAGCAAATCGAGCTGGTCTTTGCTAAAACTGCGGGGACGGCTACTATAACATTCTAAAACCCCTCGTAATTGCCCGCGCCTTATCAAAGGGGCGGCTACTACCGAGCCGGGCCGTTCACCGCTTTCTAAGACGGGATAGGTTCGTTCGGGAGTCAGGGCGGTATTTGGCACAGTTCGGATTGTGCCAGTTAATAATACTTCCGCCGCCAACGAACCAATTAAAGGCAATTCTCGTTCCCGCCAGGCTGGGTCAATCAAAATAGTAGCCTGGGGCTGGAGTGAAGCCTCGCCAGGCGCGAAAATATAGACCGCGCCGCCTTCCGCCCCGGTAAGCCTGACTGCTTCACTGAGCAACCTGACCAGTACGTAGCGTGGATTTAGCGAAGTATTGAGAATTTCGACGGCGTTAGAAAGAGCGGTCATGCCCTGGCGAGCCTGCTCCATCCGGCGATAACTCAGCGCGTTGTTGGCGGCAATTGCCAGCGTTGCTACCAAACCCTCAATAAAAGCAAGTTCTTTAGTCTCAAGTTTGAGGTCTTGCCGATTAAACAAATCGAGCGAGCCAATCACCTGATTATTAACCAGCAAAGGAAAGGCTGCCCCATAGTGAAAACCGTGTTCTTTTATAGAGTGCCGCAGAAAACGGGGGTTGGTGTGTAATTTGTTGGTAATAATGGGGTGACGTTGGCTGGCAGCGCGACCAGGGAAACCTTCGCCATATTCAAAACTGGGGCGCTCCCTAAAAGCCGCTTCTAATTTGGCGGGGGCGCTTAAAGCCACTTGCCGAAAGATTTTCAGGTCTTCGGCTTCATCCGGCTCACCTTCAAGCAGGAAGACCTCGCCCACTTCGGCTCCGGCTACTTCCTTAATTATTTCCAGTCCGCGTCCTAAAACTTGTTCCAGGTCAAGACTTAGACCAATTTCGGTGGTAAGGCGGCTCAATGCTGCCTGTTTACTCGCCTCTGAAAGAGGCGTGTCATCATTCGAGTTATAGCTGTCGGTAGAATCCTGGGACATTGCCCTCTCCAACTTAGAACTTCCTTCATAATGGCGTAGGGGTTCGATTTATCGAACCTGTTTGGGCTTGATAATCGAACCCCTATACGATTATAAAGATAAATCCCTAGTAGAAGCCGAATACCACTAACGTCTGGTCATCCGACTGTGGTTCACCTTCGCAAAAATCGTTTAATGCTTCTAATACTTTGTTCGACAACTCTTTTGGCCCGCCTCCGCCCGCTTCCAGCAGTGCTGCCGCCAATTTGTCGGCGCTGAACAAGCGCCCGTGCGGGTTCTGGCCTTCGGTAATGCCATCGCTATATAGTACCAGCCTGTCGCCCCGTTCAAAACTTACTTCGCGCACCGCATATTCGGCGTTGGCGAACAGCCCTAGCGGTAGACCGCCCTGTTTTAGTTCTTGCACTCTGTTCGCACCCTGGCGGTACTGGCACAAATACGGGAAAGGATGCCCGGCATTAGAATAACGCACCACCCGGCGCTCCAAATCTACCAACCCGCACCACAGCGTAATCTCGGTTTCGCTGCTCGCCAGAGTGCCGCACATTACGTCGTTGACCCGACCCAATAGTTGAGCCGGGTTAAAATTGAGCCATTCCTCTTTAGTAGTCGCTTCCGGCCCGTTCCCATTTGTCACCAGCGAAAATTCGGCAGCAATCAAGCTTTTGGTAATCGCTACGCCCAACACTGCCGCGCCGCCCTTGCCGACTGCATCGCCCACCAGCACCATAAACCGATGCTCATCCAGCTTGAAATAATCGTAGTAATCGCCGCCTACTTCCAGGGCCGGGTTGTAATAAGCATGGAAACTAACACCCGGATAAGGCGGGGCGGATTGCGGCATCAGCCGAAGTTGGGCCTGGCGGGTGCGGTCAAGTTCCAGGCTCATGCGCGAGTTTTCGGTTTGCAAAAGCTGGTTTAACCGCCGATTTTCTTCGGCA
Source organism: Chloroflexia bacterium (assembly GCA_038209275.1). GTDB lineage: Bacteria > Chloroflexota > Chloroflexia > Chloroheliales > Chloroheliaceae > L227-5C. Next base: position 3,963 of record JBBQXW010000079.1, on the reverse strand, counting down.
GCTTCGAGCAATTGTTGGTTCGATTGCTTGAGGCGCACCAGCGCTCTGGCCCGTGCAACCAGTTCTGGCTGTGAAAAAGGTTTGCTGAGAAATTCGTCCGCTCCGGCTTCCAGCCCAGTAATGCGCGACTCGTTATCCTGAAGGGCTGTTACTAGCACGATTGGAATATAGGGCAACGCTAGATTGGCCCGAATCCGGCGTGTTACTTCAAAGCCATCCATCATCGGCATCATTACATCGAGCAAAATTATGTCTGGCAGCTTTTTTTCCAGCATTTCCAGCGCTTGCGCTCCACTGCGGGCTGGCATCACACTAAAGCCTTTAGAAAGCAAAATTGCTTCCATCAGCTCGACGTTTTCCTGTACATCATCTACCACCATCACACATGGTTTAGGTGTAACAATTCTCTTAAAGGCTTCCTCGGTATGTTGTTCTGCTTGTATCATTGGTGGCCCTTTATTCCCAGCAACTTCCCTGTTGCCCTGGTCTTCCTTCGCTCAATCAATTTAACGTTATTAATTTAACGTTTTTACCCACTACTCGGATGTAGTTTAATTTACCCTGGTTTTTCCTTTACCAAAATACAGCCTAACATACATATGTTAGGGAAGTGTGAAGCTGAATTAATATTTTGATTACATCTATCTGATACGATAAAGTTGTGGGCGCGGTTCTTCGCCTATATCGAACCAGATTGAGCGCAGGGTTATCATGTTTAGCGCTTCCAGCGACGGTAACACTATATCCGCCCCGGTAATGCGCCAGCGCGCTACATTTGGCCCCGGCACACAAATCACACGCATCCCGGCACTTATGGCGGCTTCTACTCCGGCCCGATCTTTCGCCATTGCCAGACAGTTGGCCGGATGTAAAGCAAACGTTTCGGCGCAAGCAAACAATGGTAATGGGCTAGGCCGGGTCTCCGAAATAGTATCGCCCGCTACCAGCACATCCAACATTTCATCAAGGCCAAGCCGTTCCAGCACCAGCCAGACGTAATCTTTATACTCCGTCGTTGCAATTGCCAGCTTTATGTTATGGTCTTTGAACAACTCAATCGCATCGCGCACCCCTGGCATTGCTTCCAGTTCTTCCTGGTTTTCCACCAGTTCCAGCAGCAGTGCCTGACGTTCTTCGGTTATGGTCAGCGGGTCATCGGGCAAATCGTAGCGATGGCGCAAGATTTCAGCGATGTCATAGGCTCGTCGCCCGGCTAGTTCTTCCCATTCTTCCGGCCCAAGTTGGATTTCGTGCCGTTTCAGATAGTCGTTCCAAGCCTGGATTTGCCAGGCTTCTCCGTTTATTATCAGACCTTCCAGGTCAAAAATTACACCTTCAAACATTTAAGAGATTCTTTTTCTATTATATGGCAGGAGCAAAACTTTATCAATCATCTAACTCCTTAATAATATAGTTACAAAAAAGGATTTATATTACAAATTTGGATTTTATACAAAATACAGTCCCGTACTTGATTATACCAGACCCGTAAACTTACTTCGCAATTATGATACCTGTGTTGGGCTTCTATTGCAAGCAAATTAACTTCCCATCGTCATTTCCGGCCCTATCTTAGGCTGAACAAAGTGGTAAATTGCGATGGCGGCTTGCCCGTTGGGTTTTGGGAAAACTTTTTCCAGTTCCAGGTAAGGGCGTAGTGCCTCGTCGGGCTGGCTGGTGGTGATAAAGTAGCTGTTGCGTTCGTAGTAAAAATTATGAGTGTTCCAGTTAGCGCCTTCGGTGCGGGCATAATAAATCCAGCCATTGAGGTGTTGAAAATGATAGAGGAAATAATATTCGGGCGATGTATAGGTCTGGTCAATATAGAGTAGCACCGCATCTTGGGCCGCCAAATCGCGGACGTAATCTACTGTTTCTTGCACGCCGTAGCCACTGGGCCAGCCTTCGATATATTGCCAGCGGTCTTTGGTGGCAATGGCGGCCTGAGCCGGATTAGTGACTAAATCCCGGTCAATTTTTACCAGAGGAGCAACGCAGATGGCACACAGTATCATGCCTATCCCAACCGCAAAGCCGCCCGTCCAGCGCAACCGCGTTCGGCTAATTGTAATAAAATAGTGGCAGAAGCGCACCAATCCCAACGCCGATAGCAGCAGCAGGGGCGGGCCAAACGCCACCACATAGCGCGAGAACCAGTGTTGCCGCGCCAGCAAAATCTGAAAAACGACTGGCAAAACTGCCCAGGCCAATACTGCCATTTCTGCCTGCGATTTTTTCGGTCTCAATAGCGCATAACCTGTCGCCGCTACCGCCAGTAATAAAATCGGAATATTATAGTAGACCTGATACCAGTTCCAGGTTTCCGCCAGATTTCTGCGCCATAAATCGAAGGGCAAGCCGATAATTTCGTCGGTGCTGAGAACATAGCTGGTGTCGGTGCTGCTCAGTAAATAGCTTTCGGGATGCACCCGTAAGGGCAAATAAAACGCCGCCGCCAACGCTATGGCGATTACTGCCACGATTGCGGTGTAAATCCAACTGCGCCACTTGAGCGCCCGTGCCTTGCGGCGTTCGCGCTTATGCTCTCTGGTTATATCCCAGACGGTAGTACATTGCCGCTCTTCAAAAAAGGGCCGCAGACTTTGCAGCCAGAGCAAGCGCTTTTTGGCAATGCGCGGTAGGCGCAAACTATACCACCAGAGCGAAAAGCGCCGCAAAACGCCAACTTCGGGCCTTTGCAAATTGGCTGCTACATCGGGTCGCCGCCGCATGAGAAAGATAACTAGCGGGGCAAGCGCAAAGTAAAAATAGGCGGTCTGCTTGACCAGTAGCCCTAGCCCTATTGCCGCCGCCAATCCGAGCGCATAAAAAGCGCGGGGTCGTTTGCCCAGGCTAATCGAAAAGTAAAGCGCACCCATTCCGGCGGCAGTTTCCCAGCTACTATGCACGGCCAATCGGTTGTGCAAGATAAAAATGGGCGACAGGCAATAAAAGAAAGCCGCAACCCAGCCTACTACCGGCGATAAGAGCTTGCATCCGGCCATGTAAATAAAAATTCCGGCCAGCACGCCGCCGAGTAGCGACATAAAGCGCACTCCCACCAACGGGTCGCTAAAGAGATTCCAGAACCAACTCATCGCCCAGATGAACAGGGGCGGCTTGCCGTCTTTTTCCGCCGAAATTAGCAAATTCTTTTCGGGGTCAGCCATATAAGCGCGGGCGTATTGCAGGTAAATTGCTTCGTCATAAAACATGGGTAGGGCGGTGAGATTGGGCAGGCGCGTCCAGAAAAAGAGCGGAATTAAAATCAGTATGCCGAATACGTTGCGGGCGGCCCAGAAAACCGGGATAAGAAGCCGCGACCTTTCCAGTCGTCGGGTTCTGCCAAGTATTCCGCGCCCGCGTATTACCGTAGCGGGGTTAATGTATTGCCGTTGGTGCATCCGATGATTTCAATCTTTCTTAAACCAAGAAATTGATACCGGGGTATTATAACAGATAGGCTTCTCAATCGGCAATCATGAGAAAAATAGGAAAATCCATTGGCGGAGCAATGTCCTACAGGAAAAATCGAGGCTGGGGAAAGTCCATTGGCGGAGCAATGTCCTACAAATCTTTGCTTTCTCAGAGAATCCAGGGAAAATCCATTGGCGGAGCAATGTCCCACAATAAAATCGAGGCTGGGGAAAATCCATTGGCGGAGCAATATCCCACAGGAAAATTTGCTATTGCCCGAATTCTCTCAGGATGCAAGGATTTGTATGACATTGCTCCGCCAATGGATTTTCGGATTTTCTCCAATCAACGCCGCCTACCTTCGGCAATAAGTTCAGTTACAGGAATACCGATAGGCCCAAGCTCTTCACGCAGTTCATCAAGACGGCGGGCTGCCTTCGCTGCTTCTGTCAATTTTTCTTCTGAGGACGGGCCAGTAGCTTCATCTTTGGCTAATTGCTGGCGAATGGCTTGCAGACAGTAGGCGCTAACGCTCATTCCTTTTTG
>JBBQXW010000078.1:0-24717 GCA_038209275.1 Chloroflexia bacterium | reverse complement strand
GGCCAAAACTCTGACGCACCGACTTATGCCAGCTTTCGCGCCCTCGTTGCGGCGGGAGGCGTGAAGGACGTTACCGGCACACTGCTTACGGCTACCCTGAACCGGGCCGGGCAGGTCGGCCAGAGGTCGGCCCCTGGCCTTATCCGCAACGCTTTCTTCGTCGGGCAGACCGGGCATAATATCCCGGATGTTTTCTGGAACTGGTTCGCCAGCCAGGGCCGTATATACGACGCCGCCAGCGACTCGTACCAGAACGGGGCCGTCTTGGACTGGCTCTCGACGGTGGGGCTGCCAATTAGCGAAGCTTACTGGATACGTACCAGGCTTGGCGGGGTCGAGCGGGACGTGCTGGTGCAACTTTTCGAGCGGCGCGTCCTCACCTACACCCCCACCAACGACCCGCCCTGGCAGGTCGAAATGGGCAACGTCGGTCAGCATTACCTGACCTGGCGTTATCCGCAAGGCTAATTATGAGGTTTAGCGTTTGTTGTACCAGTGTACCCAGGCGGTCATCTCGGATAGAGCTTCTTGCATACGGGTAAAGGTTTCGAGGGTGGCGGGCTGGCCGAGTTCCGTAACCAGGTCTAGCTCGGCCTGTAGGACGGTCAGGGGTTGGATCAGTCCGTCGGCGGAAGGAGTATATTCGCGCTGTGATAGTGAAGCCGGGACGACCGGGCCAGGACTGGTTTGACGAGCCAGTGTTTCGAGCAAAATTTGACCAAAATTGTGATCGAGGGAAGTGTTGGCCGCGCCATCGAGATTCACGTGAGCCGAATGATCGGCATTGAGATTATCCATAGCAGTTGACCCTTTTAGTTAATACCTGAAATTAGCACCGTTGCTTTTATTAACAATCCTATAATCAGATTGTTTGAGCAAAAAAGCCCTATTTCAGAATTTCCGCCAAACTCCGCGAGAGATTTAGGTTAAGTATAATATACGCCATTTCTTAAACTTTGGATTACTTAATTATGTGAGGTTGATTAAGTTTGTGTGAAATTGACCCTAACTCTCACGGCGCATATGGGCTAGACGAAGGGGTGCAAGAGAGTGTAAGATAAGAGAGGCAATCCCGACAGCACCACTTCCAGCCAGTTTCGCCCTACCCTTTGACCAAATTAACTAATTGACTGAATAAAGAGAAAAAGCACAGGCCCAGGCAAATTAAGGACAAGACGAGGAGGTTTTGAGGATGAGCAGGCCGAGCAACAAGGTACTCACTATCATCCTGGCGGGCGGCCAGGGAGAGCGGCTCAGCATTTTGTCGCAGAAACGCGCAAAACCGGCGGTGCCTTTTGCCGGAAAGTACCGCATCATTGACTTTGCTTTGAGCAACTGCGTCAATTCCGGGCTGGATGACGTGCTGGTGCTGACCCAGTACCGCCCGCTCTCGCTCCACGACCACATCGGCGTCGGTAAACCGTGGGACTTAGACCGCTTACACGGTGGCGTCCGGCTTGTCTCGCCCTACCTGGGCCGCAAAGATGCCGACTGGTATCGCGGTACTGCCGACGCGGTGTACCAGAACATCAACGAACTGATCGCTTACGATTGCGATACAGTTCTGATTCTAGGCGGCGACCATATCTACAAAATGGACTACCGCCCTATGATTGATTTACACCTCTCTAAAGAGGCCGATGTAACCGTGGGCGTGATGCGTATCCCCATCGAAGAAGCTCACCGCTTTGGCATCGTCACTGCCGACGACGAAAGCCGGGTGGTGGATTTTCAGGAAAAGCCCAAGCAACCCAAAAGTAACCTCGTCTCGATGGGCATTTACGTTTTCAAGAAAGATGTGCTGATTGATCGGCTGCTCAAAGACGCCGCCCTTAGCGACAGCCAGCACGATTTCGGCCACAATATCATGCCGGATATGCTGGCGGGAGGCGACCGGGTGTTCGCTTATGCTTTTACCGATTACTGGCGCGACGTGGGAACGGTACATTCGTACTGGGAAGCCAACATGGAACTGCTCGATTCGCCTCCGGCGGTCAATCTGTACGAGCGCGATTGGGTCATTTACACCAAAAGCGAAGAGCGACCACCCGCCCGGATCAGTTCGACCGCCCGCGTCGAGCGCAGCATGATTTCGCACGGTTGCCAGATCAAGGGCGAGGTAAGCCACAGCGTGCTTTCGCCCGGCGTGATCGTCGAGGAAGGCGCGATTGTGCGCGATTCGATTATCATGTTCGACACTTTTATTGGCCGCAACACCGTGATTGACCGGGCTGTGATTGATAAAGAAGTGGTGATCGGGGCGGACAGCGTGATCGGCCAGGGCAACGACAATATCCCCAACAAAGCCGAGCCGCAACGCCTCAACACCGGCATTACCCTAATCGGCAAGCGGGCGATCCTGCCTAGCGGCATCCACGTCGGGCGCAACGTCAAGATCGGTACGGATGTCAGGCCGGAGGATTTCGAGGGCAGCGAACTTGCCAGCGGTGAAACCGTCCTGGCCGGGGCCGCACCGGAAGAACGACGGCGCAAAATCGGGGCGCAGTAAGCCGTGAAAATCTTGTTTCTGGCGGCAGAAGTCGCCCCTTTTGCCAAAGTCGGCGGGCTGGCCGATGTCGCCGGTTCGCTACCCCTCGCTCTGGCGGCCCTCGGCCACGATGTGCGGGTGGCGATGCCGCGCTATCCTGGGGTTGACCCGGCCCGCTACGATCTCCAGACGGTTGTGCCGTCGCTGGATGTCCCGCTCGGCGGCGACAAAACCGGCACGGCTATTCTGCAAGGCTTCCTCCCGGCCCCACCGGGCGGGCCGCAAGTGCCGATCTACTTTGTCCAAAACCAGCACCACTTCGAGCGACCCGGCCCGATCTACGGCTACGCCGACGATGGCGACCGCTTTGCGGTCTTTTGCCGGGCCGCTCTCCTGATGTTGCCGCACCTCAACTGGCGACCCGACCTCGTGCATGCGAACGACTGGCACACTGCTTTCGCCCCGAACATGCTCAAGACCATTTACGAATTCGACTCGTACCTGGCCGGGATCAAGACGGCTTTTACCATTCATAATCTGGCTTATCAGGGCTGGCTGGGTCTGGACTGGTTGCGGCAAGGCGGCCTCGAACGCTGGGGGTCGGTCTTTGGCGACCGCGAAGGGCAGGTCAATATGATGGGGCGCGGCATCGCCTATGCCGATGCCGTCAGCACGGTCAGCCCAACCTATGCCGCCGAGATTTTGACGCCCGAATACGGCGAAGGGCTGGAGGAAGTGCTAAATCATCGCTGGGGCCACCTGTGGGGTATTCTCAACGGCCTCGATTACTACGAGTTCAACCCGGCGACCGACCCACACCTGCTCACCAACTACGACCACACCTCAACCGAGCGACGCGCCGCCAACAAAGCCTTTCTGCAACAGGAGGCTGGCCTACCTCAGGCGGCCCGCACCCCTCTTGTGGCGATGATCTCGCGGCTGGCCGACCAGAAAGGCTTTGACCTGGTAGCGCAGGCTGCCGAGGAAATGCTGGCAAAAGGGCTGCAACTCGTCGTCCTGGGGACGGGCGAACCGCGCTACCAGGACTTTCTAAACGATTTGAGCGGACGCTATCCGCAGCAGGTGCGGGCCTGGCTCAAATTCGATCTGGCCCTGGCCCAGCATATCTACGCCGGAAGCGACCTGTTCCTGATGCCTTCCCGCTTCGAGCCGTGCGGCCTGGGCCAGCTTTTAGCCATGCGCTACGGCTCGATCCCGCTGGTGCGCTACACAGGAGGGCTGGCCGATACCGTCCACGAGTACACCGGGCCAGGTCAGGGCAACGGTAACGGCTTCGTGTTCGGCCCCTACGAAGCGTCGCACCTGTTGGCCGCGCTCGACCGCGCTCTGGCCGTCTACGCTCGGCCCGCCGAGTGGCAAGACCTGATCCGCCTCAACATGCAACTCGACTTCTCCTGGACGGCTTCGGCGCACCAGTACCTCGATTTCTACCGCCTGGAATTAGGGCTAGAGTGATCGGCTCCCTGAATAAGCAGCAAGGCCGGGCCGGGTATATTTATTATATAAAGACCGCCCGGTCTATAAGTAAGGAGAAAGAACGAGCTTATGTCGCGCAACGGAATTGAACCGTGTGAAAAATCACTGACGGAAGGCACTGAATGTATGTGCGGACTGCTGCCGGAAGGCTTACCCGACCTGGAACGGGATGAAGGCGTCCGGCCCAACGAGCGTTGCCGCCTGTGCAACGGCACCAGCGACCACCCCCTCTACGGCCTGACCCGCTTCGGTCAGCCCTGGATTATCGAAGTGTGCGGAGTGTGCGGTACAGTCTGCAACGAGTATTAGTCTGATTAGTGGGAGTGGCTAAAATGCACAGTGTGCTTACAAAGTCGGTGGGTGAGGGTGAGAATTCATCATCCTGAACGCCAGGTACAGGTTCTACGATGAGTTGTACCAACGAAAGAATTAAGTATGGCAAGCGAACAAGATAGCGTATGGAAGGAAGTTCTGGATATTTATTTTCAGGAGTTTGTGGCCTTCTTCTTCCCAGCCATCCATGCCGATATTAATTGGGGTCGTGATTACGAGTTTCTGGATAAGGAACTCGAAAAGATTGCGCCGGATAGTGAGACCGGGCGGCGGTTAGTAGATAAATTGGTCAAGGTTTATCTGAGCGATGGGGCGGAGACCTGGCTGATGATACACATCGAAGTACAGGGTCAGGCTGAACCGAATTTTGCCGAACGGATGTTGCTCTACAATAATCGAATTGCTGATCGCTATGACGCGGAAGTAATCAGTCTGGCGATATTGACCGATACCACCCAGTCGTTCCGGCCCAATCTGTATCAGCGTAGCCGGTGGGGGCAGGATAAAATCTTTAGATTTCCTATCATCAAGTTGATAGATTATAATAAGGACTGGGCCAGTCTTGAAGCTAACCCCAATCCGTTCGCGGTGGTGGCGATGGCTCAACTCAAGATGTTGTTGGTCAAGCAGCCCCAAGACCGACTGGATTGGAAATTGCGCTTAGTGCGAATGTTGTACGAGCGCAACTATTCGCGTCAGCAAATCCTGAATTTGTTTCGCTTCATAGATTGGTTGATCCGGTTGCCCGATGATCTGGCGCAAAACTTTAATGAGGAAATAGTAAAATACGAGGAGGCGCATATGCCTTATGTAACCAGTATCGAACGGATGGGCCGCGAAGCAGGCCGCAAAGAAGGTTTGCAAGAAGGTTTGCAGAAAGGCTTGCAAGAGGGTCTCCAAATTTTGGTATTGCGGCAGACTAGGCGGCGAGTAGGAGAGCTGACCACCGAAACGGAGCAGCGCATCAAACAGCTATCGGCAGCAGAGCTAGAAGAGCTGGGCGAAGCCCTATTGGATTTCACGGCTATGGGCGATTTGGAAAGCTGGCTGCAAACCCAGGATAACACTTCCCAACCGTAAGAGGACGAGATGGAGCCATAGTAGTTTTGAGTTTTGAGTTAACCATCCTTATAAAAGGCGGCGCAATGCCTATTAAGAATGTTCTAGCAGAAATACCAGTCAAAGATTTTGCGTCAGCGCTGGACTGGTACGAACGATTGCTGGACCGTCCGGCGGACGCTGCCCCAATGGAGGGATTGGTTGAGTGGCATCTGACTGAGGGTGGCTCACTTCAAGTGTTCCACGACGAGAACCGGGCCGGAGCAACCTGGCTGACTTTCGCCGTAACCAGTCTTGATGAGCAACTTGCCGAACTAAAAGCCAAAGGAATAGCTATCGAACAAACCACTACAACAGAGTTTATAAAAACCGTCACGATAGCTGACCCGGATGGCAACCACATTACCTTCGCCGAAACTCTGACTAAATAAAGTCAAAGCCCCTTAAGTAGGGGCTAGTTGTAGAGGACAGAAAAGGGGTTTGATTTATCAAACCCCTACCTCAATCGTTCTTAACTCAAAATTCAAAACTCGCCCCGCAGGGGTGGTCTTCGACCAAAATTCAAAATTTATTCAACCCCGACGGCTTCACCGAGGTAGGTGCGGCGCACGCCTTCATCGTTGAGGAGGTGTGCGCCCGTGCCGGTTAGCACGATTGCGCCGGTTTGCATCACATAGCCTCGGTGAGCCACCTGCAAGGCGGCAAGCGCATTCTGCTCTACCAGCAAAATGGTCGTTCCCTTCATGTTATCGTTAATATCAACGATAATCTGGAAAATTTGCTCGACTAATACGGGCGAAAGACCCATCGAAGGTTCATCCAATAACAACACGGTCGGGCGGGCCATCAAAGCACGACCAATTGCCAGCATTTGTTGTTCACCGCCGCTCATCGTCCCGGCCTTTTGTTTGATACGTTCCTTGAGGCGCGGGAAAAGCCCAAACACATGCTCTATATCGCTAGTAATTTCAGGCTTATCGTTACGCAAGAATGCGCCCATTTCCAAATTTTCCATCACCGACATACGAGGGAAAATTTTACGGCCTTCAGGCGAATGCGAAATACCCAACCGCACAATCTCTTCCGGCGATTTCACATCAATTCGTTCGCCGTTCAGAAAAATTTGCCCGACACGGGGACGAATAATCCCCGAAATCGTTTTGAGGGTAGTAGTTTTGCCTGCACCGTTAGAACCAATCAGCGTCACAATTTCGCCAGGGTAAACCATCAGCGAGATACCTTTGAGCGCCTGAATATTGCCATAAAAGCTCTGAACGCGGTCTATTACCAATGCCGCTTTTACGCCGCTAGAGTTAGTAGTTTCTGACACTTATTTATGCTCTTTCTCTTTGTCTTCACTAACCGCCTGGGCGTAGGCTTTGCCCAGATAAGCCTCGATTACCTCGTTGTTAGCTTTAATTTCGTCCGGCAAGCCCTCGGCGATTTTCTTGCCAAAGTTTAGCACCGTCACCCGGTCGCTGATTTGCATTACCACCTTCATATCATGCTCAATCATCAGCACCGTCACGCCACGTTCCGTCCGCAAACGTTCAATCAGGTTAGTCAGGCGGGCGGTTTCGTTCGGGTTCATCCCGGCGGTTGGCTCATCCAAAAAGAGCAGCTTTGGGTTGGTACCAAGCGCACGGGCAATTTCGAGGCGGCGCTGGTCGCCATAGGGCAAATTCTTGGCGTATTCCTGGTCTTTCCCGCCCAGGCCCACAAAATCCAGTAAGTCGAGTGCTTTTTCTTTGGCGGCGGCTTCTTCATCCAGTACTTTGCGGGATCGAATAATTGTTCCGAATAGGCCGGTGGTAAGGCGGCAATGTTCCCCAACCAATACATTTTCCAGCGCAGTCATATTGGCAAAGAGGCGAATATTCTGGAAAGTGCGGGCAATCCCGCGCTGAGTCACTTCGTGCGGCTTCAAATTGGTCAAAGGCTTGCCATCAAACATTACTGAGCCAGTAGTTGGTTCATAAATGCCGGTAATCAGGTTGAAGAAAGTAGTTTTACCCGCACCGTTTGGCCCAATCAGGCTCACGATGCTGTGTTCAGGAATAATAAAATCCACCTTGTTAACCGCGACTACGCCGCCAAAATTCTTTGAAATATCTTTCGCTTCGAGAAGGGCCATCGCTCTTTCCTACTTTTTATAATTGTCAGTTATCAGTTGTCAGTTGTCAGTTAATTAAGTGACGACTGACACCTGATAACTATTTCTTATCTTTAGGGACACCATTACTTTCGCCGATGGAAGGGTTGCGATTGAGGTTGTGCGACTCCTCAAATTTTTCCAGCGGGTCTTCCGAACGGGCCACCATTGGTTGTATTTCCGACTCGTCGCCAGCGCGCATTTCCATCTTGCGCCGACCACTTGGGAAAAGACCTGCGGGCCGAGTAATCATCATTAGCACCAAAATCAGACCAAAGATAAAAAGGCGCGAGTCGGTGCCGATATTGGTTAAAATATCTTTAATAATACTTGGCTCACTTATGCGCACCCCTTTATCATCTACTCTGGTTACTAACTCGATGCTTTCAGCGTAATTCTTGACCAGGCCGGTAAAGAAGGGAATAATTACCCGATCAGTCAGCACCAGAATGAACGAACCGCCGATAACACCCCACAGGTTGCCGATACCGCCAAAGATAACCATCGCCAGCACGAAAATAGAAACGTCATAGCGGAACTGGCTGGGGTTAGCCGAACCCTGGCTATTGGCGGCAATCGCTCCGGCGAATCCGGCGAACGACGCGCCCAGACCAAAGGCCAGCAACTTGGTACGCACCAGATTAATACCCATCGCCGAAGCCGCAATTTCATCTTCGCGCATCGCCATCCACGCTCGACCAATCCGCGAGTCAACCAGACGGCGCACCAGGAAGATAGAGAAAGCCACTACAATAATGGTTAGCCAGTACCAGGCTTCGACTGTGCTGGAAGTAAACTGGAAGCCAAAGAAACCCGGTTGTTCCAGTCCCGCCAACCCGGTATCGCCTTTGGTTACTTTGTTCAGCGTATTGAAGGTAATCGGCACAATTTCGCCAAAGCCCAGCGTCACGATTGCCAGATAATCTCCCTTGAGGCCCAGCGTTGGCGCGCCCAGCAGCACTCCGAATAAAGCTGCCATCAAAAAGCTAATCGGCAGGGCTATCCAGAAATTAGTATGAAAGGGTGTATCATAAAGTGGGCTTTGCTGCCCGGTCAAAAAGCCCATCGTATAGCCACCAATAGCGAAGAAAGCGGCGTAGCCCAGGTCGAGCAGACCAGCATAACCAACCACAATGTTAAGACCAATCGCCAGCAGGGTAAAAATCAGGGTGGTGTTGAGCGCGGCACTAAAATCGCCGAAGACGGTTGGCCCAAACGTACTGAGAATTGGTTTTCCTACCAGCGGATACAGCATTGCTATGACGAAAAGCGCTGCAAAACCGATCAGCTTCTGACGTTCGCCCGCGATGCGCTCACGCACGGTTGGTTTCTCTATTACAGGTACAGGTGCTTTGACTGACATATTTGCTACACTTTCTCCTGGACACTATCGCCGAGCAAGCCGGTAGGCCGGAAAATCATAATCAAAATCAGCAGGGCAAATACCGCGACTGGCGCCCAAACCGACAGGCTCAGGTAACTGGCAGTCAGGCCGAAGAAGCTGGATTGGCTCAACGAGTAGACCAACCCGATAAAAAAGCCGCCCAGCACCGCACCGTTGACGTTGCCAATTCCACCCATCACGGCGGCGGTAAAGGCGAACAAGCCGTTGGTAAAACCCAGGTCGTAGCGTACCGTGCCGCTTACGTTATAGATGCCGTAAATTACTCCGGCGGCTCCGGCGAAAGCACCGCCCAGCAAGAAGGCAAATCCGATAGTTCGCTCGATACTTACCCCCATCAAAGCCGCCGCCTCGCGGTTTTGAGCCACCGCACGCATAGCCTTGCCAGTTTTGGTGCTGTTAATCAGGTAGCGCAAGCCGGAGAGCAGCACGGCGGTTGCCAGAATTACGATGAAAGAAGTCACCGGAAAGGTAATCAAACTTTCGCTTGAGCCAATCCAATCAGCCACCACGTCGGTATTGCCACTGCGAGTGCTGTTTGGGAAGAGGTAGGGATAACCTTTAGCCGCCGAGCTATTCAAGTAGAGGCCAATATTTTGCAGCATAAACGAAATACCGATAGCGGTAATCAGGGGGGCGAGGCGGGGAGCATTCCGCAGCCGCTTGTAAGCCACACGGTCAATCGCAAAGTTGAGAAAGCCACAAATTACCATTGCCAGCAAAATGGCAGCGATAATCACGAGAAGTACTGTGAAAATACTGGTATCCTTGCTAACCACGCCGCCGGGCTTGACCCCTAGCACACTGGTAATAAAGGCAAAGCCGATCAGTGCGCCAATCATAAATACGTCGCCATGCGCGAAGTTAATCAGTTCAACAATACCATAAACTAATGTGTAGCCAAGCGCAATCAGGGCGTAGAGCGCCCCAGCCAGTAAACCATTGACGATGACCGAAAATACCGCATCGTAGCGCGGCGCACCTTTGAAGGCAAACAAAGCCAGAACTGGTAATAGCAGCGCAATAAAGACCAGCCCACCCAAAATCACTACACCACGTAAACTGGCAAACCGTTCACGTTGCGCCGCCAACCGGGTCGGGTCGCCTTGCATATTCGGCAGGATAAAAGAAGCCAGTAACAAAGCCGGGCTTACAACAATCAAATCAAGCACCAGCAATACATTAGCCGTCGAACCGGGTAGATTGGCGGGCCATTCGGCGTTAAACGGCTGTATCAGGTAAAAGATGATATATAATACCACCAAAATCGGCGTAACATAAAAAGCCAGGATAGGTAGTAATCGCGTGTTATAGCCCAGTTTCTGGAGGCGCATTATACCCAGCACCGCTCCACCGATCCACAATGCAAGCAGCGGTATTGCTACCAGTAAATTATCCATGGTGGTTTGCTTTTTCTTTATTAAATTTGGTTAAATTTTAGACTAACGAAACCGTCGTTTGAACAGATAATTTGAGAAACGGGCCGCTAGAAGACTCTCGGCCCGTTTTTTCTTAATTCAGGATTTATCTCGGTAGAGGCGCAATTTGTTGCGTTCAAACCGGGTTGGGTTTGATAAATCAAACCCCTACCGAGAGAAAAGGCTTATTACTACTTCGCCTTAGTCTGAACCAGGAAAGTCCATTTGCCATCCTTGACCTGGCTGACCGCAAAGTCGGTGAGGGTAGTGTCGCCGTTTTTGTCGAAGCTCCATTTACCCAGCACGCCGTCGAAGTCTTTGATGTTAGCTACGGCTTGAAGAACCGCAGCGCGATCCTTCTTACCAGCGGTCTTGATAGCGGTCAGAGCCGCCGTCATCGCTTCATAACCATAAATGGTATAGGTCTGATCCTTGCCATATTTGGCGCGATAACGTTTCAGGAAATCTTGGCCTTTGGCGGGCAATTTGGATTCGTCTACACCAGCGGCGCTGGCATAAGCCCCTTCCGCCGCAACACCGGCATCCTTAATAAAAACGTCTTCATTGATACCATCACCACCAAAGAAGGGTGCTTTGATACCAGCAGCACGGATGTCGGCAAGCAACTTGCCACCTTGCTGCTGGCTGATACCACCGAACATAATACCGTCCGGGTTCTTCGCCTTAATTGTAGCGGCCAGGGATTTGTAATCAGTTTCCTTGCCATTGATCGAAGCACGTTCAACCACGTTCATGTTGAGTTTCTTGGCTGCGCCAGCAAAAGCATCGGCCAGACCTTTGCCATAACCCTGCGAGTCATCAATGACATAAAGGTTTTTGACGCCAAGGCTCTGCACGAAAGTCGCCAGCGCCGGGCCTTGCACATCGTCAGCTGTAACTACGCGGAAGTAGTTGCGGGTTTTGTTCGGGTAATAGGTGTCAGGTTCACTCTTGTCGCAGCCGGAAGGCTCATCGTAGCGAGTCAGACAGGCCAACGTGTTAGCCGGGCTGATCATCGCCAAGTTAGCCGGATTCAAAATCGGAATCGAGATTTTGGCCGCGCCACTATTGAACGTACCGATGTAAAGCATCGCGTCGGGGTCGTTGACGGCCTTGTTCGCGTTGGCCTTCTCCTGGTCAGCATCCCACTGGCCTTTAGCCGCCGTCGCATCGTCCAAAGAGACGTAATCAATCGTGAAATCGCCGACCTTCTTGGTGCCACCGGTGAAATCGTCCAGCGCCAGTTTCATGGCGTTGACAACCGTTTCAGTCTGCTCTTTGGAAGAGCCGGTCAACGGAAGGCTGCTGTAGATACGAATCGTACCACCAGCGCCAGTTCCAGCAGCCGCAGTGGTAGCACCTGCCGCAGCCGTAGTAGCTGCCGGGGCAGCGGTCGTCGCGGCGGCAGCGGCTGTAGTAGCCGCCGGGGCCGCAGTGGTAGCAGCAGCCGCAGTGGTAGCAGCAGCCGCAGTCGTCGCCGCGGGTTTCGCCGTAGTAGCGGCGGGCGCGGCGGTGGTAGCTGCCGGGGCAGTTGTCGCAGTGGGATCACCGCAAGCTACCAGCAGTAAGGCCGTAAAGACCAGGCTGGTAATTAAAAGTGACCAGAACTTAAGCTGTTTCTTCATTAGTTTCTTTTCTCCTCCTGAGCTTGATATAAGTAAATTAGCTCAGTCTGACTTGTTTGAACTGACTATTTTAACAAGACGACCAGGGTACGGGTCGCCTGGGTCAAACCGTCTGGTTAAAGGTAGCATCATATTTTGTGTCGTAGTTGATGAGCCGACGCTAAAAGTAGTAAAACAAATAGCAAGCAGCCCGGCAACTTTGCCTGATTGTGTGTACTTTAAAACCTGGGCTGGCTGACATCTTTTAAATGCTTTAAGATTGTCGCCTAGCGGGGAGAGTTGGCGTAATAGCTTCACGATGCGTAACATTGACGCTTTTCTGGCGATTATAAGGACATGTTAGCGCTTTGTCAAGCAAATCGCTTACCTATCTAAGTTTGACAAGGCTCAACCCAATCTCGACACGATCAATCACTGCATTATCAAAATAATTTTTCAGGAATTTCGCTAAAGTAGTAGCGATTTCAATCGCTTTTTCCTGAACGCACGGATAAAGCGATTGAAATCGCTACTACTTTTAGGTGGTCAAGCCATAGTCCTGCTCTTACGCCTGGGGAGTTTCAGCTTGAGCTTGCAACCAGTTTTCCAAATCTGCCAGAGCGGTAAAATCCAGCAAGGCTTCACCCAAATCTTCCAGCTGTATTACTGACAGCTTTTTAATGCGTTCTGCCACTTCGCCGGATAATTCACCCACGCGCCGCTTAATTTGTCGGAACACCAGAATTTGCAAGCCTTCCTGCAAACCTTCTTGTTTCCCTTCTTTTCGGCCTTCTTTTCGGCCTTCTTCGCGGCCTAAACGCTCGATACTGGTAACATAAGGCATACGCGCCTCCTCGTATTTTACTATTTCTTGCTTGAAATTTTGCTCAAGGTCATCCGGCAACCGCATCAGCCAGTCAATAAACCGAAACAAATTTAGGATTTGCTGGCGCGAATAGTTGCGCTCGTACAACATTCGGACTAATTGCAATTTCCAATTGTATTGCTCCTGCGGCTGCTTGACCAACAATACCTTAAGTTGAGCCATCACCACTACCGCAAACGGATTGGGGTTAGCTTCCAGGCTGGCCCAGTCCTTATTATAATCTATCAGCTTGATTATGAGAAATTCAAAAATATCACGTTGTCCCCACCGCAAGCGCTGATAAAGATTGGGCCGGAACGATTGGTTGGTATCGGTCAAGATTGCCAGGCTGACCACTTCGGCATCATAGTGGTCGCTGATCCGATTCTTGTAGAGATTCATCCGTTTGGCAAAACCTGGTTCAGCGTGACCTTGCACTTCAATATGAATCATTAGCCAGGTCTCCGTGCCATCGTTGAGGTAGACTTTGACCAGTTTATCTACCAGCCGTCGCCCGGTTGCGCTATCCGGCTCAAGCTTTTCGAGTTCCTTGTCCATATACTCATAGGGTCTCTGCCAATCTATATCGGCGTGGATTTGTGGAAAGAAGAACGCCAGAAATTCCTCAAAGTAGGCATCCAGCACTTCCTTCCAGACACTATCTTGCTCACTTGCCATGCTATTCTTTATCCTTAGCCGCCACGACTGGTTTTTGGGCTACCCTTAACCTGAGTCAAAAATGTCCAGCGACCACCTTTGACGATGTTAACGCTAAAATCTGATAAGTCGGTATCGCCGTTAACATCGAAGCCCCATTTGCCCAGCACACCATCAAAGCTTTTGATACTGGCAACCGTCTGAAGCATCAGCGCCCGGTTCTTGATGCCAGCCGTCTTGATAGCACTCAAAGCCACCGTCATCGCTTCGTAGCCATAAATAGCGTAATCACCTTCTCTGCCGTATTTAGCCCGGTAACGCTTTAAAAAATCCTGACCTTTGGCGGGTAGTTTGCTTTCGTCTATTCCGGCAAGAGTAGCATAGACTCCTTCGGCTTTAGTACCAGCTTCCCGGATAAAGCGGTCATCTATAATGCCATCGCCACCAATCAAAGGTGCTTTGATACCGCCATCGCGCAAATCTACCAATAATTTACTGAGTTGCGATTGGCTGATACCGCCAAAGATTATGCCGTCCGGCGCTTTAGCCTTGATAGGCGCAAGCAAATATTTATAGTCAATCTCGACCCCGCTAATTGAAACTCGCTCGGCAATCTGAATCCCCAGCTTTTTAGCTTCCTCAGAAAAATTGTCTACCAGCGCCTTGCCATAGGGCTGAGAATCATCAATCAGATAAACTTTTTTGAGTTTTAGGCTTTGCACAAAATTAGCCAGCGCCAGACCTTGTATATCATCGGCGATTACTACCCGAAAAAAGTTGCGCTTGCCACTAGGATAATAAGTTTCTGGTTCAGCCTGACTACAATCGGATGAGGGATCAGGACGGGTCAGGCAGGGCAATTGATTAGCTGGACTAATCATAGTCAGCCCGGCCCGATTTAGAATCGGGATAGCGACTTTAGCCGCTCCGTTATTGAGCGTACCCAGATAAAACATTGCATCAGAGTCGTTCGCCGCTTTAGTGGCGTTAATTTTTTCCTGCTCGGCATCCCATTGCCCGGTAGTCGGCGAGGCATCGTCCAGCGACACATAATCAATTATAAAATCGCCGATTTTGCCCGTTCCTTTAGTAAAATCATCCAGCGCCATTTTCATAGCATTAACTACACTCTGACCTTGCTCTCTGGAAACACCCGTCAGGGGCAAACTGCTATAAATCCGAAGCGTGCCGGTACGAATGGGGGTTGGCGTAGCAGTTGGGGCAGGCGTTGGTGTTGGGGCAGGCGTAATGGTTGGCGCGGGAGTGGCAGTTGGTTCGGGCGTGGCGGTTGGTGGCGGGACAGGAGTTGCAGTTGGGGCAGGGACGTTATCGCTGCCACAGGCAACCAATAACAGGCTCATACAACTGATAGCCATAACCAACAATGACGCGGACTTGAGCTTTTTCTTCATTAATCTTCTTTAAAATTCTGTAGTTGAGTAAGCAAATAAAATTTCTGTTTAAGGCGATTATAGTGAAGCCGGACACGTTTTGTCAAGCCGACCAGCCCCCACTGACAGGGCGGTTGCAAGGTCGTCAAAAATCGAGGGCGCAGCCCCCTCCTACAATTGAAAACCGACTTTGCGATAGCCTTACTCCCAGTGATTTTTGATTGGTGAAAAAATGCCAGTTGAGTTATAATTTGAGTGGCCTTTATCGGATTTATCAATTATACCTTCAATCCATTCTAGTTTTTCTAAATATTTCTACGAATGTAGAAGCCCTGCGAGTTGGCGATGTGTGTTTGACTTAGACATGGCGTACTTGTTACAATAATTGAATTCATTCAGGGTGGGGATTCTTTTTAAGAACAATTTTGAGGCAATATTTATAGTCAGGTTTGATTGGCAGCATTGCTAATACCAAATCTGGCTTAAAATCATTTGAAATCGCTTTGAATTAATTCAACCGGGAAGCTTTAAAATAGAAGAAAGTAATTAATATGTCTGAGGGGCTACAAAACCAGCATAAGGAAACTTCCAGGCTAAATTCTTCTGATGAATTAAATCAATCCCAGGAAACCAATCTTGAATTAAATGACAAGGTCGGCTCCACCTCTACTCCCAGGATAGTGCAACGATTAGTCAACGCGCCCAGAGGACGGGTAAAGGCAAATGATGTTATTGCCTTGCAAAGAAGCATTGGTAATCAAGCAGTACAGCGCCTGATTAAAGAGCGCAATCAAAAAAATGCTGCTCCCATTCCCGCACCAGTTCAAACCTACCTGCACGCTGAAGTTGGACTAATTACTACAGCCGTACAGCGACGTGTCCCTAAATTAAACGCTGCGGTAAACGCCTCGCTGCAAAATAATCTGGGTGCGCCTTTACCAAAGGTGCGTAAGAAATTAGTTCGGACGCTGAACCGGGCTTATGATAAGCTGGATAATGCCCAAAAAGCCGATGTCCAGGTCATTTTGACCCCTTTGGGAATTCATAACGTGGTTAACTTTTTTAACAATCCTACTGCTGCCACCGACCCGCAGATACAATCTGTTAGAAAAGCGATTAGACAAGCCTATATGAACAATGGCGGTGCTAACAAACTGGGGGTTTATTACCCTGCAAGGAACATTCAAAATGGCAAACCAGCGTTAGCTTCTCCTGAGATAATAACATTAAATGCTGAGATTCCAAACGCTCTGGTTATCTTGAATACTCTTGCCAGTGCTGCCAACCCTTCTAATGAATGGACTGTGATTCAAAATATTTTTGGAGATAATGGGGGTGTTCCCAATGCAGCCCAGGTGCAGATGGCTAAAACCGCTTTTGCTACTGCACACGCAACGTTGACTACCTTACAAAATGATTTAGCCGGTATTAATCCAGATAGACTAGGCTTTAAGGTGGATAATCGGATGGAAGGCAAGCCCCAACATGTTGGCGGCTCTAGTCCACAAGGTGGCCCCATTTTCCTTACACCGGCCAGTTTTGCTCCGGCTCATATAGTTTACACCCTGGTTCACGAAAGTATGCATGCCTCTGATGGAGGAATTATTGACCATTTTTACCTCAATACCGGCGGCTATACCAATGCTACCTTTGCCAAGAAAATTACCAATGCTTCTCACTTTGAAGAAGCGGCCCGACAATTGCAGGCAAATATGCCACATCGGGTTCTGCTAACTGGCCCCGCACCAATAGTGGCAAATATTCCGCCCATTACACTCGAAGCCAAAGACCTAGCCAACCAATACATTACCAGAGCCTGGGTAAAGGCGTACAATGCCCATTTAACTTTGCAACGAATGGTTACAGCGCAAAATAATCCAATCTATGTTCCTGGAAATCGTACACTGCTGGATCGGTACTCACGCATTTTAGGACTAACTATCCACAATCGGCCTAGTATTAACGAGCCTAAGATTACCGACCTTGACTTAGCGATTGCCGAAGACCGCGTTGGTAAGCTTGGAGATGTTATAACTGCGGTTAAGCAGGTGAATTTGACCACTATTCAGGATAACCGTTCTAATCCCTGGGGAGACCTGCTCGGTGTATACAACTCTTTAACCCGCAAAGACCATTTAAGGGAAGAAATTCTGAGAGCCGCTCTTACCGCTTCTGGTCGTATTCGTAAGGATATTACTAAAGATTTGCTGATGATAACAGTTCTGTATAACTGGGATCAAAGTGGCAATAGCGCACCTCCAAACCCGCCCGTCGGCTTGTAAAAAGCTTCTTCCTCAAGAATAAAAATAAAATCACACGTTTCTAATCCTGGCCTCATTTGACTTAGTAATGAACCCCCGCTACAATGTGCGGTTGTAAGCTACGAATTCTATTTTAATGAGCGAAGTAAACAAGGATAACAACAGGAAAGAACAAGCGACTACAAGCTATGATTGATGTTGAGAACCTGACTAAATATTATGGGCAACGCGCCGCCGTGCGCGACGTGACTTTTCACGTCGAAAAGGGCGAAATCCTGGGCTTGCTAGGGCCGAACGGCGCGGGCAAGACCACCACGATGCGGATTTTGACCGGGTACTTGCCCGCGACCAGTGGCAAGGCGGTGGTGGCAGGCTTCAATGTCGCCGATAACCCGATGGAAGTACGGCGGCGGTTGGGCTATCTGCCCGAAACTGTACCGCTTTACACCGATATGAGCGTGACTGCTTACCTCGATTTTACCGCTAAACTGCGGGGCGTGCCGAGCAGAGGACGCAAGCGTCGGGTCGAAGAAGTAATGGATTTATGCCGCATCAGCGACGTGAAAAACAAGGTGATTGCCAAACTTTCACGCGGCTACCGTCAGCGCGTCGGATTGGCCCAGGCTATCGTCCACAATCCACAGGTAATTATTCTGGATGAGCCAACCGTCGGGCTTGACCCGCGCCAGATTATCGAAATCCGGCAGGTTATTCGCGATTTGGCGGGCGGACATTCGCTGATTTTGAGTACCCATATTTTGCCCGAAGTCAGCACCCTATGTGACCGGGTGGTAATTATCAACCGGGGGCGGGTGCTAGTCGAAGATACGCTGGCGAATCTGGAGCAGCAGGGCGCGGAGAACGAGCGGCTACGGTTGGAAGTACGCGGCCCGGCTCAAGCGGTACGCGAATTTTTGGCGGGGCAGAGCGGTATTACGCGAGTAGAACTATCATCGGCAAACAGCGAAGAAGCCGCTGCTGATATGACGGCGTTGCACTCGCGTGAGTTAAACAGCTTTGCGGTGGAAGTTGCGCCTGGTCTGGACTTGCGCGAACAACTATCTTCGGCGATTATCGCACAGGGCTGGGGTTTGCTGGAAATGCGGACGGCAGCGCCTTCGCTGGAAGAAATTTTCGTCCGATTGGTCAGCACCGATGAAACGGTGGAACTGGAACAGGACGAGCAGCAGAGTCACCTGACCACCGGGGATGAACTGGACGAGTTACAGGAGACGGACGAAGCGGACGAGAATGAGGAAGCAGACGAAACTGGGGCGGAAGCACCGGTACTGCAACCCACGATGAGCGACGGAAACAAGGAAAAGGAAAAAAGCAGCCTGAAACCTGCCCCTTCCTTTTTGCAAAATAGCGATGATGAGTTGGACGAGCCGTTAGAGGCTCCCACTACTAAAAAAGATAAACGTAAGTAGGGGCGCAATTTATTGCGACCAACATGGGTTTGATGAATCAAACCCCTACGCCAGACGGTTTAGAATAAAAATGAAAAACACCTACTATATCTTGCAGCGAGAGCTATACGCTTATTTCGCCTCGCCAATTGCCTATGTTATCATGGGCTTCTTTTTGGCCTTTAGCGGGGTGCTGTTTTCGGGCTATATCAGCCCGACCTCGGATGCGAACAACGTAATGCGCCAGTGGTTTTCGGTGATTGGCTTTGTAATGCTGTTCATCGGGTCGCTTCTGACCACCCGCCTTATCGCCGAAGAGCAGCGCACTGGCACGCTGGAACTGCTCTTTACTTCACCAGTACGCGACTGGGAAGTAGTGCTGGGCAAATTTTTGGCTTCGGTGGTGCTGTTTTTGCTGCTCATGGTAATCACTTTCTACTACATGGTGGTACTGGCTATTTTGGGCGGCAAATTCGATTTTGGGCCAATCATTACCGGCTACATCGGCCTGATACTTTTGAGCGGGGTTTTCTTCGCGGTTGGTTTGATGGCCTCGGCTTTCACCCAGAGCCAGGCAGTCGCGGCAGTCATCAGCATTATCGTTTCGCTCTTTTTGTGGATTGCCGGGCCGCTTTTTATCCGGCAGAACGATGATAGCTGGTGGGCCACCGCGATTAACTTTATTTCGCTCCAACCCCACAACGACAGCTTCTCCAAAGGGGTACTCGATTTGCGCGACATTTTGTTCTATGTCTCGATTATTGCACTCTTCCTGGTAATTACTACGCAGGTATTGAAAGTCAGGAGGGCCGATTAAGTGAGAATGAATCGAGCAACTCTAAAACAAATTGGTGGGCTGGCGGCTTACCTGATTGTTCCGCTGGTTATTGCCGGAGCGATTTATTTAGTAACGTACCGCCGCTTTGATACCCCAATTATCATTGACCTGATTTTGCTGGCGATAGCCGTTATTCTGTACGCCACTACCAACCCGCTTCCAGTACGCGGTACGCTGGGCAAGCAGATGGTTGGAAGCAGCCTGAGCGCGGTGATAGTTTGCATAGCGGCGGTGGGTATTCTGGTGCTGCTCAATATTCTGGCGCAGCGCGTCACGGTACGCAGCGATTTGACCTCAAGCCAGCAATTCAGCGTCACTCCGGCGACCATAGAAACGCTGCAAAAGGTTAAAGAACCGATTAAAGTGACGGTTTTCTTCAGCACCGATAGCGGCGATAGTGACCGCAACGCGATTCAAGACCGCCTGAAGGAATATACCAGTCGAACCGACAAGCTGAACATCAGCTACGTAGATGTCAACTTTGACCCGGCACGGGCGCGGGAACTGAATATCAAGGCCATCCCGACGGTGGTTTTCCAGCAGGGCAACCGACGCGAAGATGCTACCGCCAGTGACGAGCAATCCTTTACGCGGGCGATTTTGCGGGTGCAGAGCGATGTGCAACGCCGGGTCTTCTTTGTCACCGGGCATAACGAACGTCCGATACAGGGCGGAAGCACTGGCGATTCGTTCAGTCGGGCAAGCCAGGCGCTGACCGACAACAATTACAAGGTAGACACGATTAATCTGTTCAACCTTTCGACGGGCGGGGTAATTACTTCTACTGAGGCGTTCAAGCTGAACCCGGCCTCGGATGTGCTGGTCTTTGGCGCACCGCGTGGCCCACTGAACGACACCGAAAAGCAAAATGCGCTGGGCTTTTTGCGGCAGGGCGGCAAAGCTATGTTTCTCTACGACCCAGTAGCTACCGCCAGCACTGTGCCAGTCGAGCGGCGCGACAATCTGAACGATTTGCTAAAAGAGTGGGATTTGAAATTTACGCCGGGCATCGCCATCGAGCTTGACCCGCAGCGCCGGGCGACCAACAATCCGACTATCTTTATCCCACAAACTACCGGCAGCAGCGAGGTTTTGCAAAATCTGCCCGCTTCGCCAATTTTGATGGCCCAGGCCAGCCAGATTGACAAGGGGCAGAACAAGACTGAAGGCGATGGCCCGCTTTTTACGGCACTCTTGCAAACTTCGGTTAATTCCTTTCTGAAAACCGATTTACAAAATCTGTCGCAGCCCTTCGATGCAGCTAAAGATGTGCGCGGCCCGATTACTGTCGCCGCCACTTATCAGGCACCCGCCAAGGAGCCGCCTGCCGGGGCGCAGAACGCCAATACAAGGCTCGTGCTGATGAGTAGCTACCTTTTTGCTTCGGATGACCGTACTGTCGGGGTTGACCCGGCCAGTGGCACGGGCAACTATTTCTTTTTCTTGAACACCATGAACTGGTTGACCGAATTGAACGACTCGGTGGTGATTGCACCGCGTCAGGCTAACGCTACACCGTTCGCAGTTTCGCAAAGCCAGGGTAGCTTTATTTTCTGGTCTACCTTCCTGGGCTTGCCGCTGCTGGTGCTGTTCGTGGGCCTCGCGGTCTGGTGGAGGAGGCGCTAAAAGTGGCACGTTATCGCAATGCGTTTATTTTGTTAGCGCTTTTCGTGATTCTACTGGTGGTGGTGCTGGTAACGCAGAGTGTTGGGAGCAATACGGCGGTTACAACGCTCAGTACCGCTACGCCCGACCCCAAAGCGCAACAGGTACAAATCCTTAATATTCCAAGCGCCAACGCCCCAACCCGAATTGAGGTTAAGCAGACCGACCCGGCTAAAACAGTGGCGTTCAAGTACGAAAACAGCAAATGGCAAACCGATACTACGCCGCCGCAAGAACTGGATAGCTTTGCGGTTTCCAATGCGTCGGGCCAGCTTAACGCACTGAAAGGTCAGGCGCTGATTACAGACAAGGGAGACCGTTTAGCCGATTTTGGGCTGGATAAGCCGAGCATAGTAATTAACCTGAGTAGCCCGACGCTGGGAACAAAAACAGTTAACATCGGGGCGCAAAATCCGGCAACCAAGTTATATTATGTCAAATTGGCAGATGACCCGCGAGTCTGGACGGTACAGACAATTTTGCTCGACCAGATTAAAGGCTGGTTGGACAAGTTGCCTACAGCAGAGCCAACCGCCACGCCGTTCCCAAGTGTACCGCTTTCACCTTTGCCAACTCTGGTAGTAACAGGGACACCTGGAACACCAGGTACCGGCGCAGCCGGGACGAGCGCACCCGCCGCTACTACCGTCCCGGCAACCACATCTGCTCCCGCCGCAACCGGAACTGTGGCACCAACCACGGCAGCAGCAACGACGGCAGCGCCTTCGCCGTCGCCGACTCGTTAAGCGAGAATACGAAAAGCTGCCTTTACCAAAATGATGGTGGAGGCAGCTTTTTTGTTTCTGGTAGTCCGCCCTGGAATGAATTCCGGGCTACGTTGCTCAAGTGGTTTGAAAACCACTGATTACAATTGGAATAACACCAAAACATTTAGGCCATTTGAGTCTTTTGGTAATCAGTGGATTTTAATCCACTTGAGCAACGTAGCCCGGAATTCATTCCAGGGCGGATTTCACTCACCTAGCTATTTACGGCACAATCCTGTCTCTACCAAAACCGTTTGCCCTTTGTTCAACTAAATGAGTATTACACGACGGTTTTTTTAGCCGGACTGAGCAGCACTGCGCCCAACACTATCATCACTACGCTCACCGCCAGAATATAGGGAAAAAGAATTGCCAGACCCCAGCCATCGAACAGGATGCCCGCCAGCCAGGGGAATATTGCCACGCCTAAAATACTCAAGCCGATAATCAGGCTCATGGCGCTGGCAATCAGGGCCGGGTCAACCAGGCGCGAAAGGATTGCCAGGATAGTCGGGTAGAGCGGCCCATAGCTGAAACCGATTATGAACAGCCCAATCCCGGCTATAATCGGTTGGGCCGAAGCCAGCCAGACCAGACCCGCCCCAATCATCGAGACGACTACACAGCCGAGTATTACCAACCGATTATGCCCGG
Organism: Chloroflexia bacterium; assembly: GCA_038209275.1. Classification (GTDB taxonomy): domain Bacteria; phylum Chloroflexota; class Chloroflexia; order Chloroheliales; family Chloroheliaceae; genus L227-5C. The sequence continues at coordinate 2,257 of JBBQXW010000078.1, read as the reverse complement.
TAGTAGCGGCCCATTCTACCAGCCAGCCCAGCGCAAACCGTCCTACCGTCAGGCCCAACCAGTAAAGGCTGACCAACCAGCCAGCCAGCGCGGTAGAAAAATGCTGGCCCTCGCTCAGATAAGTAAAACTCCAGCTACCAACCGTAGTTTCCACTCCAACATAAACCAGCAAGAAAATCGTTGCCAGCCAGATTGAGCGATGCTTGAGGGCCGCCACCATAGGTTTCTCGATAGCACGGGTGGGTTCATCTTCAGGTTTAGCGGACGACATAGAACTGATAGGCATCCGACCAAACGCCAATCGAAAACCAATTCCCAACACTAGAGTTGCGCCCAGCCAGATAAGGAACAAATTGTTCCAACCCCATTGATTTTCCAGCACCCAGGTTGCCACCAATGGCCCTATCAATGCGCCGACACCAAAAAAAGCGTGTAGATAATTGAGGATAGCAGTATTGCGCGGCAAAAACGCCACATAAAAATTGCCGCCCGTTTCCAGCGCCGCCCCCGCTAACCCCAGCACCAACCGGGCAAATAAAGCCAGCGCCAACGGTGGTAACACCCACATTCCCAAACTGCCCGCCGCAAACAGCACTAAGCCGCCCGTGAGAAAATTACGCAAGCCGAAGCGTTCGGTAAGCCAGCTTCCCGCCAGCGCCGCGATAAGATACCCGGCAGTTATAGCTACAAAAATACCGCCAGTATCGCTTTTGTTCAGTCCATAAGTTGCGCTGAAATTCGGCAGAATTACCCCAAAGCCGCCGCTATTTGTGCCGACCAACAAGAAAAAACCAAAAATTATAACAAGCTGAATTTTTTGGAGCGAACTAAAAACCGCATTAACCGGGCCAGAACTGGCTGCCTCTATTTTCATTAATCATCTCAATCTGTGAATTGTTAGGCCAATACCTGGAAATTACCTGTGCATAATAAGTTAAGGCATTGTGATAGTCAAATTAGCCAAGAATCAAAAGTGAGGGTCTTTTTTGCACCAGGGTCAGCAAAACCCAAGAATCAAAAAGGGCAATCACCGGGATTGCCCTTCTAACTCGGTTTAGACAGATTTTAGATATATTTTTCGAGAACTTCCATCACCCAGGCTTTTGCCGCAAAGCCCTGATGGGCAGTTTTGGGCTTCGAGCCGGGCTTGAAGACTATGATGGTCGGAGTAGCCATGACATCATACTTCTCGGCGAGTTCGGGGTTGTCACCGATGTTCACCTTGACCAAATCAAAACGCTCGGCGTTTTCGCGCCCCAAAGCTTCGATTTGCGGGGTCATGGCCTTGCAGGACTGGCACCAGGTGGCCCAAAAATAAACTACTACTGGCTTAGTTGCTTCGGCTATTATGCTATCAAAATTGTCCAACACCGCTTCTTTCATGCTCATTTTTACTATGCTTGCCTTTCTTCTATATTTTGATTTTGTAATTACTGGGCATATTCTAAAGATGAACCGCCAAGACGCAAAGAACGCCAGGAATTTTAACTATATTTCCCGTTCTGTAAGTCAGCGGTAAGTAATTACCTGATTTTTATATGAGTTCTTTACAGCTGTTATTATAAATCAGAAAAAGCTCTTTGTCAACAATCATTCTTGATTGTTAATAATTACTTAACGATAATTATTCTTAATTAGATAAGGCTGGTACAGAATATGATAGTAATGAAAGCAGGAGGCAATTTATGAATAAATTGAATTATTGGCGAACGAAGCATGGCTTGAGTGTGCAGAAATTAGCGAAGCAAAGTGGGGTTAGTTCCAGAAATATTGAGCAGATTGAAGCAGGTGCTATCAAACCGAATATTGCGATGTTGGGTAAATTAGCTATAACGCTTGAGGTAGCAGTGGCGGAATTAGACGAAACGGCCCAAAGCGGCCCACCGAATTTCGTTGAAGGCACTGGCAAAATCGAAGCTCCCAGTCAAAATCAAAAAGTGGTAGCAAAGCCGCAGGGATTAGCTAAACCAGTGGGCGAAGGTGGCCCGGTAGTGCCTCCTCTACCACTTGCCCCGACGGAAGGCCCGATAATCGCGCCCTTGCCACTAGCGCAGGGTCAGCCGATAATTAAAAAACTGAGAAATAATAAAGGAGCAAAAAGCAATGGAAATCCTTAGACCAGCACCACAACCCACGCCCGTCCCCGAACCAAGACCAATGCCCGACCCCGTCCCAGGAACTGTCCCTGAGCCAACACCGTCCACGCCCGAACCGCCCGCCACACCCTTACCGCAAGTGCCGATACCAGATAGCTTTG
>JBBQXW010000077.1:0-25004 GCA_038209275.1 Chloroflexia bacterium | reverse complement strand
TCTATAACCGATAAAGGCAACAAAATTGCCGCTATTCCGCCTGCGGTTTTAGTCGAGCCGGTGCTATCCGATGCCAAAAACTTGCTGACCACCAAATCTACCTATAGCAATTTCTACGGCCCAGCGGTAGTCATTCTGCTGCTTCAGCACATTGCTATTACGCTGGTGGCGCTCTCGAACGTGCGCGACAGGCTGTTGGGCGCAATCGAAATCTTCCGAGTTTCACCCATCACGCCCACCCAGATTTTGAGCGGTAAGTTTATCAGCTTCACCGTCTTGCTGCTGGTGCTGGCAGTTATTCTTATCGCGCTTATCACCCAACTACTCGGCGTGCCGTTCGTCAATTTCTACAGCAGTTGGCCTATGGCGCTGGCGGTTATCGCCGTAACAATCTACTCATCTATCGGGCTGGGCTTTCTGGTTGCCGGGCTATCGCACACCGAAAGCCAGGCGGTACAATTAACCATGATTTTGCTACTAGCCAGCATCTTCTTTAGTGGCTTTATCGTGCCGCTCACCCAGTTTACCGAGTACGTGCGCTGGGTTAGCTTTGGCCTACCCGTAACCTTTGGCGCTGCCGGATTACAAAGCGTTATGCTGGATGACCGGGTACTCAATTTGTCCTATCTGGCGCTGCCACTGGGCCTCGGCACAGTCTATTTGCTGCTCGGTTTGTGGCTATACCGCCGCCAGTTCCATATTGCTTAAAATAAAAAATTCCGGCTTCTGGTTTTTCGCGAAAAACCAAAAGCCGGAATTTTTTATTTAGTAAAAATTATAGTTCAACTTTCGGCACTACTTTGAATTGTCGTTGCCACTCGCTCCACTTTTCTTTGAGTTCGGGCAGCACCGCCTGCAAATTACGGCGGGCATCTTCGCGGTTTCGCATGGGGTAAGGAAAGGAGACGGCCCAAACGCCCCAGCGATTAGAGGCAAGCGGAAAGACTTCTTCAAAATAAGTTTCGTTTTCTTTAGAAACTTCCCAGACCAGCCCGGCCCGACTGCCGTCCGGCGCAACCACAAAAGCATCACCGTAGGTCACGTTTGGCCCAACCTCAAATTCGGTAGTTTTGCCGAATTTAAAGCCTTCCACCTCGACATCATCCAAAACCGTAAAACCATAATAGACTGGAATACTTTCCGTTGTGGTGAAATAGTTTTCAGTTGAAAGGGGGTTAAACCCAATAAAGCGCTTGCGCGAACCCATATTTCGGCGCGTTGGCTGCCCATTACAATCATCCATCACATTCTCCCTTGCGTGCCGTCTGGCAATAAGTGACCCGTTGATAGTGAACTGTGTAGCCATGATAGCATCCCCCAGAAGTACCTGGTAGTAATTATATCACCTGAATTCTGTAAGTCATGTCACAAAAAATAGTGAAAAATTATACAGATTATACTCAACTGAGCTTCTTGTAGAACCCACTGCAAAAGCTGAAACTCTAGCAAAAGGGGTGAGCGTCAATTTTTTGCGCCAGTCAAGCCAACCCGGACGTTCACGTCCGGGTCTTTGCAAAAAATTGACGCTCACTCTAGCAAAAAAGCCGATTTTGCTTCTGGAAAGTCGCATGGTAAACTGCGCTGTATCAATATTTAAGTAAGAAAGGTTATTGATTTTGGAGTATGATGACCAGAAAGAAGGTGCTTTTTGGCAAAGAAGCAACCATTTAAGCCTAGCAGCAGCCCAAATTTAGTGCAGATAGACAAAGCGGAGACCAAACCGAGCAATATAATCAAGCATCGAAAAAAGCCGACCTTCTGGCATCCATCGCGCATAATTTTGTTTTTCTTCGGCGGCCTTATTCTGGTTGGCGCGATTTTGCTATGGCTGCCTTTTGCAACCGTTAGCGGGCAATCTCCCACTCCACTAACCGCCCTTTTCACTTCTACTTCGGCAGTGTGCGTAACCGGGTTGGTGCTGGTAGATACGGGCAGCTATTGGTCGGGCTTTGGGCAGGTAGTGATTCTTTTGCTGATGGAACTGGGCGGGCTGGGCTTTGCCAGCAGTTCGGTTTTTTTTATGATGCTTCTGGGCGGACGTATCAGCCTGACCGACCGTACTATTTTGAAAAGTGCCATGGGCCGGGCCACTAACTTCAGTGTGATACGGCTGGCTTTCTTTATTCTTGGCGTTACGCTAGGTTTTCAGGCGGTTGGGGCGGGGTTACTTTTCCTTGGCTGGATAGGAGAGCATGGCCCGGCAAAAGCAGCCTGGTGGGGTGTTTTTCATTCGGTGGCTGCTTTCGCCAACTCCGGGTTTGACCTGGCAGGAACGACGGAAAAGCCTTTTGTCAGCCTGACGAGTTATAAGACTAATTACCTGATTAACCTGACTATCTCTTTGCTCATAATTTTTGGCGGCTTAGGCTTTGTGGTAATTGCCGAACTGCTCGAATACCCAAAACGCCGCAAATTTAGCTTGCACAGCCGGGTAATTCTACTGGCTTCGCTCACGCTGTTAGTTTTGGGGACAATCTTTATCTGGCTAGGCGAACGAGATAACCCGGCAACGCTGGGGAATTTAAGTTTGCCGGAGCAACTGCTGGCAGCGTTTTTCCAGAGTGCCTCACCTCGCACAGCCGGGTTTAATAGCGTTGATTTACTGGGTTTACATCCTTCATCGCTGCTTTTAATAATCACTCTGATGTTTATCGGAGGCAGTAGCGGTTCGACTGCCGGAGGCTTAAAAGTCGGAACGCTGGTAGTGGTATTCGCTTCTATTCGTTCTATTCTTTTGGGGCAAGCAAATACCGTCCTCTACAAACGCACTATTCCTGCTCGCACGGTTGAGCAGGCGCTGGCAGTGGGAGCGCTTTACACTTTTGGGATTGGCTTATTTACGATGCTCATCAGCTTGTTTGATGATGTACCTTTGACCTCGATTGTATTTGAAGTAGTTTCGGCTTTTTGTACAGTTGGACTTAGCCTGGGCATCACTCCCGGCTTATCCTTAACCAGTCACTTATTACTAATTATTGCAATGTTTGCGGGACGTTTAGGGCCAGTCTTACTGGTATTGGCATTGTCGGATGCTCGTCAGGGCCGTACTCGTATAAAATATGCGGAGGAAGATATTGGAGTTGGGTAGATTGGATAAAAAAGAACCGAGAAAAAAGATGCCTAAAGATTTTCTGGTGCTGGGTTTAGGGCGCTTCGGGCAGGCAGTCAGCCAGCGTTTAGTCGAGCAAGGCCATTCGGTGCTGGGCGCTGATATAGACGCTAAAACAGTGCAACAGGCGGCGGAATGGCTGACCCAGGCTATTCAGATGGATTTTACTGACCGCGCCGCGCTCGAAGAAATTGAGGCCAAAGAATTTGATACTGCGATTGTCGCAGTCGGCACAAATTTTGAGGCCAGCATCATTGCCACTACGTTGCTCAAGGAATTGGGCGTAAAACGGGTGATTGCCAAAGCGCTATCAGCTTTGCACGAGCATGTGTTGCTCAAAGTAGGGGCAGACGAGGTGATTTTCCCGGAGCGACAAGCCGGGTACGATTTGGGTGACCGCCTTTGTAATTAAAAAAGCTGGTTAAAAATTTTTAACCAGCTTTTAAGGTTTCCGAAAGGGTTTGATGAATCAAATCCCTACCAGAATCATTTCTGAAAGGCTACGCAGTCTGCGCGGCGGCAACTTGCAGGACGGCAGAAATTTCCAGGTTGATATTTACTTTCTCGCTGACCAGCACGCCACCAGCTTCGAGTCCTACGTTCCAGTTTAACCCAAAATCCTTGCGGTTGACGCTGGTGTGGGCGCTAAATCCGGCGCGGGTATCTCCGTATGGGCCTTTGGCCTGTCCGCTATATTCTATCTCAAGCGTTACTGGCCTGGTCACGCCGTGCATAGTCAGGTCGCCCTCGGCCTTATATTCACCGTCGCTAACCTTTTTGACCGAAGTGCTGGTAAAAGTGATAGTTGGATATTTCTCTACTTCAAAGAAATCCCCCGATTTCAAGTGACCGTCGCGCTTCTCGTCACTGGTGTTAATGCTGCTGGTCTCGATAGTAGCTTCTACTTTTGAGGCGCTAGGGTTGACATCGTCCAGTTCGATACTGCCGCTTACCTTCTCAAAACGTCCTTTTACTGTAGCCACCATCATATGTTTAACCGAAAACTCTACCACAGAGTGACTGGGGTCAATTATCCAGGTCATAGTCATGTTCTCCTTCTTGTGTAATCCATTTTACTTGTAAGAATGTATCTGTTGCAAAGCAGACAATTTTTGCTGCTGTCAAAACAAGAGCAATAAATTCTCTGCTTACTTATTGTTATGTGGTTATAATAAGTGAGTAGGCAACTTTTGTCAAGTAGCTTTTATAAATAAGCCGGGACGATTATTCTGTAATCAGGGTACTTGCAAATCTTTCTTTGGCTGGGAGGGAGTGATCGAACTGGCTTTACTTCGGCTAATTCTGAAAACGATTACGCACACAATTATCAGTATTAGCAATGCCCCAAATATCACCAGCACCACATCATCCAGGCTACGTCCTTCGTAGGGCTTCCAATCGGCGCTTTGCCATTCGGTTAAAAAGTTGCCGTTAGCATCCAGCTTGACCATGCGAGCGTTACCGTAGTCGGCGATATAGATATTGCCTTTTTCGTCAGTCGCTACGCCGCTAGGTCGCTTTAGTTCGGTGCTGCCAGCCTTGCGCCATTCAGCCAGAGGCTTTCCGTTGCTATCCAGCTTTTGAATACGGTTGTTGGCGGCATCGGCGATATACAAATTGCCCTGTCGGTCAACCGTAAGACCGAGCGGATTATTGAGTTGACCGGGCTTATCGCCTTTGCTGCCGAGCGTCGCCAGCAAAGTTCCGTCCAGATTAAATTTGTACAGCAGCGAAGTTTCGCTATCAACCACGTACAAATTCCCCTGGCGGTCTAGCGCCATACCGACGGGCGAAGGCGATTCCCCCCATTTGGTCAGGAAGCGCCCGGTATTATCCATTTTCTTGAGACCTTCGTTGTTCAAATAACCGCCATAAAGATTGCCCTGTTCATCTACTGCCAGGCTAACCAGGTTATTGAACTGACGGCCCTTATCAATATTTTTGTCGCGCAATGCGCCAAGCGTTTTATCCTGGCTATCGTACTTGATTACCTGAATATTATCCGCCAGATATAAATTATTCTGATTATCAAAGGTCAGACTCCGAATATGTTCAAACGGGCCACTTTTGCTATCGAGCAAAGCGCCGTTGCTATCGAATTTTTGCAAAAACTTTCCGGCATAGCCAGACACATACAGCGTCCCATCGCCCCTGGCAACCACAATATTTGGCCCGGTTGGTTGGGATGGCTCGTCCGCCGCCCAAAGTTGAGCGGGCAGAACCAGCACCGCGAAAAATCCAACCACCACCAGCAAACTTAGAAGTACCCTGAATTTATACATTGTCTTTCTTTCTAGCAATTTTTATTAACCTGGAACACTGTCCGCCTGATACCTTACCTAAAAAGTTGCGTCAGGTCAAATAAAGCTGCAATCGGTTATCTGAATAAAGGAACACAGATGAACACGGATTAGCACAGATGAACACAGATGCTTCTAAATATGAAACCTCAATTTTAAAAACCTCTGTGTCCTCTGCGTCCTCTGCGGTTCAAATTTATTAAACTCTGTGTTCGTCTGTGGCTCTCTGTGTTCATCTGTGTTCCTTGCATCTAAACTAAACCGGGTTGCAACACGACCTCAGTAGATGTGCTATAATTTTGGGACTCGCAATGGTAATAGTACTTTGTAGTAGTTTCATGAGTGACAAAATCCAGCAAATTGAACTAGAAAGTGGCTTGTCCAACCGTTCGGACGAACTGCCAGAGGACATTAAGTTATGCTCTACTGTGTTGAGCTTTTACCCCGCTTTTCCAGTGGCTCACTGGCTTCTCCTTCTGAACCAACAATATCTGGGAGTGGAGAGGCAAACCGGGTTTCGACGGAAGCGGCGGCGTATTTCAACCTTCCCTTTTCTTCCCTGCAACTAGAAGGGCGCAGCCTGTATCTACTCGATTTTGAGGATGGAGCTACCGCCGAAGAATTGCGGCAGGCCGCCCAAATCGCCACGCAGCGCCTGTTTGCCGATGCAGTAGTACAAACGGCGCAGAGTGGCCCGACCCTCGAAATTTTTGGTGGTAGCCGCCCGACTGCGCCCAATTCGTTTAATATTCTGACAGTTTTCCGGCCCGGCGTGACCGACGCGGTAGGCGAAAGCGCCCGACGCGGCTACCGTTTGCTAAATAACAACGGCGCGAAAATGCCTGATTTGCGGCGGGTGCGTACTGCCACGCTCTATCGGCTGAATGTTGGAGAAGGTGGACAGGTGAATATTGGACAGGTCGCCGAATTTGTGCGTACTCACCTGATTAATGAACTGGTACAGGATTTTGTGGTTTACGGCGCGAAAGAATACAACGAGGAAGGCTTGAGCTATTTCTTCAACCAGCTTTTCAGCGCCAATGCACCCACCCAGGGACAGGTACGCACGATTGCCCTTCGCGAAGCGGACGAAGCCGAACTATTGCGAATTTCCAAAGAAGGCTTGCTGGCGCTGGATGCCAACGAAATGCGGGCTATTCAAGAATATTACCGCACCGAACAGCGTGACCCAACCGACATTGAACTGGAAACGCTGGCTCAGACCTGGAGCGAACACTGTGTCCACAAGACTTTCAAGGCCCGGATTAATTATGTTGAATATAGCTGGGACGGGCAGGAAACCCGGCGCGAAGTGGTGGACAATCTGTTCAAAAGCTGTATCGTTGCGCCAACCGAGCAACTGGCAAAAGATTGGGTTGCTTCGGTCTTCAGCGATAACGCCGGAATTATTAATTTTGACCGCAAGTACGATGTTTCTTTCAAAGTAGAAACGCACAACCATCCCAGTGCGCTTGAGCCGTTCGGCGGGGCTAACACCGGGTTGGGTGGGGTCATTCGCGACGTTATGGCGGTTTCGGCTAAACCGATTGCTGCTACTGATGTTTTCTGCTTTGGCCCAATGGATACGCCAGCCGAAAATTTGCCAAAGGACGTGCTGCCGCCGGAGCGAGTTTTCCGGGGGGTAGTGGACGGCGTGCGCGACTATGGCAACAAGATGGGCATCCCAACGGTAAACGGGGCAGTGCTGTTTGACCGGGGATATGTCTCTAATCCGTTGGTTTTTTGCGGCACAGTCGGGATAGCGCCGCGTGGTTCGCACCCGCGCAACGTTCAAAAGGGAGACCGCATTGTTCTATTAGGAGGGCGCACCGGGCGCGACGGCGTACACGGCGCAACCTTTAGCTCGATTGAACTGGGTGGCGAACATTCCACCGGGCAATTGGGTAGCGTAGTACAAATTGGCAACCCGATTGAAGAAAAAAAGACCCTCGATTTAATTCTCAAGGCCCGCGACAAGAAGCTTTACAGCGCCATTACCGATTGCGGCGCAGGTGGTCTATCTTCGGCGATTGGTGAAATGGGTCAGGAAACCGGGGCGCAAGTCGAACTTGAGCGCGTACCGCTTAAATATGAAGGACTGGAACCCTGGGAAATCTGGGTTAGCGAGGCGCAGGAACGGATGGTGTTGGCAGTACCGCCCTCAAAACTCTCCGTTCTTTTAGAATTATGTAAAGTTGAAGAAGTCGAAGCTACCGACCTGGGCGAGTTTGGCGATGATGGTTTGCTGACGCTAAATTATGGCGGGCAGACTATCGGGCAGCTAAAGATGAGCTTTCTGCACGGCGGTTTGCCGCGCCGCGAACTTGAGGCCCGCTGGCAGGCGATGGAGCCGCGCCCGATTAAGCGTCGCGCCCATTACGAACACCATCGCCCCTATCAGGGCTATTCAACTGTACTAATGCGAATTTTGGCTGACCCCAACGTGGCGAGTAAAGAAACGATTGTGCGGGTCTACGATTATGAAGTACAGGGCGGCACGGTGGTGAAACCGTTGGTAGGCATAAACAACGACGGGCCGAGCGATGCGGCGGTACTGCGCCCCCTCCCCGATTCGCTGCGCGGTCTGGTCATCAGCAACGGCATTAACCCGCGCTATGGTCTGGTTGACCCGTATTATATGGCGGCCTGTGCGATAGACGAGGCGATACGGAACGCCGTCGCGGTGGGGGCAAGCCTGGAACGAATGGCGCTGCTCGATAATTTTTGCTGGGGCAACCCAAATAAACCCGAACGGCTGGGCGAACTGGTGCGGGCGGCGCAGGCTTGCCGCGATTACGCCCTGGCCTTTGGTCTGCCCTTCATCAGTGGCAAGGACAGCCTGAACAACGAGTACCGCGACCCGACTACCGGGGAACAGATGGCTATTCCCGGCACGCTGCTGATTTCGGTGCTGGCAGTAATGGACGATGTGAGCAAGGCGGTGACGCTTGACCTGAAGCAGCCCGGTAATCTAATCTATATTTTGGGGCGGACGCGGCCTGAGTTGGGCGGCGGCTATTACGCCAAGTATCACGGGCAGATTGAGGGCGAGTTGCCTTCGGTGCAGGCAGGGTCGGCCCTTCGCACTTTCCGCGCTTTGAACAAGGCAATTAAGGCCGGATTGGTGCGGAGTTGTCACGACCTCTCCGAAGGCGGTCTGGGGGTGACGGCGGCAGAGATGGCCTTTAGCGGCGGGCTGGGCATCCGGCTCGATTTGCAGAAAATGCCTTACGAAGGCCAAAAATCTGACCGCACCAACGCGGCGCTGCTCTTTAGCGAAACGCCGTCGCGCTTTTTGGTCGAGGTCGAGCCGTCACGCCGCGAGGAGTTCGAGGGAATGGTACGCAACGCGGTGTTTGCCCGGATTGGCACGGTGCTTGCCGATGATGAGATGAATGTCATTGGACTATCCAGCGCCACCGTCATGCGCGTCCATGTCACCGAACTCAAAGCCGCCTGGCAGACACCGTTAATTTAATTTTGAATTTTGAATTTTGAACTTTGAGTTTTGAGTTTTGAGTTTTGAGTTTTGAGTTTTGAAACCTGGAATAACCAGGATAGAGGCATGAGATTAACTTTTAAGATTAAGCCGTATTAACTCAAAATTCAAAACTCAAAATTCAAAATTTCTTAAAGGGGGTTTTAACGATGAACGAGCATGAGCATGATACGGGCTATAGATTGGTTTTTGTGCATGGGGCGGGGCAGAATGGGCTGGGCTGGGCGGCGCAGACCGAATTTTTCAAGCACGCCGAGGCGGTGACGCTGCCGGGACACCGCGCCAACGAGTTTGGCGAGGAAGAGGGGCGGCACTCGATTGAGACTTATGCCAGTTGGCTGCACGACTGGATTGTGTCGGAATATACGGTTGACGGTGTAACGGATAAGGTGGTGCTGGTCGGACATTCGATGGGCGGGGCAATTGCGCTGGTCTATGCCCTGACCTATCCCGAACATCTGGCTGGAATGGTGCTGGCGGGGACGGGCGCACGCTTGCGGGTGAACCATCAGCTTTTGGACATGCTGCAAAACGATTTTCAGGCGGCAGTAGATTTTCTGGTTACTAATCTGTTTGCGGCTAACGCTTCGGAAGAAATGCGCCAGCCCACCCGCGAAGCTTTGCAACAAATTGACCCGCGTATCACCCTGAACGATTTTATCGCCTGCAACAATTACGATGTAACCAACGAACTGGGCAAGCTAAAGAATATTCCCACCCTGGTGATTACGGGCATGGCGGACGTGATGACTCCACCGAAGCTGGCAAATGTCCTGGCAGAAAATATTCCGGGCGCAAAACTGCAATTGATTGATGCCGCCGGACACATGCTCATGACCGAAAAGGCCCACGAGTTCAACCGTCTTCTGGACGAATTTTTAGCCGATTTGGAAGATAAATAACTGACGTGTGAGCGTTTATAAATGCAGGAACACAGATAAACGCGGATTAGCACCACCCTTCGGGCGTGGACACAGATTTGGTTTTTAGCCGTTAATTTTAATTCGGTAGGGGCTAAAGACGTAGAGTGGTGGTAAGTGCGCTCGGCACTCAAGGCCGAGCTACATAGCGTAAGTCCGCTAAAGGGACTGAAACCGTCAGACGTTGAGTAATTTACCAGCCAAAGTGTTCTTTTCGGCACATAATCCTAAGCCATGTACTAAAACTTTCGATTGTTGACGAATTTACCAGCCCCTTCAGTGGGCTTTGGCTACGTAGCTCGGCCTTGAGTGCCGAGCGCGCTTGCTCAAGCTATCAACTTTGAATGTATTCGCTTCGCTTGCCAGACCTGATTTAGAACCACTTGAGAACGGCATTTAGAGGTTTGCCCATGTCAGCCTAAGAACATCGCCAGCACCAAAAAGCCTTCTACCTAAAAATAAGATTGAAAAATTAGATTTTAACGCTCAAATCAATAGGAACGGGGAAATCAGCTGACGGAGCAGCATCCTACAATCCGGCCCGGTTTTGTGGGACATTGCTCCGCCAATGGATTTCCCAACCACAACTTCTCCCGGTCTTGTGGGACATTGCTCCGCCAATGGATTTCCTGATGGATTTTCGGGGTGTAAATAAGCTACAATAGAGGCGGTGAGCCGGGTAAATTAAAAGCTGACCCAAAGACGTTTATCAGTGGTAAGTTTTGGATGAAAAGTTAAGGAGAAAACCACATGGCGCTTGCAATTTTTGGTAGCTCGGTAGTTTCTCGCGAAGGAATGAAGGATTTTGTGAAGTCGCGCAACGCCAACGCGCCGCTCGAAGTAATTGACGCTTATTACGATTTGGAAAGCCAGTGGCACGGCATTCGGGCCGATGTCCTTATCTCGCAAATGTGCATCGAAACGGGCTATTTAACTAGCTGGTGGAGCCAACCGCCGCGCCGCAATATGGCGGGCATCGGCGTGACTGGCGAAGAATCGGGCAGCAACCCCAACAGCAACGCCTGGGCCTCCAAATCCGAAAACGGGCGCTGGTACAAAGGCTATTCGTTTGCCGACTGGCGGGCGGCGGTACAGGCCCACTACGGACACATGTCGGCCTATTGCTTTGCCGACGAAGTAAACAACGCCAGCCAGGTTGACCCGCGCTACCCCGCCGCCAAACAATACCTCAAATCGAAAGGCTACGCCCCCGCCCAGATGTTGACCGACCTGAACGGCAAGTGGGCCGTCCCCGGCACCAGCTACGGGCAGGACATTGAAAAAGTCTGGAGTGCCGCCGTCCAGCGTTCCGGCGCAGTGGTCGGCCAAGCGCAAAGTGCCAGCCTTGCCGCCGCGCCTGCTTCGTCAAGTCCTACCAGCAGCCAATGGGCCGAAGGCGTGGACGGCGTAATTTACAGCGAGTTCGGGCCGGGAACGGTCAATAATCCCGGCTCGTATGTGCGCGCCCGGCCCAATCTCGATAGCAACATAGGCCGGGTGCTGAAAAAACTTGACCGGGGCGCGCTGTTGCACTTTATCGGCTACACCGATAGCGGGCCGCAAGTAAATGGCGGCGGCACACGCTGGTATCTTATCGCCGATGCTGATGGCGGCGGCTGGATTTACGGCAAGCTAATCAACTAGCTCAATCGCTTGACGATGTGCCAACCGTAGGGGCTGTTGCGCTGGTCAAAATCGGCAATGCCAATTTCGCCTACGCCAAGCGGAAAGCCGGTATTGCCGAAAGCCGGAACCATACTATCGCGACCATATTCACCCGGCCCAGGCTTTGCTCCCCGGTTGGACATGCCATAAATGCCCGGAGGCGAGTCGTCGGTATGTTTGCGAACCAGCTCGTCAAAGTCCGCCCCGCCCTGCGCCTGGGCCAGCAAATCATAGGCCAGTTTGCGGGCCTCTTCCTGGCTACGTACAATCGGTTTGCCCGACACGCTGCCCCGGAAACCGATTAATATATGCTGCACCTTAATATGTTCTGGCTCGTTGTTAGCCATTACTATTTTCCTCCTCTATTTAAGAAGTTCCAAGTTTCAAGTTTCAAGTTTCAAGTTTCAAGTTCCAAGTTCCAAGTTGTTAATCAGGACTTGAGTTAAAATCGTTGCCATTTTACTACATGCCTCGGTTAATGACCAATTTGAGGAATATTGAGATAGATATTAGTTAACCCCCAAGTTGATACAAGATGAAAGACTGCCCTGGACAACCCTACGGGCCGAATTCCGGGCTATGTAGCTCAAGTGGATTAAAATCCACTGATTACCAGCGAATTTGTGCTTCGTATCCAGTGGTTTTCAAACCACTTGAGCTACGTAGCCCGGAATTCGGCCCGTAGGGTTGTCCAGGGCGGCTCAACACAAGATACCAACTTTAGCCAGAAACTCAAAATTCAAAATTCAAAATTCAAAACTACTTCTTCCCTTGCACCGGGGCAAGCGTGAAGGTATAATTTGGCACATTCCGTACTTTTTATTTCCGGGCAAGCGGGGGAGAAATATTTTCGATGGATGTAATGCAGAGCTTGCGGCGTGCCGTGAAACTCTACCCTAATAATCTGGCAGGGTTGGATGGCGACCAGGCGTACACCTGGCGCGAATTTGAAGAGCGCAACCAGCGCATAGCCAACGGATTGACCCGTTTGGGCGTTTCAAAGGGCCAGCAGGTCGCCATTTTGATGCTCAACCGCTTTCAGTACCTGGAACTCTATTACGCCATAATGCGGCTGGGAGCGGTGGCAGTGCCGCTCAATACCCGCTATGCTCCGGCAGAAATAGTTTACGTCGTCAATGATAGCGAATGTAGCGTGCTGGTCTGCGATGCCAATTGCACGCCAATGGTCGAAAAGGTACGCGGCGAACTGCCGGGCGTGCGGCACTTTGTGCGGCTGGGCAAAAATGAAACGCCGCCCGGCTTTATTTCTTATGATGAGTTGCTCGATAGTCCGGCGCAAATCCCCGAAATTGAATTAGCCGATGATGATTTGGCGGGCCTGTTTTATACTGGCGGCACCACCGGGCGGGCCAAAGGGGTAATGCTGACCCACCGCAACCTGGCTTCCAACTCGATTCACGCCCACGCCGCCCAGCATATTCAGTCCAACGACATCTGGTTTCATGTCGCGCCCATGTTTCATTTAGCCGATTTGGGCCGGGGGTTTGCCTATACCCTGTGCGGGGCGGGCCACGCCTTTCTGCCAACGTTTGAGCCGCACAAAGTGCTTGAGACCATCTCTCACCACCGCATTACCGCAACGGTGCTAGTGCCGACCATGCTCAACAGCATTATGCAATTGCCCGATTTGGAACAGTACGATTTATCGAGCCTGCAATCTATTACCTACGGGGCTGCCCCTATGCCGATGGAACTATTAAGAAAGGTGCTGAACCGCTTTAACTGCAATTTCCGGCAAGGCTACGGCATGACCGAAACGTCGCCGCTTATCACCAGCCTGACCGCCCGCGACCACCAGTTAGCCTTGCAAGCCCCGCCCGACTCGGTTCAGGCCCGACGGTTACACAGTTGCGGACAGCCAATAATCGGGGTTGAAGTGCGCGTGGTGGATGAGCAGGGGCGCGATGTAAAACTGGGTGAAATCGGCGAAATTATCGTGCGCGGCCCAAATGTAATGAAGGGCTACTGGAAATTGCCCAACGAAACCGCCGACGCTTTACGAAATGACTGGCTTTATACCGGCGATATGGCGACAATTGATGAGGAATTCTACGTTTATATTGTTGACCGCCGCAAAGATATGATTATTAGCGGCGGCGAAAATATTTACTCGCTGGAAGTAGAAAACGTCATTTACACCCATCCTGCCGTGCTGGAAGCGGTAGTTGTCGGTGTGCCGGACGAATACTGGGGCGAGCGTGTGCAGGCTTTTGTAGTAGCCAGACCGGGCGTGAAAGTGTCGGCTGAAGAAATAATTGAGCATTGCCGCGAACGTATCGCCCACTACAAAGCGCCGCGTGCCGTCGAGTTTGTCGAAGCTTTGCCCAAGAGTGGTGCCGGAAAAATCCTCAAGCGACAGCTACGCGATAATTATTTGAGCCAAAAGTTACAAAATTGATATTTGACTCTTGGGGCTTGACGTTTTATGATGTGTGGGTAATTTAGCAACACGGCGGTAACTCAAAAGTATTTTAACAGGTTCAATTTTAAGAAAGATATTTTTATTATTTTCATTGTATCAGTGCGGATGAGGACAGGTTTGTCTTTCCAGGCTAGAAACAATTGGGTGAGCAAAGCTTGCGTTACGAAATTGACCGAACAGGACTTTTTAACCGGGGGCAGTAAAAGCGCCAGAACTATTAGTAGAGGAATTGTTTGCTGATGGCTACAAAGCAGAAATTCAATAAAGAAATTGAAGCAAAAGTGGCGCGAGGGAAAAATCTCCGGGCGCTTAATGGAGCGAATTCGTCGCTCGAATCAGATGAAATTACAGGCGATATAATTGTGCAATACGATGGTGAAGACGATGAAAATTCGGCTCTGCCAGGCGGCACAACTTCGGCCCAGGTTGAACTGGTCGAAGAAGTTATAGTCGAAGAAATTAAATTAGAGCCGGATGCGCAGGACTTGAAGGAGCTTGAGCCGGAAACCTCGGAACTGATGAGCGAAGATCTGGCCGCATTGCTGCCCGATGGGTCGCTAGAGACTACTACCACGCACAAATTATTGCCCAACGTGCCGTTGGTCGAGACTCCGTTCGAGTGGGACGGCTACCATAGCGAGGATGCGCTGGCCGACTATCTGCGGATGATTGGGCGCACCAAATTGCTGACTTTTGAAGAAGAATTGCACCTGGCCCGGCAAGCCGCCGACAAAGAAAATAAGGACAAAGCCGATTACGCTCGTCAACGTCTGGTCGAGGCTAACTTGCGGTTGGTGGTCAGTATCGCCAAGAAATATCAGGGGCGCGGCCTTTCTATGCTCGATTTAGTGCAAGAAGGCAATATCGGGCTGATGCGCGCCGCCGAAAAATTCGACCATAATTTAGGCTTCCGCTTCAGCACCTACGCTACCTGGTGGATTCGGCAGGCGGTTAGCCGAGCCATTGCGGATCAGGCCCGCACGATTCGTATTCCCGTTCACGTCGTAGAAGATTTGGGCCGCCTGTCGCGGGCGCAGCGCAAATTAAGCGATGAACTGGGTCGCGAAGCTATGCCAGCCGAACTTGCCGCCGAAATGGGCGAAAAAGAAGAAAAAATCCTCGATTTGATGCGCTACAGCCAGGAAGCCGTTTCGCTCGAAAAGCCAGTCGGCGAGGATAGTTCGCTCGGCGAACTGGTCGAAGACCCTAATAGCCTTGACCCCGAAGCCGATGCTTCGCGCCAATTGCTGAGTCAGGCGGTGCGCGAATCGCTCAAGGCACTGAGCGAACGCGAACAAAAAGTGCTGGCCCTGCGAAGCGGCATGGAAGATGGACGGCCCTGGACACTGGAAGAAGTTGGGCGCGTGCTGGGCATCACTCGCGAACGGGTGCGCCAGATTGAAGCCAAAGCCCTGCGTAAACTCCGCCACCCGCGCCTCTCGCGTAGCCTGCGCGAATTCCTCTAAACCAAAATTCAGTTAAATAAAAGCTAATTACCTTCGCCTTTTCCATCTGTCTATCAGGCAGTGGGGCGAAGGCAATTAGTTTTTACAAACCAAATTAACTTTATAGCCCGTAACTTAGTTTGTAATGTTGCAGTGATAATATAGTATATAAGAAGTAAAATTTAGACATCCTCAAACTTGGAATTGTTAGCAGCTATGATTTAAGCTGGGCATACGAATAGAGTTCTTCTGTGTAGCCAGTGGCCTTATAATTCGCCTGGGGGTAATATGTCTATAACCTAAAGTGGGAGTAGCTAATGAATAATGCACCGTTAAATCGAATTTTGCTGGTCGAAGATGAGCCGGATATACAACTGGTAGCGCGTTTTGCCCTGGAAGCAGTGGGTGGTTTTACCGTAGAAGTTTGCAGTTCCGGCAGCGAAGCGCTTAAAAAAGCCCCCGAATTTGCCCCCGATTTAATCTTGCTCGATGTGATGATGCCGGGAATGGATGGCCTAACCACCATGAGCGCCTTGCAGCAGGTCGAACAGGTCGCCACCGTCCCGATTATCTTTATGACCGCCAAGATTCAGTCCCATGAAATCGCCAATTATAAAGCGCTCGGCGCGCTGGACGTGATTGCCAAGCCTTTCGACCCGATGACGCTTTCGTCTACCATTCGTACTATCTGGAATTAGGAAGATGGTAGCTCCCATGGAAAATTTGAAAAATTTGCAGGGTCAATTGGATGCCTTAAAAGCCCTTTACAAAACCGAACTTCCGCAAAAGCTAAAGCAATTTGACGAAGCCTGGGCCAATTTACAACGCCACAATTGGGATGACGAAGCATTAAACAAGTTACGCTCTCTGGCACACAAGTTAGCAGGGTCGGGGGCAACTTATGGTTTTGTTGACCTGGGTCAAAAAGCCAGTCTGCTGGAACATTATCTCGATAGCGTTGCTGACCGCAATTTGCGCTCGAACGCCGACCACAAAGCACTAATTGAGGTACTTTTTGAGGCATTGAGGCAAGCTATTATTGAGCCGGAGCAAACTGTAATAAGCCTGCTCCAAGCAACATCTGCTCATTCTGAAAGTAATCCGGCCCAGCCCGAAGAACGCCCGATATTTTTGTTAGAGAGTAGCATAACCTCAACCCACGATTTAGGAGTACAAATCGGCAATTTCGGTTACACTGTACAAATCTTTAAGTCTCTTTGTGAGATAGAAGCGGCAATAATTTACAATCCGCCCGCTGCCCTGATTATAGATAATCTTTTTCCCGGCGGCACCCCCGACGATATTAATCAGCTGACTCGGCTGCGGACAATTCCAACCCAACCTATCCCACTTATTTTTATTTCGGAGTTGGGCGATTTGAATAGCCGCTTGCAGGCAGTACGGGTCGGAAGTGATGCTTATTTTACCGGCCCGGTACATATCAGTACCTTGATTGATAAACTCGATATTCTGACGGCTTACCAGGCTTCCGAACCGTACCGTATTCTTATCGTGGATGATGAACTGGAACTGGCTGAGTTTTACTCGCTGATTTTGAAGCAAGCTGGAATGATTACTGAAGTTGTAACCAACCCTATGCAAATTATGGAGGCTTTGGCTGACTTTGTCCCAGATTTAATTCTGATGGATGTTTATATGCCTACCTGTATGGGTACGGAACTGGCTGAAGTGATCAGGCAGCAGGAAAATTACGTCAGTATTCCGATTGTCTTTTTCTCGACTGAAACCAGCATTGATAAACAATTGGCGGCGATGCACCTGGGGGCGGACGATTTCCTGACCAAACCAATTGAAGCCGACCATCTGGTCTCATCGGTTACAGCCCGCGCCCAGCGTTCGCGGGTGCTACGCTCGTTTATGATACGAGATAGCCTGACCGGGCTGCTCAATCATACCAATCTGAAACAATCGCTGGAAATAGAAATAGCGCGGGCCAACCGTCGGCCTGATAGTTCACTGGTCTTTGCAATGCTCGATATTGACCATTTCAAATCGGTCAACGATACTTACGGGCATCTTGCTGGCGACCGGGTAATCAAGAGCCTCGCCCGCCTGCTCCAGCAACGCCTCCGCAAAACCGATATTATCGGGCGCTACGGTGGCGAAGAGTTCGGCATTATTCTGCTTGATACCGATGGCCCGGCGGCAGAAAAAGTAATGAACGAAATCCGGCAACGCTTCAGTCAGATTCGTTACTACTCGAAAGAAGTGCAATTCTCCGCCACCCTCAGTGGTGGAATTGCCGCTTTCCCTCACTACAGCGAGGCAACCGCCCTCAACGATGCTGCCGATAAAGCGCTCTACGCCGCCAAACACGGCGGACGCAATCGCGTCGTCCTTACTACCCCTGATTACAACTAAAATTTACATTATCGTAACTACTCACCGCAGATGGCACAGAGGAAAGTTTAAAATTAAATTTAACTCCGTGTCTCCGTTGGGTCTGCGACCCTCCGTGGTGACTTTTTCTTTAGGCTCTGTAGTAACAAATTATTTAATTTTGAAGAGAATAGGCGCTGTGGCATCGTCTTTGCCGTCGCGCTGAACCAGCAGTTCGGCCCGCCATTGCCCCGACATACTCAAAACCTGCCCCTGCGCCTGGTAATGGCCGGGCAGATTGGCTACTGGTTTTAGCTCAATTTGCTGAGTTCCCATATCCATATCGGTCATATTCAAGCGCAAAAGCACCGCATTGGCTTTGGTCAAAGGTTGGTTGTCGCTCTGGGTCAGATTCAGGCTAAAATTGTTATTGCCCAGTTCACCGGGGTTCACCTGCAAAACATAACTCAGGTCGGCGGCTTGTCCTCGCAAAACCAGACCACTTTTTGCCGCGCCGTTGGGCGGGCCAAAACTCAACAGCGAGGATACAATTACCAGCAAAACTATGGCAATCAAGGCTTCAATTTGCACCGAGCGCCTAAAATTAAGCTGCAATTGGCCCGCCGCCACCGACCCCGCCCCGTTCTTCTCGCTTTTGCGTTTGGCAAAACCCTTTAGCGCCGGACTGACTCTGAGCAGATGATACGCCCCAAAAAGCAGCAGCACCGTCACCACCAGCAATTTGATGAAAAGAGCGATGCCATAATTTGTATCAAAAAAGTCGCTGACTGCGCCAAGATGAATCGCCGCTTGAACCGTTCCCGTCGTCAACAAAATCGCTACGCTGATTATGCCAATAATCGAAAAGTTCGGTATCAGTGCCGCCAACAAGCGGGTGCGGTCTCCCGTACCGGGACGCAACGCTGCCAGCGCAGGCGGCAAAGCCAGCGCCATATAAAACAGGCCACCTACCCAAAAGCCAGTAGACATCAAATGCAGCCAGTGCGCCGGAACTAACAACCAGGCCGATTCGAGAGTAGCATGGGCGTTGAAAAGCGTGGTAAACATTAGTAGCGCCCCGCCCACCAGCAATAGCCAATAACCAGAGTTAGCGGCCTTTGCCGCGCTTCCCAGGCCGTTTGTAGCGACACTGTGAGTTGTATCAGCCTCTAGCCCGGCAGGAACGGTACGAGGGGCGGGTGGGTCTACCTCTGGTACAAGATTCAACCGGGCGCGGCGGGGTAAGCCTGTGCCGGATAAAGAAATCCGTCCGGTTATAAAAAGCAAAATAATCGTTGCCGCCACTAATATCACCAATCGCCCCAGCCAGACTATCCCGAAGCGGCTGCCAAACAACAAATCGCCAAAAGCCGGGCTACCGAGTAGCTCCCAGAATGTCACGCCGCTAAAGCGTGTCCCCTGGTACAAAAGCCAGCCCAACCAACCTACCCACAACAGTACCAGCGCCAGCGTTAGCAGCAAAGTACCACGCCGCCGCGAAACAGCATCCGCCGCCGCCTGTTCCGGCCCGATGCGTTCGCTTACTTTACGTAGCGAAGGTTGCCAGACCAGTAGCCACCATGCCACGCCGCCAATGAGCGTTGCTGCGCCCAAATAATTCAACCAGCGCAATAGCACGCCCCAGAAGTTAAAATTGTCGTCGGCTTCGCTGGCAATATCGGCCTGATTAATCGCTTCCGGCGTGGGTAACGGCCCAGCCCCGACCACAAAGGCAAAACTATTCTTGACTACATGCCCGTCTTCAATTGAGGTCGTTTTGTAGATTACAGTGTAAGCGCCGTCCGGCAAGCCCGGCTTGAGCGTCACCACCATGGCTTGCGGTGTATCCGGCAATACTTTGCTATCGGCGTTGTCTATGCGCTGGCGCTGGTTGTTCAACACCTGCAATTCGCTGAACTTCGGCTCAAGCCCTTCGCTAAACCAGACCTGAATTTTTGCGGGCGGTTGCCCTGCCGCCAGACTGCTATTAGCAAGCGGGTCGCTCCTGACATAATTGGCGTGCGCCCATGTCGTCTTGAGACTGAGCATCCCCAACGTCAGAATTATAAAACCAACAAAAATTATTTTCTTAAGAGCAAAAGATTTCATAAACCCACATCTATAACCAGAAACTAGAAACTTCTTATATCATAACAAACAAAAGCAACCAGCATCCAATGTGGAAGCTGGTTGCCCGCCCTGATTCAATGAGAAGATGATTAGATTTGCTGGATTCTTAGCCCGCATCCGGCCCACGCCGATTATTGCTCGACATAGCCGCTTCACGAGAAGCATCCGAGGCTGGTGATGCTACCGCCATTCGGCTCCGGCTAATCGCGAAAGCCGCCGCCCCCAGCCCTAGCAAACCAACTACCATCCCAATGATGCCGAAAATAGTGGCAGTTCCGGCGGCATCTTTAGCTTCTTTCGCCTGTTGTTGCAAAGCGATAGTTTCGGGGTTGCTGCCGGGGCTGACCGAAAGTTTCGTCGGATACTGCAAAGCCGCCACATCTTCCACCGAACCAAAAGTAGTTGGGCTGGAACTGAATTTCTCGTCTATCTTATCACTACCGATAGTGCCGAAAATACGGAAGGTATAATCCCCGGCTTTGGTCGGGTAGAAAAAGCCGTCGTACTTGCCGTCCGCCCCAAAACGAGCCTTTACTTCCAGTGGCAACGGGGCAGCCCCAGCGCTAATCACTTCCGCCTTAAGCGTTTTGTCGGCATCTTTGACCGGGTTGGTCAGCACACGGGCCGCTCCCGTGCCATCATATTTACATTCGCCCTGGCAAATCGTCAGGTCAAGGCCGTTTTTATCACCCGCAAAGGCTGGCTCAGTCGAAAAACCAACCACCATCTGATACTTACCAACCATACGTCGTTCGTGGGCCGAAGCAATCCCCGGCAATATCAGCACCAGCATAAGCGCGGCCACCAACGCCGCTAAACCAATGCGTTTCTTCCCAAAAATCACTTTATTACTCCTTGATTTCAACTTCTTCAGAGCCGAATTTTCGCGCTACCCACATCAAGAACAAGCTGGCAAAGCCTGGGTCGCCCGATAATCAAATAAAATTGTAAGCTATGCGGAATTAGTACAGATTGATTTTAGGGGAGAAAGAGACATTTGTCTATAGTGTAGCAGACTAAAAACATTATAAAAGAATTAGCTTTGTTTGCCGCCAGCCGGACTATAGAACCGTCAATCTTCCGTTTGACAAATAAGAACGCAAAAAAGCCGCCAGAATAGCGGCCTGATTTGATAAGTTTCACCAATACAAAAAAGAGCTGATGGTTTTCACCATCAGCTCTTTTTCTAAAACTATTTCTCAGCGGTTAGGCCGGGCCGGGAGCGGGACGGAAACCGCCGGGCTGATTGCCCTGGTTCTGGTCGCGCAAGCGGGTAGCGGCTTCATTCTCGCGTTCGCCCAGTTCAGGCCGATTGTCCGACATTTGCGGTCGGAAGAACGGCTTGGGCTGCGGGCGCGGGATGGAGAACATTTCCTCGAACTCGTCGCCTTCCAGCGTTTCTTTCTGGATCAGCAACTCGGAAATTTCAACCAGCTTCTCGCGGTTCTCGCTCAGAATACGGCGGGCCTTGTTGTAACCAAAGTCAATGATGCTGCGAACTTCCTTGTCAATCTCGTAGGCTACTTCGTCGGAGTAGTTACGCTGCTCACTGATTTCGCGACCCAAAAAGACTAGCTCTTCTTTCTGACCAAAAGCCATCGGGCCAAGTTTCTTGCTCATGCCGTATTGCGTCACCATCCGGCGGGCCATATCAGTCGCCTTCTCGATGTCGTTACTGGCACCGCTCGAAATCTCACCAAAGATAACCTCTTCGGCAGCCCGACCACCCAGACCCCAGGCAATCTGGTCTTCAAACTGCGATTTAGTTCCCAAAAAGCGGTCTTCGCTGGGCAGAACACGAGTGTAGCCACCAGCCATACCACGCGGGATAATCGAAATCTTGTGAACCGGGTCTACATTGGGCAACATTCGGGCGACCAGTGCATGACCAACTTCGTGATAGGCGGTAATCCGTTTCTCGGTCTCGCTAATAATACGACTCTTGCGCTCCGGGCCAGCAATTACCCGGTCAACCGCTTCTTCAAGTTCGTGCATCGAGACAGTCTTGCGGTTGCGCCGGGCGGCCAGGATAGCGGCCTCGTTGACCAGATTTTCCAGGTCAGCCCCGCTAAACCCAGGAGTCTGCTTTGCCAGCGTTTCCAGCGAAACTTCTTTCTCCAACGGCTTACCTTTGGAGTGAACTTCCAGAATAGCGATACGGCCTCTGACATCCGGGCGATCCAGCACTACCTGCCGGTCAAAACGTCCGGGCCGCAATAGCGCCGGGTCAAGAACGTCGGGTCGGTTGGTGGCAGCGATAATAATAACGTTGGTATTGCTATCGAAGCCGTCCATCTCAACCAGAATCTGATTCAAGGTCTGCTCACGCTCGTCGTGGCTACCGCCCAGACCAGCACCGCGCTGCCGACCAACGGCATCAATTTCGTCAATAAAGATGATGCAGGGCGAGTTGCGCTTGGCCTGGTCGAACAAATCGCGGACGCGGCTTGCGCCAACGCCGACAAACATTTCGACAAATTCCGAGCCACTGATGCTAAAGAACGGCACACCCGCTTCGCCAGCCACCGCTTTGGAAAGCAGCGTTTTACCCGTTCCGGGAGGGCCAACCAGCAGCACACCCTTCGGAATACGTGCGCCGAGGGCCGCAAACTTGTCGGGGTATTTCAAGAACTCGACTACTTCCGCCAGTTCTTGCTTCGATTCCTCGACTCCCGCTACATCCGCAAAAGTTACGCTGGGCTTGTTGCCCATGAACATGCGGGCGCGGCTCTTGCCAAAACTAAGCGCCTGATTATTAGAACCCTGCGCCTGGCGCATCATGAAGACCAGTACGCCGATAAAGAGCAAAGTGGGCAGAAGGAAAGTCAAAGTATTGAGCCAACCACCCCATTGCGAGGATTCGTTGACCTTAACCTCTACGCCAGTTTTGCTAAAATCAAAGCCAGCGTTCTTGAGTTGCATGGTAAAGTCGCTGCCGGTTTCGCGGCGGGCTATTTTCTCGCCCTGCGAATCGCTATACTGCACCCGCACCACATCGCTATCGTTAGTGATTGCAATCGTCTTAACTTTGGAATTGGGGTCAGCCGCATCGCGCAACACCTTGCTGATAGGAACGGTATTATTGCTATCCCCGCCCTTATTTCCCAGGATGGTGAAGAACAACGCTAAAACGGCTACCATTATAATCAGGTAGACGAAGCTGTTCCGTAACCATTTATTATCACTAGGCATAAAATAACCTCCAGACCACTTCCGATCCTTTTATATTTTAATTTCCAGCCGAGAAGCCGCCTCTTTAGTTAAAGCCAGCCCTTCGATGGCGGGAAGTGTTCTCTAAATATAGGGCCGCTGGTCATATTGATTTGACCGCTTAACCTGAATTATATCAGTTTTTCGGGCAAAAAGCGAACCTCCAATGCTACCGCGCACCAATTCATATGGAAAATTAACACTCTTCTTAACTTGTTAAAACTTCTGGCTGATTAAGCCGCGCTATCCTAAAAAAATCGCAGTACAGTAGCGTTGTATTTTATACGTAGTCTCTGTGAAAAAGGTTTCAATCTAATAAAAAGAAGCCTGAATTATCCTCAGATAATCAAGCTCTATTTTGGACATTCTATAATAAGAGCCTGCTTTTTCAGAAAGTAGGCTAGAACAATCAAATTACAATTTACGTAGTAAAGTAATGAAGACCCCAAACTTAGGCTACCGAATATTACCCTCTATTTTTTAGCTCCTGTACCCATTTATCCAAACGGGTCTGTTCAGCTGGTGGCAATTCTGAGCGATCTTTTTTCACATAACCCGGTGGTAAATTAACCTTTTCCTGACAGTGAAAAGTTAAACGAACATAAACATGAGAGTTGCCTAACTCTTTCGAGAGCCTCTGGGTATAGTTCATAAAATTACCATCTGGCACTGATACCATTTGCCCACATTTAGGACAAACTAACTCGGACTTGTCGGCAAATAAGGGGTTCTTGTTTAGTTCACTAATTTTATAAGCTCCAACTTCCCCGGCTTTTGCAGCTACTATTGCTATACTATGATTCATACAGACCTCCTAATCTAAGAAATTAACAAGGCACCGAGTACGAATAATCAATTGACTCTATACAAATCTGACTAGAGTAAGGGTCACAGCACCAAGCGCAATAGACATTATAAACTGCCTTCTCCCGACGACCCATACCTATGTCAATACACGCCCCATAAAATTCAGAGGCACCACTACTACAACCACAATTTGTACCAGTAGGGCAAGGATACGTTGCGGCTCTTGCAGTAGGCACCTGACCAGTCAAAAACACCGCGAGTAAGATAAAGCCTACACTCGTTCCTAGTTTAGCAAAACTTCGTCGAGTTATAAAGCTGGAACTGATGCCTTGGTCCTTACCACTAATAATCAAGTTATTATCTGTAGTGGACATACTCTGTTCATCAGTTTCTCTTTTCTCTCCCAATTTTTGCAAATTCTGCTGAAGAGAAAGATTTCTTTGCGCCATGACACGCCCTGTAACCACTACAAAGATAGCCATACTACCTAGCGTCAGTATAGTATATTCGGGTAACAGACGTAAATTTTCTAACCGAGCTAGTTCTCCAAGAATTATAAGACAAAGTGCTACCAATAATATGGCATTGCGAACCAAAGCGACCCATAGAGGAGTAGTGCTATTAGCAGTACATCCACAAGATTTAAGCTCCGTTGTTGAGTCTGCGCCAGCACGGACAATAGCAACGGTAAATAGTAAAAGTAGAACAGTTATAATCGCTGCTGTTGGCAAAACTGCTATATCGAAAATTAACAGTACACCTAAAGCGATTTCGAATGGTGGCAGAATTTGAGCAATAGGCTTGTTTAGAGCTTTAGGTAAAATGTGATAATCTCCAATAGTTACTGCAAAGCTCTTCTTATCTAAAAATTTGTTGATACCGTAGGTTATAAAGATTGAGGCGACGCACTTGTGATGCGTTAAGCAAGTAAGTGAAAAGAAAACCAAAGGCACTTTAAGAATTGAAAAATGCTCAGCCTAAAGGCTAACTTTGAAGCAAATGGGACTACCAAGAAAGCTTCGCTAGTGGTAAAATTTCGAGACCTAATCAAAATTTAGTCTAGAAAAGCTTTCTCATGTCAAATTTTACCACTTCGCCGCGCTTGTTTCAAAAGCTGCTGGCCCCACTTGAACCGC
>JBBQXW010000076.1:0-25516 GCA_038209275.1 Chloroflexia bacterium | reverse complement strand
TAAAAAGCCAGCCCCGCCGGATACCAGAATTCTCACTAATTATTCTCCTTCTCGGCCAGATTGTCACGCCGTAAAATCGCTACCAGGGCGAACGAGAGGCAAAAGATAATCGCTAAATCTACCAGAAAATAAGAATTGTCTACCATACCGTGTACTATAAAGTCGGTCATACTTCCCAATAGACCCAGCAATAGCACTCGCCGTTCTAGTATTGGCAAAGTTTCGCTTTTTTCTCTGCCCTGAGAATTACGAGCGAACCACCTGTTGCCACTCAATCCGCCGCCAAGTATTGTCTTGTAAAAAATTACTAATAGCCATAATATCAGTAACGGCCCTATTATACCCAATCTGAGCCAGTAATCCAAGATTAAATTATGCGGATGTGAAGTAAATCTTTCCAACCAGGCTTCGGGTGGCACATATTCGATGCTGTATTTGTAAAGAAATTGGTCAAGGCCGATGCCGGTGAAAGGATGGTCGCGCAGCATTTGAACTGAAGCTTGCCATACATGCAGCCGAGTCGAGTTTGAGCCAGTCACAAAGCTAAAGAGCGACGTAATCCGTTCCAGCTTGATAAAAGGCAACGCCGCCAGCAAAAGCACTAATCCTGCGCCATAGACTAGCAAGCCGCGCCGCGACCCAGCTACAATAATCATTGCCAGCAACGCCAAACCCGTTCCCAGCCACGCACCCCGCGAAAACGCCAGCGCCAACGCTATCAGTAATGGGCCAAGCGCCGCCAGATAAAGCCAGCGCCGTCTATCCCACATTTGTCCAAAAAATAAAACGTATCCTGCCGCCATCGGTATCACCCGCCCCAGAAAAAGGCCCAAATTGTCGGGGTGATTATAGATCGAAATAACCCGGCTCACGCCTTCGGCAGCCACCGTTTTGTCACGCCCGAACAGAAATTGCCAGATGCCGACCAGCGCAATCACTACCCCTGCCCCAATCAGCACGTCAAACACGCGCCAAACCGCCGTTCGCCCCTTCAAAAAGCGCACCGCCAGCAAACATAGCAATAACGGCTCGACAATTACCAACCGAAATTCGCGCAACGCTTCCTTCAAATGCGACGGCTCCGGCACCAACAACGACCCGCACGCCACCACAAAAAACACCACTAAAGGGAGTGATAACGAATTTTGAATTTTGAATTTTGAATTTTGAATTAAACCCTTAATCCAACTTGAAATTTGGAACTTGAAACTTGAAACTATACTCTTCCAACTTTGAACTTTGAACTTTGAACTCGAAACTAGAAACCAGAAACTCGAAACTATCCATGCGGCAGTGGTGGTGACGATAATGACTTCGGTCAGGGAAAATTCGAGGCGGGCGCGGGTGTCGTTGGGGTCGCGGGGATGACCCAAATCGCGCAAGGTATCGAACGGGCTTTGCGAAAGGCGTAAATCGCGGGGATGGAGATAAAGCGGCGCAAACATTATGGCGTAGAGAATTGCCCAATCGGGCCGTGCCAGCGCCATCAAGAAGAAAAGCAATGCTCCGGCAATCGCAAACGGCATGGGAGGCACAAAATAATAAATTACCAGCGCTACCACCATCACATAAGGGGCGTAACGGGCGCGGTAGCGCCAGCACCAACCCGCTACCAGCATCAGTATTTGCCAGAGCCGAGGAACGAGCCAGTAAACGCCCTGCCCGGTGCGCCAGGCCAATAGCCCGCCGCTAATTACCGTCCCCGTTCCAAATGCGCCATATAGCAACAAAATCAGCCAGCCAAAATGATTGTCCCGCGAGACATAAAAGCCGGAGATTTGGTCAGTTGGGATATTTGTTGCACCGTCAAATGATACCTCTACCTTGTGCAGACCATAGTTTAAACCTTCAACCAGCGTTAGACGGGTTTCGCCGCCTGCTTTAAAAGAAACGCTTTTAGCTGGGCTGCCATCGGTAGCTACTTTTAATTCGCCGTCGCTCTTTGGAGTCAGCACAATTTCGGCCCGTTCGCCCTCAAAGTTGAAAATGAGCTTATCACTTTGCGAAGACGAACTATTCTGCCCTTTTGAATAATTAATCGCCGGGTCGGTGGCGGCGTGCCAGCCCGTGCCAGCCCGTTTGTATTCCTGCGCGGCGTAGCCCTGCAACTTATAATAAGCCGGGCGCGGCTGAAAATCGGGCTTGACTAAGGCAAAATAGTTGGTCGGGTCTTGCGGACGAGCGGACAAAGGCGGGTCGGCCCGAAAGAACCAGACGTTGACCACGCCCAGCCAGGGCCATTCCTTGCGCGCCCGTTCCAGCCCACCCACCAGATAATCAGCCTGCTCCTGCTCGGTTTTACTCTCGCCCCACTGCTGATTGCCTTTTTGCGGGTTGTTGTAATCGTCCAGATACGGGCCGGGCGGCACGCTAATCCAGCCATATTCCGTCGCCCAGACTGGCTTGTTGCTATCGCCGTTCTTGACCATTACTTCGCGGCTGGCCGCCGCCCGGTTCAAATTAACCCGCTTCCAGTCTTTAGCGTTGAAGTTGAAATGCAACAGCCGAAAATCGGGTGGGTAGCCCAGCCCATACATTTGCACCGCCAGAATATCAAAATAAGCTTTCGCTCCGGCCCGGTACATTTCTTCCAGATACTTAAGCTCGTTCAAATTATTGAATTGTGGCCCGTCCTGGTCGGTGGGCGAAAGCGGTGCGGCTAACACGACTGCGCCGGGGTCGGTCTGCTTTAATTTAGTATAAGTCTGCTGAAGGAGCTTGACATAATCGCCTGGATTTACGCGACGGTCATTCCACTCGTTTGCCAGGTTTGGCTCGTTCCAGATTTGGTAAAACTTTAGCTTACCCTGGTAACGGCTGGCAACCTCGGCCACAAAGCGAGCGTAATCCTCATAATTTTCGGGCGGGCCGGTAATTCCGTCAAAATCTTTGGGGCGGGCCGACTTGAGTCGGTCATATTCTTTTTCTCTGGCCCAAAAAGGCGGACGGTCTAGCCGAGCAATTATTTGTAATTTTCGGGCTGATGCTTTCTCGACAATCGCATCGAATTTGGCCCAATCAAACTGACCGCGCTGTGGCTCAATATATTCCCAGGGAAAACCTTGCCGGATAAAGCCATAGCCGCCCGCTTTAATCAAATCGAGGTTACGGTCTATTGCTGCCGGGTCGGTTTCGAGGTGCAGTGACGTATTGGTGCCGAGGGGATTAGCGCCGTTCAGGTCGGCAGGATTGGTGTAGGGAATACGCGGTAAATCGCGCCCATAAACTACGCCGTAGTTATAAAGCAAATCAAAGAAAATAGTGGCAACCAATCCACCCAGGCAAGCCACAAAAATTACGAAATAAAGGGCTGTCATCCAGAGCGAACGCGCCCGCCTGCGCTTGTTCGGCCCAGGCCCAACCGCGCCCGCCTCTTTAATTTTGGGTTTTGAATCGCTTATCACAAATTAGTCAATGGACTACCAGCCCGGTTTGTTACACTCTCTTTTTCTAAATTTGAGCAGAAATCTATCTTAACCGCCTGATTATATCATCCTGCGGGGTGAGCGGCAAACGGCGCTAAAAAAGTAGACATGCCATCAGCCTTAAATTATAATGATAGTGACAGATGCGCGACGAGGTGACACACTGAAGGGAGCATGAAGTTATGGCCTTACCAGCAAGAATTGTCGAAACTAACCGGGTTTACACTACCGAAGAATTTATGGCGCTACCGCTTGATAATACTAAACCATACGAATTGGTGAGGGGGGTTATCAAAGAAATGTCTCATCCTGGTCGAGAGCATATGTTTATCATGGATAACCTTTACGGTACACTTCGTAATTACGTCCGGGCTAATCGGTTAGGTAGAATATTACCTCCCGGCTCTTTTGAACTTCAGATACCAGGAGCTATTAAAGATACAGTCAGGTCACCTGACCTGGCTTTTTTACCAAGTGCTAAATTAGATGGGCCACCAGGGGCAATTACCGATGCGCCAGATTTGGCAATAGAAATTTATTCACCCAATGACCGTCCCGGTGACTTGCGCGATAAGCTGGAAGATTATCAGGCAGCGGGCTGGAATCTGGTCTGGGTTATTTATCCGCCTACCGCCACGCCAAAGAAAAAAGCCGCTACAGTAGAAATTTATCGGTTACAGCAAAGTTTAAACCCGGTACAGGTGCTAGGAAAGAGTGAAATACTTTCGGGCGAAGATATAATACCGGGTTTCACTATGCCGATAGCAGATTTATTTGACTACGGAGATTGAACTAAGTTTGAAACAATCGCCAATTAAAATGTCCGGCGATTGTTGGTTGAACGATTCTGCACTACGTAGGTTTTGGCAATTTTGTCGTGAAGCGCCTGTCCCTGCCCATCAAAGGCGGCCAGAAGAAAGCCCATCCCCATAATGAGCCAGCTAAGAAAATAACCCGGCCCGTAGCGTAAAATCAGTGGCCCGATTTCGGGCGCGTTGCCCTGGCGGTCTACCACCTTCAACCCCACTACCATTTTCCCCAGCGTCGCGCCATCGAAATAAAGCGAGGTCAGCACGGCGTAAATGGCGTATGTTACTGTCCAGCCAATCGTTGCCACAAAAAAATTAGGCAAGAAATTCTGAAGAAAGGCCCAACCAATCCCGGCAATAATGCCATCTATAATAATAGCGCCAAAGCGCGCCCCGAAACTGGCTCTGACCGGGCCGGTATAGCTATAAGGGTTGGCGTACAACTGTTGTTGTTGACCATACCCGTAGGGCGGCGGCGGATAGTTGCCGGGAGGTGGATAGTTTCCAGTTGGGTTATAACCACCAGGATTGGTGTAGCCACCGGGCGGCGGATAGCCGGGTTGAGGCGGGGGCGGAGGTGGCGGATAACCACCGGGCGGCGGGTAGCTGTTATACGAGTTATCAGGCGGCGGAAAATTGCCCGGTGGCGGATATTGAGGGTTACTCATCGAACCTGCTGCTCCTGTTCTGCTGACTATAGCTGCCGTTTATTACTTCCTTCCATACCATACCATACCATACTCATATACGCTTTATCTTCACAGAAGTTCCGAGGAATTCATTAGGCTTATTCAAAAGGAACAATCTTAATTGAATTATTTTCGAGTCTTTATTTAGGCGCAAAAGTTGATAAAAAGGCGCATTTAGGCTATTATTGTAGCGTGTTATTAGGGCAATATTTGAGGGAGGTATAGCTTGAACAAACTGGCATTATGGCGAGGTAAGCGAAAACTGACGATACAAGAATTGGCGAATAGTAGCGGCGTTAATCGGGCAACCATTACTCGAATTGAGAAAGGGCATGTAAAACCCTCGGTTAAAACTCTAGGTCAACTTGCCGCTGCCCTGAAAATCGAGTTAGAAGAACTAAGCGAACTGACAGAAAGTGAAACAGTCTATCATCCCGAAGAAGAAGAGTTGACGGCATTGCTTGAGAGGATAGCAATTAATGAAGGAAAGCCGGGCATCTCTCACGAAGAAGCTCTAGCTGAATTTGACCGCTTTTATCATAATCTGCAACAGAAGCGTCAAAAAAGACTAAGGCTAGTGCCTGATGCTTGAGTGGACAAGTCAGGCTATAGCAGAAGTCAATGCTATCACAGAATATTTTTAATCACTCACCTGAAGTAGCTTTAGAAGTGCGCGACAAAATTATTACTAAATGCACCTGGCTATCTACTCATTCAATGACTGGTAGCAGAATCGAAGGTTTGGGTAAGCAGTATAAATTGGGTTATGCAGTAAAGACTACCTACAAGATTTACTATCAAATATTGGGCAAAGACCATATCAAGATTTTGATGGTTCGGGATAGTCGCAGGCGAAATCTTACGCCCAATGAGATTAGAAATAGAGCATAAACTCAAGTTGTAAATGTTATTCAACGCCACCTCTTGAATGGTGCAAGAGGTGGCGTTTTGTCATTAGGTTTCAGGTCAATTGACACTGCTGCCCTAGCGTCGTACAATTTGAAGCGTCTCTGCTTCTGTCTTTGAGGAGGTGACGAACTTATTTGTGATTGTTGAAAGAGAGGTTTGCAACTATGCAAGCAGCTAATTCTGATGTGGCCCGCGAAATTTTAGTTTTTCCCGGCGTAACTGAGCTAAACCAGGAAGCCGCTCGGCGCTTGACCGTACTGGCAAACGAGCGAATTGCTTCAACCGGGCGGTTTTCTCTGGCTCTCTCCGGCGGCTCTACTCCCAAATTACTTTATACTTTGCTGGCTGGCCCGCCCTACTCTGAACAAATTGATTGGACTAAAGTTTTAATTTTCTTTGGCGACGAGCGCTCGGTGCCGCCCGACCACCCTGATAGTAATTACCGTATGGCGAACGAGGCACTGCTCTCTAAATTAAAGTTGCCAGCCGAAAATATTTATCGGATGCACGGTGAAGACCCGCCCGAACAAGCTGCTGCTGCCTATGCTGCCGACCTTGAAAAAGCTTTTGGGCTGGAACACGGCGATGGCCCGAACCCGGAAAATTTCCCGTCCTTCGACTTGATTCTGCTCGGCATGGGGCCGGATGGTCATACCGCATCGCTTTTTCCTGGCACTGCCGCGCTGCAAGAACGGGGTCGCCCCGTTACCGCCAACCATGTGCCAAAATTGGATACCTGGCGTATCACCCTGACCGCGCCTACGATTAATCAAGCCAGTCAGGTCTGGTTTTTAGTAGCGGGCCAGGATAAAGAAACTACGTTGGCGCGGGTACTCGAAGGCGAGTTCCAGCCCCAAACCTACCCCAGCCAACTCGTCCGTCCCCAACACGGCAAACTGGTCTGGATGCTGGACGAAGCTGCTGCTGGAAAGATTAGTAAAAAATTTTGAATTTTGAATTTTGAATTTTGAGTTAATTTAAGCCCGGACATAATTTACAAGCTCAGTTTCATGGTAGGGGCTGGGTCTCCCAGCCCTTGAACGCTAACCTGGGTCAAAAGAATTGGGAAACCCCACCCCTACCAAACTCAGATTTTGAGTCAAATAATTATGTTTCAGTTTCAATTAACTTAACTTAAAATTCAACCTTTTAGGGAGAATAGCTTGGTACTAGAGTTTAAAAGAGCGCCAAAGCGAGATTGGTTTGAGGAGATTTGGCGGAAGCGGGAAGAGGAGATTTATCCGGCGCTTTTTGGGACGCTGCCGGATTCGGTTATTCCAGTTTCGATAGAGACGCTGCGGGCGATATTGGGCTACGCTAAAGAAATTGATGATGCCTGGTTGCATTTTGCGGTAATTGAAGTAGCACCCAATGAGAAGCACGCCGACTGGATTTATGTCACCAGTGCTTTTAGTCAGCCCTGGAAGGCCGAGCGCCCGGAAGAACTTGACCGCAATAGTTACAGCGGCTACGGCTACGAAATGCTGCTGAGAACGCCAGAGCGGGCGAGTTGGGCGGTGGACGTGCTGCACCGCCTTACCGCTTACCAGATTGGGGTTTATAACGAACTCATGAAGGGCAAGCTGTTTCAGTGGCACGATTGGATGCCTTTGAACGGCCCGATTAGCCCTGAAGTACCCGCTACGCCGCTACGTGGTATGTTTATTACTCGTCCCCGCGATATAGCCGACCGCTTTGAGTTGCCAAGCGGTCAGGTAGATTTTTTGCAAATCGTGGGTATTACTGGTCCAGAACTGGCCTACGGTCTTTACCGGGGCTTTGACCGTCTGGAAAATCAACTTTACGAAGCTGGTGCTGCCCCGACTACCAACCCTGCCCGTTCCACTACCGATTTACCAGAGCAATTTGAGCTACCAGGGCAACTGGTAGACCGCTTTTAACGTTGAAGGTACCTGATTTAGTGTCACAAACCTGCGTTTTCGATTTTTTTGCAAAAACAAAAACAAAAACGCAGGTTTGTTTGATTCTTCTTCCCGGTTGCACTAAGTGGCGGCGAGGACTATACTTTATAGGGTAATCACGAAGGTTATGAATAAGTAATGAGGTAGAAGAAATTTAAATATGAGTTTACAACTGGAAAAAAGTGACCTGGGCGGAGAATATCGGCAGTTGCCCTATACTGCCGATGCTTACCGCTATGTCCGGCGCAAAACCCGCGTGGTGATGGTGGGAGATGTAGGAGTAGGTGGCGATAATCCCATTCGGGTGCAATCTATGACCACCACTGACACGATGGATACCGATGGCACGGTAGCCGAAGCAATACGGCTGGTCGAGGCGGGCTGCGAGATTGTGCGTATTACCACCCCAACCGCGAAGGATGCCGAGAATCTAAGAAATATCCGGGCCGGACTGGAAGCGCGGGGTGTGCGCGTGCCATTGGTGGCCGATATTCACTTTAACCCAAACGCCGCGATGGAAGCGGCGAAATGGGCCGATAAAGTTCGAGTTAACCCCGGCAATTTTGCCGATGCCAAAAAGTTTGCGATAGTCGAATATACCGATGATGAATACCAGCGCGAATTGGAGCGGTTGGAGCAAAAGTTCAAGCCGTTGGTGTTACGCTGCAAGGAACTGGGCCGCAGCATTCGTATTGGCACAAATCACGGCTCACTCTCTGACCGAATTATGAACCGCTTTGGTGATACCGCCGAAGGCATGGTCGAATCGGCGCTTGAGTTTGTCTATATTGCCGAGCGTTACGGCTACCGCGATTTAATCTTTTCGATGAAGGCTTCCAACCCGAAAGTGATGATTCAGGCTTACCGCTTGCTGGCGGCTCGGTTGGATGCGCTGGGCATGGATTATCCCTTTCATCTGGGTGTTACCGAAGCGGGCAACGGCGAAGATGGGCGTATCAAGAGCGCTATCGGTATTGGCTCATTATTGGAAGATGGGATTGGGGATACTATTCGGGTTTCGCTAACTGAAGACCCCGAATATGAAGTTCCAGTAGCGCTCCGCATTGCCCGGCGCTATACCCCGATAGAGCCGCGTTTGTTGCAACTGGGCGGCATTACCGACGCACTTCCTTCACAGGTGCCGGTAGCAACCGAATGGCCTCAGACCGATAATCCTGCGCCATTGCCGGATTTGCGCGACCCTTACCACTTTGAACGGCGCGAAACGCAGCTAATCGAGTTTAGCGGCGAGGCAGGCAGCAAAATCGGCGGCGAAGCGTTACCGCAAGTAATTGCACCTCTAACGCCGGGCCGTATGGCCGAGTTTAAGAATTTTGGGCGCGGCGTGGGCCGGGCTTTGCCGATGGCGGGTGGCGCGAAAGCTTCAAGAGGCGCACCAAGCAAGCCCGACCTTTACAGCCTGAGCCTGCCGGATAGTGATTTACTGCGAGAGGCTGCCGAATTCAACGCTATTCATAGCGCCGGGCCACAGCTTGTGGTAGCGGTGCAGGATGAAGCCGGGGCAAAGGCGGCTTTTTCGGCGGGCGCGGCGGCGATTTCGTTCCGGCTGGATGTAGCGGCAGCGACGCAAGGCTGGGACGTATTGCGGGCCGTAGCGCGGCAGGCGTTGGCGGCGGATAATAAACCGCTCTTTATCTATGCCGTAAGTCAGGATGATGCCAAGGCTGAACTGGAAGCGGCGGCTAACCATCGCTTTGCGGCGGTAGATACTCTGCTCGAAGCGGCCCGGCGGTGTGCGGCGGACGGATTTAGCAATTTGCTGCTGGCGCTGGAAGGCAAGAGCGCGGCTTATACTTTGCGGGCTTACCGGCTATTATCGGCCCGATTACAGGAAGCCGGGTTAGCTTATCCGCTTCATCTGGTCGCACCACGCCTGGAAGCGGTCAGCGATGATTTGTTGATTGATGCTTCGATTGCGATTGGCGCGCTACTCACCGATGGTATCGGCAATAGCATCGAGGTAGATTACGGCTCAACTTCAGCGTTAGCGGCGGATAAGCAGGTGCAGATGGCCTTTAATGTATTGCAGGCGGCGGGAGCGCGTTCGAGCAAGGCCGAGTTTATCGCCTGTCCTAGCTGTGGTCGTACCCTGTTCGATTTGCAAAGCACCACCGAGCGGATTAAAGCCCGCACCGGGCATCTGGTCGGGGTCAAAATCGCGGTAATGGGCTGCATCGTCAACGGCTTGGGCGAATTAGCTGATGCCGACTTTGGTTATATGGGTGGGGCAGTCGGCAAGGTCAATCTTTTTGTGGGCAAGCAATGCGTCGAAAAAGGTGTCCCAACCGACCAGGCCACTGACCGCCTGGTTGAAATCATCAAAGAACACGGGCGCTGGGTCGAGCCATTGCCGGATGAAGAATAAGCTTTCTTTTTCTTGCTTTTTGTCTTTTTGAAAATTTTTGCAAAAATTTTCAAAAAGACAAAAGAGAGTTTCTAAATCTAAAAGCGCTCTACCCTGGCACAGGGTAGAGCGCTTTTAGATTTAATCAGGAATTTTATTAGGCTACCAGCGAAAACTCTTCGATGGTGACAAGATGGTGGAAATTGACCGAGATTAGCTTCTGAAAAACGGCCTGGGTCGGATTGATGACGCTGGCTTCACCGTTAAATTCCTGTACCATTACATTAGCTCGCACCAGCGCGGCAACTCCGGCACTATCCAGCGTTTTCAGGTTAGCGAGGTCGAAGACGAAGGAAGTGTAACCATTCTGGATAAAATTTTTCAGCAACTCTTTGAAGATTGGAGCGTTAGCGCCATCCAGCTTGCCGGTCAGGTACATTTTAATCGTATCATGTTCCATCGCGAGACCAACCAATAGACCTTTGCGGTTGAGTTGCTGGGTAAGCGTAGCATCAGCGTTGGAGGTGGTAGCTTTGTGGCTGA
This sequence comes from Chloroflexia bacterium, assembly GCA_038209275.1. GTDB lineage: Bacteria > Chloroflexota > Chloroflexia > Chloroheliales > Chloroheliaceae > L227-5C. The sequence goes on along the minus strand of JBBQXW010000076.1, from coordinate 14,854 downwards.
CGAACGGAATGATTTTGGTGATGGTCGTAGCGATATTTAACAACATTTTGATTTACCTCTTTTATTTACTAAGTTCGGTTGACCCGTTTGATTTATAATTGCTTTACTTGTTTACAAGGTCATTATAGCCCGGCTGTGTTACGCTATTGTGAAGCCGAGACGGAGAGTTTATGAAGCGGGAGTTGAGTTTTTGTTAAAGGTTCTTTATTGAGGCTGATACACCCATGCGACAATTTGAGACACTTCCCGGCCTAGAATTAAATCAAGCAGTAAGTTACTAGCAGAGTGAACGATAAACGATAGAGAGGAAAAGCTGGATGAACGGCCTTAAAACGTTTCTTCAACACAAGGAACACAGATGAACACAGAGATTTTTAACTAGAAACCAGAAACTACTCTTTGCGAACTTTGAACTTAAAACTACTCAGAGCAGGAGAAAATGATGGCAAGCACTACTTTTGAGCTAAATCCTGACCGGATTGCCTATTGTGAGGCGAACGGCTGGCGGGCTTATTACGAGCGCGACTGGTTCAAACTTTTGCGCCTGACGCTGGCGTTGTGCCAGGAGCAATTTCACATTCCGTTCCCGATTTCGGTGCAAGCGGCTTACTATGTGACACGCGGGGCGCTGGCCTGGGTACCAGTCTATCACGATATAGATAAAGTTCTAAAATATTATGAGAAATTTTATAGAGTGGCTCGCCGCTACTCTAAATTAGATTTTGACCCGACGACGGTAGCTCGCCTGGAAATCCAGTACTGGGACGACCATCGCCGGTTGCTTGACCAGACTGACAAGAGCGAATTTATTGCCACCATGACCGAACTGCACAGCGCTATCTTTGGTCTGTCCCTTCAACAAGCGCATCCTTCCGCCGAACTGCGGGTACTCGCTAACAATACGGTAGAACTGATTACGCACAAACTCTCGGCCAATGTAGAAGGCGACTGGGCCAAACTCGAAAACTATCTGGTGGAGTGCTACCGCTCGATTAAAGATGAGCTACGCGCTGTCCGCGCTCCCGTAGCCCGCTAAATGTGGTGTGTCGCAGGTGTGTCAACATAAGGCGCTATTCGTAAAATTGGTTAATTAAGCAAGCCCGCCCTGGAATACCAACTCAAAGGAAAAACGGAACCTGATAGATATGAAGCATAGCCCTCGATTTTCTACCAATTGTAGCTGTAAAAGGGTCAATGCCCTCGATTTTCCGCTAAATTAACCTGAACAGGAGGAAATAACAATAATGGCAACCACCGATTATCATTTTATCACCAAATGGCGCGTCGAAAGTACGGTTGAAGAAGTGAGTGCTGTTCTTGGCGATGCGCCCGGCCTGGTGCGCTGGTGGCCTTCGGTCTATCTGGAAGTAAAAGAGCTAAAGCTGGGTGACGAGCGCGGCATTGGCAAAGAAATTGACCTTTACACCAAAGGCTGGCTACCCTACACCTTGCGCTGGCAATTTCGCGTGACCGAATCGCGGTCGCCTTATGGTTTTAGCCTCAAAGCCTGGGGCGATTTTGATGGCGGTGGTATCTGGACGTTTGAGCAGGACGGCAAGTGGGTAGATATTACCTACGATTGGAAGATTCGGGCCGCCAAACCTTTGTTGCGTTATTTGTCCTTTATGGTAAAGCCAATTTTTAAGGCCAACCATATTTGGGCTATGGCGAGAGGTGAGGAAAGTCTTAAGCTAGAACTCGCCCGCCGCCACGCCGCCAGCCCCGACGAACGCGCCCGTATTCCTGCCCCGCCCCCGCCAACCACCAGTTCTACTGTGCCACTCATGGCAGGCATGGGGCTGGCAATTCTTGCGGTCAGTGGCCTGATTTATAGCCTGTCGCGGGTTCTATTGAGGCGCTAAGGTACTGAGAAAAATCCATTGACGGAGCAATGTCCCACAATTTCGGGGGATTTGTAGGATGTTGCTCCGTTAGCTGATTTAACTTCAACCTTTTCTTTAGGATGGTACTTATCCCTCCTCCTCCTCCTCCTCCTTTTCCTTCTCCTTCTCCTCCTCCTTCTCCTAGTCCATGTCCTCGCCAGTGCGGAGGGAGCGGAGGCGGGCGATTTCTTCGGCGATGGCCTCGGCGAAACGGGCGGAGGCGCGATAGCTAAAATAGGCGGCGTTTTCGGGTTTTTGGGCTAGATAGGTATCCAGCATTTCTTCGGCTACTGCCAGGGCGCGGCGATAATCGTTCTCGAAATAGGACGGCTGGCTTTCCATTCGGTTGATGAAAATTTGGGCTTCGACAATAGTGTTAAAGCCCTCGCCGTTATCTACCCGGCGTTCCGGCCCATCCCAGATAGTGTATAATCCGCCACGTGGCCCGGTGGTACGCTGTACCGTATAGCCGTGATAATGTATCTTGCGCTCCATGCAATTTCCCTGTTCTAGTGCTAACTTCCTCTTAAATTACCTTGCCCCAGTTTAATAGGTGTAGCGGTTTCAGACAAGTCCGTTCAAGACATTTTATAAAACTCGGCTTTATCTCTGTGCCTCTGTGTCTCCGTGGTGAATTTTCTTCTCGTGTAAAGTCGGTGATGTAAGTTGTGAAATAGCGCCCAACCAGCTACCATTACTTTTAATCGCTTTGAGTCTGGTTAGTGACCAGCCAAAAGCATGGGAAGAGTTTGTACAACTTTGAGATTGTATTATCAACATGAGGCACGAGAAATTTAATTGCGAGGAGAGAGGACTGAATTAAAGATGAATACCATTCCACATCCCAGCTATAGCTTTACTTTGCGGCTGGAAATCGAGAATAAGGTCGGGATGCTGGCAAAAGTTATGGCGGCTATCGGCAACGCCGGGGGCGACATCGGGGCGGTTGACCTGGTTCATTCTACCCGCGAACTAATGGTGCGCGATGTGACGGTGGCTGCCGGAGACGATGACCACGCTGCCTATATTGCCGATAAAGTTCGAGAAGTAGTAGGGATACGGGTAGTCAGTTTCAGCGACCGTACTTTTCTGATGCACCAGGGCGGCAAAATCAGCGTAGTCGGCAAATTTCCAATAAAAAACCGGGAGCAGTTGAGCCAGGCGTACACTCCGGGGGTAGCCCGTATCTGCACCGCGATTGCCCAGGACAAAAGCAAAGCCTATAGCTTTACCATGAAAAGCAATAGCGTGGCGATTGTGACGGACGGGAGTGCGGTGCTGGGTCTGGGCAATATCGGGCCGGAAGCTGCGCTGCCCGTCATGGAAGGCAAAGCCATGCTATTTAAGGAGTTTGCCGATATTGACGGTATCCCGGTTTGTCTGGCAACTCAGGATACCGAGAAGATTATCGAGGTAGTGAAGGCCATCGCCCCGGCTTACGGCGGTATCAACCTGGAAGATATTGCCGCGCCGCGCTGCTTTGAAATCGAGGAACGCCTGATAAACGAACTGGATATTCCCGTGATGCACGACGACCAGCACGGTACTGCCGTGGTAGTGCTGGCGGCTTTGCTCAACGCTTTGAAAATAACCGGCAAGGATATTCACCAGATTAAGGTGGTAGTGGTTGGTCTGGGGGCAGCAGGGACAGCTTGCGCCAAAATTATCGAGGCTTCGGGCTGTAAGAATATTGTGGGAGTAGACAAGATTGGCACTATTTACCGGGGGATGCCAGAGCAGCTATCTACCGCGATGCAGTGGTTTGCCGAGCATACTAATCCGGCGGGCGAGAAGGGCAATTTGAGCCAGATAATTCAGGGAGCAGACGTTTTTCTGGGTCTATCCGGGCCGGGTGTGCTGAAAGTGGAAGATTTGCAAAAAATGGCTCCCGACCCGATTATCTTTGCGCTGGCGAACCCTACCCCGGAAATAATGCCGGAAGTAGCCGCGCCCTATGTCAAAGTGATGGCAACCGGGCGCAGCGATTATCCCAACCAGATTAACAATGTCTTGAGCTTTCCGGGAATTTTTCGGGGGGCGCTGGATGCCCGCGCCAGCCGCATCAACGAGGAAATGAAATTAGCGGCAGCCCAGGCTATTCAAAGCCTTATCACCGACGAGGAATTATCCCCGGATTATCTAATTCCTTCGGTCTTTGATACCCGCACTGCCCAGGTAGTCGCAAAAGCCGTAGTCGAAGCGGCTTATGATAGCGGGGTGGCCCGTCAGCCTCGTTAGTATTCTATTTCGTTAGCTTTGGAAAATTTTTGCAAAAATTTTCCAAAGCTAAGAATATTCGGCTTTATTGCGCCAGCTTAAAGCAAGGCAAGCTAACTTCGGGCGAGAGTTCTTCAAAAGTTACTTCGACTGCTGCGCCGATTTTTACTTCTTCCCGGTTGGCTCGTACCACACTGAGCATACGCGGCCCTTCTTCCAGGTCAATCAGGGCGATGGCATAAGGCACACGCCCATTGAAGGCCGGGTTGGGGTGACGATGCACGATGGTGTAGGTGTAAATCGTACCGCGCCCGCTTGCTTTCGCCATTTCCACCTGTTTGCTCCAACAGTTCGGGCAGATTGCACGGGGATAGAAAAAATATTTGTTGCAACTCTGGCAATGCGGAAGGGCTAAATAGCCTTCGTGGGCGGCTTGCCAGTAAGCCGCGCTATCTACATCAATCGTCGGTAGCGGCGTGGGCCAACTCGGTTTCGTCTCACTTGGGGTAGTCATCTAAAAATCCTCTTTTCCTTTTCTATTCAACGCCAAGAATACAGGTTGCGCCGGAGGAAAGCACGCCGCCCGTGCCGTGTACCAGGCTCAGTTTTGCGTCCGCTACCTGCCGTTCGCCGGTTTCGCCTCGCAACTGGCGCACCGCTTCGATGAGCGGGAAAATGCCGTACATGCCGGGGTGGGTGTAAGAAAGGCCACCGCCGTTGGTGTTCAGGGGAAAATCGCCGCCCGGCCCAAAATTATGCCCGTCTACGAACGCGCCACCTTCGCCCGGTTTGCAAAAGCCCAGCGATTCCAGCGTCAGGATAACTGTGATGGTGAACGAGTCGTAGATTTCCACTACGTCCAAATCGGAATAAGTGACTCCCGCCAGTCCCAACGCTCTTGGCCCGGTTATGGCGGCGGGCGTGACAGTCAGGTCGGGCATCGAAGCAATGCGGTCATGGGTGTGGCTTTCGGCGTGGCCCAGCACCCAGACGGGCTTTTTGCTGACCGAGCGCGCCCGTTCCTTGCTGGCAATGACCAGCGCGCCGCCGCCATCGGTCACGAGGCAGCAATCGAGCAAATGCAACGGTTCACAAATATAATTCGAGTTCAGCACATCCTGAACGGTGAGCGGGTCGCGCATTTGGGCTTTGGGGTTGAGTTGCGCCCATTGCCGGGTCGTGACTGCCACTTTAGCCAGTTGCTCCGGGGTCGTGCCATACTGGTGCATATGGCGCATTGCCGCCATTGCATAAGCCCCGATAGGCGAGGGCATTCCGTAGGGCGCTTCGTATTGCAGATTGAACCGGGTAGCGTTGGCATCGGGCGGACGCTTGCGACTGGCATCGGTGCGCTGGGTCGAGCCATACGTAACCAGCACCACCTCGCACATGCCCGCCTTAATCGCCGCCACCGCATGACCAACATGGGCCTCGAAAGACGAGCCACCTATATTGGTCGAGTCGGTAAATTTCGGCGTGATGCCCAGATATTCGGCTAATTGTAACGAAGGAGCCCACCCCCACGCTCCTGCCGTCATAATGCCGTCTACATCGCCCGGCGACATTCCGGCATCTTCCAGCGCCGCCATTGCTGCCTGCGCCTGCAAGGTCATTACGGTATGGTTGGGGGTCTTGCCCAAATCGGATTCGGCTACGCCGACTATCGCCACTGATAATTCAGAGTTCATCTTTGTTCTGACATCCTTTTGATTTTTGATTAATTTAGGTTTGGAATTGTAGCTTTGAATTTTGGTCAAAAATTCAAAGCTACAATTCCAAACCTAAATTTAAAGCTATAACACAAGTTCAATTTCATCGGGGCGGCTGATTTTGACAGAGTACTTTCCGACCCGCTCTTCCAAGAAAATTCCTCTAACTTTGACTCTCGCTCCTTTGAAAACTTTATCAATATTTTCGAGACCATAGGCAAAACGGTCACTGATGTAGATTTGGATGGTGTAAAGTGTGCCACCCGATTTGCCGCTATTAGTATCCAGATTTATCAGGGCGGTTTTGTCTACGCTGCTCAGTTGAGTAGAAGTAGCTGTACCTTCCAGGCACATATATTTGTTCAGGAAAAAGCCCGGATAGAGCGATTTGGATTTTACGTCCATACACTCAGCCTCGTCGTCTGCGGTGGTTGTAGTCAGGCCAATAGTGCTGGTGGCTTTTGAGCTTGGGCTTGCCGCCGTATTTTCCGGCCCGCCCGTTGCAATTGTCGGAGCGTTCGCAGACGATACACTCTGTCCGCTCTGCTCCCCGCCGCACGCCCCCAGCAGAACCAGACAAAGCAGCAGCACAGCTATATTCCGAGCAAACCGTAAATATCTCATGACACCTTTTATACTATCAAGTAAATTTTTCAGTCAGGAATTTAGCACAAAGGCACAAAGATACTAAGAACACGAAATTTCTTTTCGTTAAATTCTTCGTGAATTTTTGTGTCATTGTTCTGAAAGTAGTAGCGATTTATGCTTTTTAAGAAATTAATCCGTAAATAGGATTTGGTGGGGGCGGGCGTAAGTCCCCGCCTAATTTGCCCTGGACTTCAATTTTTGGGCGAGGAGACCTCGCCCCTACATTTACAGACTATTTTATTAAACGCCATCAATCGCTTTGAACTCGATTACAGGACAAAAGCGATTGCAATCGCTACTATCAAAACCAAAGTCCTGCTACCCCAATTTATCCACCCCGCCCATATACGGCTGAAGTTTGGCGGGAATATGAATCGAGCCGTCGGCTTGCTGGTGATTTTCCAGGAGCGGCGCGAGAATACGCGGGGTGGCAACTGCCGTGTTGTTCAGGGTGTGGCAGAAGCGCACCTTGCCGTCGGCATCGCGATAGCGCAGGTTGGCGCGACGGGCCTGCCAGTCGTGCAGGCTGGAACAGGAATGAGTCTCGCGATATTTTTTCTCGCTTGGCACCCAGCTTTCCAGGTCGTGCATGCGGTATTTGCCTGCGCCCATATCGCCCGTGCAGCACTCCACCACGTGATAGGGCATTTCAAGCTCCTGCACGATTTCTTCGGCAGTACTCAGCAACTGGCTGTGCCACCGGGCCGATTCTTCCGGGTCGTTTTTGCAGATAACGAACTGTTCGACTTTGTAGAACTGATGAACCCGAATCAGGCCGCGCACATCACGCCCGCCGCTACCCGCTTCGCGCCGGAAGCAGGGCGAGTATCCGGCGTACAGAATCGGCAAATCTTCCTCGTTCAAAATTTCGCCACTGTGCAAGCTGTTCAACGGCACTTCGGCTGTTCCTGCCAGATACAAATCGTCGGCGGGTAAATAATAAACCTGGTCGCGTCCGGTTGGGAAGTGGCCTGTGCCAAAAAAAGCAAATTCACGGGCCATAGACGGTACGCTCATCAAATTAAAGCCCTTCGAGCGCAATTTTTCCAGTGCGAAGCGCATGAGGGCCATTTCCAGCAGCACCATTTCATTGCGTAGCGCATAGCTGCGGCTACCTGCTATTTTCGCAATGCGCTCGAACTCGGCCCAGTTGTGTTTTTCCAGAATTTGCACATGGTCGAGCGGCGTAAAATCGAACTGGCGCGGTTCGCCCCAGCGCTTGACCTCAACGTTATCGTCTTCAGTGGTGCCGACTGGTGCATCGGGCGCAGGAATATTCGGCACCAGCCACAAATATTGCTGAAGTTGTTCTTCGGCTTCGCGCAATTTTGGCTCAAGTCCCTTTAATTCTTCGCCAATAGCATGGCCGCGCTGGATGAAAGCCGGGCGCTCTTCCGGACTGGCTTTGCCGGTACGTCCGGCGTTGGTCTTGCGTTCTTCCTGCAATTTTTGAATCTGGATTTTCAGGTCGCGCACCTGTCGGTCAGCCGCCAGTAATTCATCCAGATTTAAATCCACCAGTTTGAGCCGAATGGCTTCGCGCACCTGCTCCGGGTTTTCCCGAATAAATTTTAAATCAAGCACCTGGGTTAGCTCCTCGGATAGGTAGTTTCAAGTTTCAAGTTTCAAGTTCCAAGTTAAGAATTGGTCTGGCTAATATTTTCTAACTTTTAATTTTTGGTTTATGGTACATAAAGAAAAGCAGAGGTATTGCCGGGCTATTTTAGCATTTTGTAATCGGCTACGCCACTTAATTCGCTCTATGGCTCTATGGGGTGAGCGTCAATTTTTTGCATCAGGGTCAAGCCAGCCCGGACGTGAACGTCCGGGCTAAAAACGAGCGGCTCATTTATTTTTAGCCCGGACGTTCACGTCCGGGTTTTTGCTGACGCTCACTCCTCCAACTAACACTTTTATTAGTTTTTGAAAAAGCGAAAATCCCATTTAAATTTTGCTATTGACAGATAGAATAGGGGCTGTCATAATCTTGGAGAGAGTTAAATCGGCAACCAACAGCTACTGACCCTACTATTAGACCATGTATAGTTGAGAAATTACGATGAGCCAACCACCCGCCAGCCAAATTATTAGCTCCTTATCCCACCGCCTGTTTTTATCATTTTTTGGCTTATCGCTGGCTCTTTTACTTTTTCTGCCTTTTGCTCCGGCGGTATCGGCCCAAACCCCCGCTTTACAGGTTATTTCCAATTCGGCTAAGGCGCGTTATAGCGTCGGACTTTCGTTTGGGTTGCAAGCCCGCACCACTCAGGGCCAGATTAATCAGGCTGAATTGCGAGTGAGCTACGGCAAAAATTCTAAAGAAGAAATTATAAATACCAGCTTTGCGCCGGGCGCAACGATTGATGCCAGAGGCGAGATTTTGCTGGAAAAAGCGCCCCTGGCGGCGGGTATGCCGGTTTCTTATTACTGGGCGCTGGCAACCGACAAGGGCGAACGCGCCCGCACCGAAACCAAAACCGTAACGTATGAGGATACCCGCTTTAGTTGGCGGCAACGCACTGGGCCAGCTGTGACCGTGCGCTGGTACAACGGCGACGAAGATTACGGCAATTTGATGTATGTACTGGCGAACGATGCGCTGGCGACCTACAAAAGGCGCTTCTCGATTGCTCCGACAGAGCAAATTTACGTTTCGATTTATGGTTCGAGCCGCGAATATTTTGAAGCTTCGCCGGATGTTCCGTCCTGGTCGGGCGGCTATGCTTTGGCCGAGCGCAACGAGATTCTGGCGATTGCGCCCCAAAATCGGCTGGCAAGTACCTATATCGGCGAAGGTATCCCCCACGAATTGTCGCATGTGGCGCTTTTTCAGCACCTGGGCCACAAACACGCCCCGCGCTGGCTGGATGAGGGTTTTGCGGTTTACAACCAGAACGTAATCGCGCCCGAATACGACGAAATTCTTAAAGCGGCCTATCGCCAGAGCGCTTTAACCCCGCTGACCAACATAGCTTTTCGGTTTCCACAGGAAGATAATGCCGCAAAACTGGCCTACGCCCAGGGCCGCAGCATTGTTACTTTCCTGATTAATAATTATGGCGACGCGGTTTGGGCCAATTTGCTCGACCAATTGCGCTACGGCACGATAGACCAGGCCATGCAAAAAGTTTTTGGGTTAAATTTGGCCGCGGTGGAAGAACAGTGGCAAAATTCGCTGGGCGGGAAAAAGGTGACGCTACCGCCTGCTTTGCTCAAAGGCCCGGTTTCGGCTATCCCGCCCCAAAGCACCCTGTTTCCCAGTTCCAGCAACGGGAACGGAAGTTTTGATGTTGTTAGCGGGCTGGTCATTGGCGGATTATTGGCGGCGGTGTTATTTATCTTTGGGTTGGCCTTTGTGATAATGCGCCGGGCGCGGGCCAATAATGACCCCGACAAGCTTTATCTCAAGGCTTTGCGGGAAGCCGGAGTATCGAGAGTGAGCCAGCCCGTTACTGCCGCGCAATTGATGCCGACTCCGAATTATAGCTATCAACCACCTGCGCCACCAATTTATAATCCGCCGCCCGCGCCAGTCTATAACTATCAGGCTGTGCCGCCGACTACTCCGCCAGTTTATAACAATTATACTCAGCCACCAGCCTCAGCGCCTTACTATCAGCCAGCGAATAATCCAGTCTCTGCTAATAGTGAGCCTGACCCGTTTGATATAATCGCGGCGACTTTTGGCCCGGCTTCAAGACCGCCAACCAATTCTAATCCTTATCCTTATGGTGCGCCGCCAGCCGCCGATGGCGGGCCGGATTCACCGTCGCCGAATTATTATTCGCCCGTCCCTCGCCCACCCACCGCACCTGATTCCGACCCTACTAATTTTGACAGACAGCGTCGTCCCTAAATTTTTCAAATCTGATTTTGGTTTGCCAGCGTAAAAGTAGTAGCGATTTCAATCGCTTTGAGCTGTATACAAGGCAAAGCGATTGAAATCGCTACTACCAGCGTCAAAATCCTATCAAAAAATTTGCAAAAATGTGATATAAAGGCTTTCTATACCCTTGCTTCTATATTATAATGGAGCAGGAGCAAGAGTAGTATTGAATGTAAGACTAACTAATTGACTCGATTACCGCGTGCTAAAAAGATGCAGTTTGGCAGTTTATCGAGCAAGGGGCAAATCTGACCCAATAATTAAAGGAGAGATTATTTGATGCAAGCTAAAAATAAGAGTGTAGCGACTGGGGCGCTCGTGGCAACCTTTATGTTGCTGGTAGCATTGCTGCTGGCGGCTTGTGGCGAGCCAACCGCTACTCCCGTTCCACCCGCTACCGCTACTACTGCACCGACGACGACGGCACCGACGACGGCAGCCCCGACCACTGCGCCCGCCACTACCGCCGCCCCTGCTACAACCACTGCGGTAGCGACAACCGTAGCCGCCACCACTGCCCGCCCTGCAACGACGGCGGCGGCTGGCAGCACTACCCTGACCCTTCCCACTTTTAGCGGCACCAGCGAAATTGCGCTGGATGCGGCGATTGCAAAGGAAATTTTGAAGCAATTGCCCGGCGTAAGCGATGCGGCAATCAAGTTTTATGCTTCGACTGATGATGCTGATACGGTAGCAGCTACGGTGGATAAGGCGCTGGTTGGCGCTGGCTACAAGTTTGGTCTGCCCGGCTCGTCTGCTCCATCCAAGCAGGGCGATGCGGTGGTCGGTTTCTATGTCAAGCCGGGTGCGCCCGATTTGCTGCTGGCGGTTGGCCCGGTTCCGGCTGACCCCAGTAACATTGGCGCTTCGCTTAATATTCCTGGCATTTCCCCGGATGCCGCCCAAAAACTGGTAGACCAGGTAAAGGGTAAAAAGAGTCTGCTCTTTATTATCGGTGCTAATACTTTGCTTCAGGGATTACTGGGCGCTGCCAGTGGTAGTGGCACTGCTACTACGGCTGCTGCTACTACCGCCGCCGCTACCTCTACTACTGCCGCCGCTTCCGGCGGGGCAGACGTAGGCGAAAGCGACGTGCCGGTTTATAGCGGCGCAAAACGAGTGGATACAGTTTCTGGCTCGGTTGGTGGTCTGACTTCGGTCTACTATACTTCGACGGCAGATTACGACAAAATTACCGCCTGGGCCAAAACCGCCTTCACCGAGAAGGGCTTTACCGAAGTGAATACCCTTGAAGCGGGTGGTGCGACTGTCGTTACTGGCAAGAAGGGCAAGTATAACCTGATTGGTACGATTGTCGGGCCAAAAGCACGCGGCAACGCCAGCTTTGACAATATTTTCAAACAGGCCGGTGCTGGCCCGGATGATACCGTCATTGCGGTAGTTATCACTAATTAGGGAGTTCAAAGTTCACCCACAGGGCAACCCTACGGGCCGAGGTTTCAAGTTTCAGGTTAAAAAGTAATTCGGCCTGATGCCTTAGTACACATCGTCATAGAAAAGGTTTGGAATTACTTTGGTAGGGGCGAATCGCATACGCCCTGTTGACGATACCTGGCGTTCAAGGGCGTATGCGATTCGCCCCTACGAAATCCGTACCCTTTGTATGAAACGGTGTGTTTAGCCTTGAACTAAACAGAATTTTGTGTTGAGAGCTAATTTCGATTTTGAGATTTCTGTCTCAAAATCGAAATTAGCTCTTTTTGGTTGGTTGATTACGCAACATTATCACAAAGTTCATATAGCAGCGGGTATGGAGTGGTATAATCATTGCTAGAGAGATTGTGATAACCTGCACGAAATTGGCTGGTAATGTTCATAATATTTTGAATTTTTTTTTGCAAAAAAAAATTCAAAATATTATGAACATTAAAGTAGAACGGAAGAAACGTATGTCCTTTTATGGTCTGGGAAAATGGATTTATCGGCACAAGTGGTTGGTGGTGATTGGCTGGCTAGTGGTAGTGGGTATCTCGCTGCCCTTTGTGCCGCAGGTGCTTGACCCGCTCAAGACGGGCGGCTTTGCTAACCCTGAACTGGAATCAGCAAAGGCGGCGGAGGCATTGCAGAAAAAGTTGGGCTATAGCACCAGCAGCATTGTGGTGTTTTACCAGAGTCCTAGCCTTCAGGCTACCGACGAAAAATTTGTGAGCCAGGTGGAAGCGTCGCTGGCAGACCTCAGCAATGCCCCTTACAAAACCAGGGTCAACAGCCACACCGTAAATCCGCGCCAGATTTCAACCGATGGCAAAACCGCTTATGAACTGATAACGGTTGAAGCTGATGGCGAAACCGCGACCAAAAATCTGGACGAACTTCTAAAACATATCAAGCGGCCCGCCGATTTAAAGATGACTATCGGCGGCGGACTAGTTTTCTATAGCGATATAGAAATGGTGAGCCAGCGTGATTTGGCGCGGGCCGAAGTGGTGGCCTTCCCAGTGGCAATTATTGCGCTGGTACTGGTTTTCGGCTCGTTAGTAGCTGGAACGCTGCCGGTGCTGGTCGGTGGCGCGGGCGTAGCCATAATCCTGGCCTCTATTTTTGGGCTAGGGCATATTACCGACCTTTCAATTTTTGTGGTCAATCTGGCGACGCTGCTCGGTCTCGGTCTTGGTCTGGATTATAGCTTGTTCGCGACCAGTCGCTTCCGTGAAGAACTGGCGCGGGGGCGTAGCGTCGAAGAAGCCGTAGCAATTACGCTGGCAACGGCGGGTAAGGCGGTTACGTTTAGTGGCCTGACCGTTTTAATTGGATTGTGCGGTCTGCTTATTTTCCAGTTCAATATTTTGCGTTCGGTGGGTATAGCCGGTATTCTGGTGGTGTTTGTCTCGGTACTCGGCGCGACTACGCTGCTTCCGGCAATTCTCTCGCTGGTGGGCCACAAGATTAACGCGCTTAGTTTTGGTGGTTTGTTGGGGCGCTGGCGAGCGAACCGACCACAGGCTAAAGCTCGTTCAGAAGACGATGGTTTTTGGGCCTGGCTTGCCCATTTAGTAATGCGCTTCCCGTTGAGCATTTTCGGAGTAGTTTTGCTGGTCTTGCTGCTGCTCGGCTTGCCCTTCTTGAGCGTAAAATTCAGCTCACCCGACGAATCAATTGTGCCAACCGATGTCCAGAGCCGTCAGGCATTCGATATTTTGAGCAAAGAATTCAACCGAAGCGAAATTACTCCAATTCTGGCAGTAGTGCAAACCCCCAAAGGCAATATTTTGTCGCCGGACAATGTTTATTATTTGTACGACTTTGCCAATGAAATAAAGAAAGACCCGCGAGTGGCGCGGGTAGATAGCGTGGTGACGGTTGAGCCGCGCCTCAGCAAAATGCAGTATCAGGTAATCTATAGTCAGCCCGATAAGGTACAGGATATTTTCTTGCGCGACTTCTTAACCCAGTTTGCTCGTGGCGATACTACCCTGATTTCGATTGTCAGTAAATATTCGCCTAATTCGCAAGAAACCAAAGACCTTGTGACTAAGCTGCGAAACAGCACTGTTGGCAACGGCATGACCATGCAAGTGACGGGCGGCACTGCCGGAATAATGGACGTAGTGACGGGGATTTATGCCGACTTCCCGTTGGCAGTGCTGATTATTGTGAGCAGTACCTATTTAGTGCTGCTGATTTTGCTACGCTCGGTAGTGTTGCCGCTCAAGGCGATTTTGATGAACGCACTCAGCATTGTGGCAAGCTATGGAATGTTGGTCTGGGTCTTTCAAGAGGGCAATCTGTCGAACGTGCTGAACTTTACGCCTCTTGGCTTTATCGAGCCGTCGCTACCGATTCTATTGTTCTGTACCCTGTTTGGCCTTTCGATGGACTATGAGGTTTTTCTGCTCAGTCGCATCAAGGAAAGCTACGACCAGACTGGCGATAACACCCTTAGTGTTGCCAATGGCCTGCAAAAGAGCGGTAAGATTATTACCAGCGCGGCCCTGATTGTAGTGCTGGTCTGCCTGTCGTTTGTGACGGCGGATATTGTGCTGGTCAAGGCGCTGGGATTGGGCGTAGCGGTAGCGGTTGGCCTGGATGCAACAATTGTGCGCGCCCTGCTCGTCCCGGCAACTATGCGTTTGTTGGGTCATTGGAACTGGTACGCGCCACAGTGGTTGTTGCGTATTCTGCCCGAAACGAAGCTCGAAAGCTTTGAACTACCCGCCACTCTCAGCCCAGCAACTCAGGCGCAGGCGCTCATCCCGCCCCAGCAAACCGGGGAGAGCAAAAAGGAATCGCGGGCAGGGAGAAGGTAGTTTTGAGTTTTGAATTTTGAATTTTGAGTTAAAGACTGGACACAGATGAACACAGAGGGACACAGAGAACCACACAGATTTGTTAAAACTCGAAACTCGAAACGGGTGAGCGTCAATTTTTTGCACTAGAGCAAATTGCGTTGAAATTGAGCTGGGTCTTTGCGTAGGGGCGAATAGCATACCCCCGTGATGATTTTGGTTAGTGTTCAAGGGCGTATGCGATTCGCCCCTACGGATGGGCCA
>JBBQXW010000075.1:0-25526 GCA_038209275.1 Chloroflexia bacterium | reverse complement strand
TAATCGGGCAGGTTCGCCGCCTCGCCCGCTCTTGATTTCATTACCACTCAATTAAAACTGATAAATTATGGGAGCGAGCTTCTGCTCGCGATTTCCTTGTGTTGGCGAAAATCGCGAGCAGAAGCTCGCTCCCACAGAGGTTTGGATGAGAGAATTGCTTTTTGTTCTCTGATTACTTTATCACGCGCAAGTGGCCTCGGTCACGTTTCTTCGCGTCGGTACTTTCGGGTTCTGGCTCTGCGACTATGGCTGTTTTTCGGTTTCGGCTTCGTCCCAACGATTGTTCGATTTCTTCAAATTCGGCTTTTTCTTCTTCCGCCCCGTCTTCACTTTCGACAACGCCGTTTAAGGCAGCATAAACCTGCTCAACTATTTTATCGGTTTCTCCGTCAGGCAGGGCCGCCATTGGTGCCGGTAGTTCGTGCAACGGAATTTCACGGAAATGGCCTTCCTGAATTTCGCCCAACAAATCACGGGCATCAATGATGGTGTAGCGATAGCCCTGTTCGGTCAGAAAAAGTTGTCGGTTCGCCGCAAAATCCTGGTCTTTGGTATCGCGGGTAACAATTGAATAAAAATAGGCCACCGCGCCATTCGATTTAGGCCGCAAAATCCGTCCCAGGCGCTGGGCCTCCTCCTGCCTTGACCCAAACAAGCCCGATACCTGAATTGCCACGTTAGCATCCGGCAAGTCAATCGCAAAATTCGCCACCCGGCTAACTACTAACAACCGAATTTCGCCCTTCTTGAACTGGCTGTAGAGCGCCGCCCGTTCTATGTTGTTGGTTTTGCCCGTAATAAGCGGTGCGCCCAGCATCGCCGCAATCTCTTTTAATTGCTCGATATACTGCCCGATAACTAAAATATGGTCGTCGGGATGGCGCTCCAAAATAGCTTTCAGTATGTCGTATTTACGGCTGTTGACCGCACTAAGCCGATACTTGATGCGGTTGTCTTCTTCCAGCACATAGGCCATGCGTTCTTCCGGCGGCAATTCTACCCGTATCTCACAACACTCCGCCGTCGCAATCCAGCCCTCTTGCTCCAAATCCTTCCAGGGCATGTCGTACTTCTTTGGCCCGATGAGCGAAAATACATCGGTCTCGCGCCCATCCTCGCGCACCAGCGTGGCGGTTAGCCCCAAGCGCCGTCGGGCCTGAATTTCTGCCGTCACCCGGAAGACTGGCGCGGGCAGCAAATGGACTTCGTCGTAGATAATCAAGCCCCAATCGTGGGCGGTAAATAGCGCCAGATGGGGAAACTCGCCGATTTCGCCAGTCTCTTTGTTTACGTCAAAAGGTCGGTAAGTTACAATCTGGTAAGTTGTGACGGTAATCGGCCTGATTTCTTTCTTCTCGCCACTATACTCGCCAATCTGGTCAGGTGTAATATTGGTTTTATCAATAATTTCGCTAATCCACTGCCGCACCGCTATGGTGCTGGGGGTCAAAATCAGGGTGTGGCATTGCAGTTTGTCAACTACACCCAAACCCACCACTGTCTTGCCCGCGCCGCAGGGCAGCACAATCACGCCGCTACCGCCGCTATAACTACCTTCAGCGTAGAACGAGCCTATCGCGTCGGTTTGGTAATCGCGCAAATCAAAAGTCCGTCCGCCCAGCGTCGGATTACGCAGACTAAATTCGAGCGGCGCACCATCCACATAGCCCGCCAGGTCTTCCACCGGGTAGCCAAATTGCACCAACGCTTGCTTGATAGCACCACGTTTGGACGGGTCAACCTGCAAGTTAAATTCATCAATTCGTTTTATCAAAAAAGGCAAGATGTGCTTGTTGCGCTCGACTTCCATCAGCAGCAATTTATCCTCGCTCTTGAGAACCAGCCGCCCCTCTTCGTACAGCATTTTAATTCGCCCATAACGCGAAATATAATCGCGGATGTCGGCGGTAATATTGCCGGGAATCGGAAATTTGCTGAAACGACCCAGCGCTTCAACAATCGCGTCTGCGCCCATGCCTGCCGCCGCTGCGTTCCACAGCGAAAGCGGGGTGACACGGTAAGTATGGATATATTCTGGACTTTTTTCTAATTCAGCAAAGCGGCTCAACTCATCGCGGGCCGCTTCGTATAGTGGGTTGTTTACTTCTAAAAGAACTGATCTGTCGCTCTGAATAATTAATGGATTTGCCGGATTATAACTCACGCTATTTTTGTTCGCTCCCTTTTTATAACTCGCTCACCTAACTTCTTACCAAATTTTGTTCCCTGGCTTTAGCCTTAGAAATATTATAACATGCCGAGCAAATCAGAAAGCCGATTTACCCCAAAAATCAAAAATCGGCCCAAAACTTTCGTTTGAAAACTATCAACTTTTTCTTGGTGTCCCTAATAGTTTGGACAGAGCGATTAGATTGGTCAAATATGTTATAATGAAAAAGGCTATTTGCTTAAACATCCTGAATAGAGGCGTATATTTTGGGAAAGTGACGTTAGTAGTGACTGAATCAGAGAGGCCAAAAACCGAGCCTAAGCCGCGTCCAGCCCACGATGTAGCCACCGGGGACGAGGTGCGGATGCGAAAGTCGCACCCCTGCGGCAGCTTTGATTGGCGGGTGGTGCGAGTAGGGGCGGATATTGGGTTGCGCTGCCTGGGCTGCGACCATAAAGTTTTACTGCCCCGCTCAGTCTTCGAGCGCCGCTTCAAGAGCTATCTACGCCGTGCTAATCTTGACACTACTTACCCAGCCGTTTCTACCGAGCCACATTAGCGGTACTTCTTTTGCTTATTAGTTTGATGGCGAGGCTAAAAGTCTGTCTGTGTAGGGGTACAATTTATGCGCCAATGGGGTTTGACCCTTCAAACTCCTACCCTGACTATCATTACTATCGTGACTATCGTGACAGATTTTAAGGTCGTCATCCAGAATTACCTACTCAGGGCTTTTGCCAACAGGCAGGTCAAAGTCCGAAATCTCTCTAGCTTTTGAAATTTTTACCAAAATTTCAAAAGCTAAAGAAAAACTAATCGAGGGCGAATGTCATTAAGTTCACAGCCAGAGTACGATAAAGGACTACAACCGCAACCTGCATCGGGTAAGCGGGTTGGTCTATCCCAAACCGATTCTGCCGCTGATGCCAGCAGTAGTCTATCCCCAAATAATAAGAGTTCGGAAGTAGCGCCGGATGCAATTACCATCGAAGTAGACCTGGGCCTTATGCCGGAAAAGGAGAAATCGCTTTTCCGCAATCGCAACTTTATGTTGCTGTGGATTGCCCAGGGGCTTTCTCAGACCGCCCAGAACACCCTGAACCTGGCTTTAGTGGATTACGTCAGTCGCTTGACCAAAGGTTCGCCCACCGCCGCCGCCATTGAGACGGTGGCGTTTGTGTTGCCGGGAGTCTTTTTTAGTGCGCTGGCGGGGGTGTTCGTAGACCGCTTTAACAAGCGCCAGATTATGATTATCACCAATGTTTTGCGTGCCGTAATCGTACCCTGGCTGGTTTTGATGAGCGGGCTGCCGGTAGGAATAGCCGTCCCGCTCATCTTTTTGATTACCTGTGTCTTCTCGACTATCAGCCAGTTCTTTGGCCCGGCAGAAGGGGCAATGATTCCGCTACTGGTCGCCCCAAATCAGTTGACCAGAGCCAATTCTTTTTTCCAGATGACTTTCTTTGGGGCGATGTTCGTTGGCTTCTCGATTTTAGCGCCGCTCCTGCCGCGTATCATTGGGCCGGAGAATTTGTTTGCGGCGATTGCGGTAATTTACGTAGGATGCACTTTACTGGTCTGGTGGCTACCTCACAACGTGGAAAAACCGATTGAACGCCAGGGCGATACTCGTAGTATGGTCTCGACTATCTGGAAAGACCTCAAAGAAGGCTGGCGCTTTATTCGGGCCGATAGGCTTATCTGGCTGGCGATTGTCTATCTTTCGACGGTACAAAGCGCGCTGTTTATTATGACGGCGATTGGTATCCCCTACATCGGTGAGAAAGGTTTAGGCTTGCCACAGGGCGATATTATCTACGTGTTAGCCCCGATGAGCATCGGGTTGGGATTGAGCGTAGGCTTTGTGAGCCGCCTTATTACTCCGCGCAACCGCAGCAATCGCCTGGTAATGGCAACAGTCTGGCTGGGCATCAATTTAGCGATTGTTGGGTTGGTCAAGCCAGTTGCCGAGATATGGGTCAATATTTTCGATAAAGGCGTGCC
This sequence comes from Chloroflexia bacterium, assembly GCA_038209275.1. GTDB lineage: Bacteria > Chloroflexota > Chloroflexia > Chloroheliales > Chloroheliaceae > L227-5C. The sequence goes on along the minus strand of JBBQXW010000075.1, from coordinate 21,352 downwards.
AATTGGCGGGCCGGGGTTGTATGCCCTTTTGATTATTTTCTCGTTGCCTTTTGGTTTCTCGATTGGTTTGCTCAATATTTCTTCCCTGACGATATTGCAGGAGCGTTCGCCCAAAGAAATGGTCGGGCGGGTTTTTGCCGCCTATTTCACCTTCGCCAATTTCGTGAGCATTTTCCCGATTCTGTTTGCTGGTGGCCTGGGCGACTTGATTGGTCTTGTACCAGTCTTTATTATCGTCGGAATTGTAGTAAGTCTGGTCGGCTACTACGGCCATGTAAACGAACCCTCCAAGCTGAAAGGCTAAATTGTAATTCATAAAGAGAACCCGGACATAAATGTCCGGGCTAAGAATAAATTGGTCTATCGTTTTTAGCCCGGACATTCATGTCCGGGTTTTGCAAAAATTACCCACCACTCTCAGGCAAGGCGGTTTAGCGGTTGCCCGGTTCTACCAAAAAGGGTATAATTCTACTAACTTTTGAGCGAATTACCGCTTGATAGTCACAGTTCAGCCAGTGGTTAGAGGGTAGAAAAAAGGCGAAATGTCGGCGGAATTACTGAATACTATAGCAAAAGAGGTAATGGGCTGCACCAAATGCCCACTTTCGCAGGGGCGCTGCAAGGCTGTGCCGGGCGAAGGCAGCCCCGATGCCCGCGTTATGTTCATTGGCGAAGCGCCGGGCTATCACGAAGACCAGCAGGGCCGCCCGTTCGTTGGCAATAGTGGAGAATTGCTCGACCAACTGCTCAACAAACTTAAAATCAAGCGCGAAGATGTGTTTATTACCAATGTGGTCAAGTGCCGTCCTCCCAATAACCGCGACCCTGAACCGGGTGAAATGGAAGCCTGCAAAAACTATTTAGACCGCCAGATTGGTATCATAAATCCCCGCCTGATTATTACGCTGGGGCGCATCTCGATGTCGCGTTATTGGCCCGGCAAACGCATCGGTCAGGTACATGGTCAGTCCAAAGTTGAGGAAGGGCGGATGTACATGGCGATGTTTCATCCTTCCTTTGCCTTGCGTGACCGCTACGGCCCTGGTATGCAGATGTTCAAGGAAGACGGGCTACGTATTCCTCAACTGCTCGAAAGAGCCGAAGAAATTGCCCGCACCGAGCTTTGGGGGTTTATGGCCCAGGATATAGAAACCGTCCCTGCGCCGCCCGTCGCTCCGGCTGTCTCTTCGGGAGTAGCCGAAAAGAAAAACGGCTATCAGGCTAAAGTGCCGCAAGTGTTGCCATCGGAAGAAGCCGAAACAAGCACCGTCGCGCCGCCGTTGGTCGTTCCCGAAGTCTCTTCGTCTATAAGTAGGCTGGAAATAGCGCCCACCGAAAATTTGAACGGGACGACCCAAACGGAAGAAGCGGTTGCCAGCGCGAAACCAGTTCGCCGCGCCCGCAAGCCCAAAGCTGAAAAAGCCGATGTTAGCTTTACCAATGGTGCAATAGCCGAAACCGAAGCAGTTGTGCCAACCATTTTTGAAAAAATTGAAAAAGAAAAAGCACCGCCGCGTCGTAAGAAAAAAGAAGCCGATGCCGCCAAGCAACTAACCATGTTTTAAACCGTGTTTTAAACCGTTTTGACAGCTCTGAATTAGTGAGATTTGCATGAAAGTTTATCGTGTTTCCAGGATTGGTCGCCTTCAGGCCATTATTTTACTCGTGACGCTGGCTGCCATCGCGTTTTACGCCGGGCAGAAAGCCTGGGGGCTGTGGCGTGGTCTGACGGCTAAACCCTCCGATGTTTTCCTCTTTAATCTGAATCTCAATACGACTGTTCCGGCTTTTTTGCTGACTCTGGTGGCGCTCGGCTGTTTATGGGCAGGTTGGTATCTTTTGGTAGAGCTTTTGACCCAGGTGCGTTTGAGTGATGGCGGCCTGCTGCTTACTGCGCCCGGCTACCGGGTTTTTTATCGCTGGAATGAAATTACCGCACTGGATGTGCTGAACGGGCCAGCCGAAGATGCGGCGGTTCGTTTACAGGTGGAAACCGCTTCCGACCCTACCGAAGTCGAGACCGAAGCCGAACCCGCCGAACAACCGCCCGCCGATGAAATTGCCGCTTACTTGAGCGAAGCGGATTTGCGCGAAGATAAAGCCGCCCGCGAACGAGCGAAAGCGGCCCGTCGCCAGGAACAGGAACGCTTGCGCGCCCGCGCTACTCGGCCCGATGGTCGGGTGTTGCCATTGCAATTTCGCCTGCTCTATCCGCAGGCCCATCGTCCCGACCAGTTGCTATTCTATCCGGCCCTGGAAGACCGCGCCGGATTACTAGCCGAAATCGAAAGCCATCTGGCAAAGGTTTGAGGAAAATTCACCACGGAGGCACGGAGAAACACGGAGTTTTTTTATATTTTCCTCTGCGTCCTTTGTGTCCTCTGTGGTGAATAATTAGTGATTTCTTGGAAATTTAAGGCGGTGGAACGCCTTTTATTATATAGCGTCATCTGTTGACTTTACATAAGTAGAATACAGGAGGTTCCTTTTTGAATTTAGAGGAACGAGTTAAGGTCATCCCTCTTGGCGGTTTAGGCGAAGTGGGCAAGAATATGACCGTTTTTGAATATGGCGAGGATATTATTATTGTAGATGTGGGGCTGGGTTTCCCGACCCAGGATATGCCCGGCGTAGACCTGGTTATCCCCGACATCAGCTATTTGCTGGACAAGCAGCACCGTATCAAGGCAATTTTCCTTACGCACGGTCACGAAGACCACATCGGGTCGTTGCCTTATCTGCTGCCCCAGCTTGGCATTGAGATACCGCTTTATTGTACTCGCCTGACCGCCGGGCTGGTGCAGGTGAAGTTGCGCGAACGCAAACTGGTCGAAGGGGCGCAGCTTAATATTATCGGGGTGGACGATGTCGTTCACGCCGGAGCATTTAAGGTTGAGTTTTTTCGGGTATCGCACTCGATTCCCGATGGCGTAGGGCTGGCAATTACCACTCCGGCGGGCGTTATCGTGCATACTGGCGACTTCAAGTTTGACCAGACCCCGGTAGACGGCAAAGTAACCGAGTTTGGCAAGCTGGCCGAAATCGGGCGGCGCGGTGTGTTGTTACTCATGAGCGATTGCGTCCATGTCGAATCGCCCGGCATGACTCCTTCCGAGGCGGTTGTGACCCAGACCTTCGACCATATTTTCCGCGAAGCCGAGGGCCGGATTATCGTCGCGACCTTTGCCTCGCTGATTTCGCGGGTGCAGCAGGTGCTGGATACTTCCTATCGCTACGGGCGCAAGGTGGCGGCGGTGGGTCGCAGCCTGGAAAATAACGTGGCGATGGCGCGCGATTTGGGCTATCTCGATATTCCTGAGAATACCCTGATTAAAGTCGGCGAAGCCCAAAAATATAGTCCGCTCGAACTAACTTTTGTCGTCACCGGGTCGCAGGGCGAACCGATGGCGGTGCTGAATCGCATCGCCAACAAGGAGCATAAATCGCTTTCGATTGAGCGCGGCGATACGGTAATTATTTCGGCCACCCCTATTCCCGGCAACGAGACGGCGGTGGGCCGGATTATCAATAGCCTGGTGCGGCAGGGCGCGAACGTGATTTACAGCGCCATTCAGCGCGTCCACGTTTCGGGCCACGCCAGCCAGGAAGAGTTGAAGCTGATGCTCAATTTCACCCGTCCGCGCTACGCCATGCCGATTCACGGCGAACCGCGCCACCTTGCGCTTTACTCGCGGCTGGCCCAGGAATTGGGCTACCTGCCCGAAAATATTCTGATTATGGAAAACGGCAAAGTCGCCGAGTTCAACCACAATTTCGGCGGCATCACTGGCTCGGTTCCGGCTGGCCCGGTCTTTGTGGACGGGGCGACAGTCGGCGATATTGGCGAGGTGGTAATTAAAGACCGCCAGCTACTTTCGCGGGACGGCATTTTGATGGTGGTGCTGGTGGCCGACCAGGAATCGGGCGCACTGGCCGGGCCGGTAGATGTGGTTAGCCGGGGCTTTGTCTATATGCGCGAAGCGGGCGAACTGATGGATTTTGTGAAGCGGCGGGTCGAGGAAGAGTTTGGCAAGAACAACGAGGATTTGCTCTCCGACCGCGCCCAGACCATCCGCCGCGTCAAAGATTTCGTCGGCGATTTGCTCTATGCGCAGACCAAACGCCGCCCAGTCGTCACGCCCGTCGTGATGAAGATTTAGGGCCAATACATTCAAATAACGTCTGTAGGAGGGGGCTGCGCCCTCGATTTTACCTTTACCACCGCTCAAAAAATCGAGGGCGCAGCCCCCTCCTACAGTGATTTTGCCCTTATTTGAACGGTATTGGATTTAGGGCCAATACATTCAACTAACCTTTTGTGGGAGCGAGCTTCCGCTCGCGATTTGTGGTTGCAAAGGGACAATCGCGAGCGGAAGTTCGCTCCCACAGTAAGTTTAACTTGTTTGGTTAAGAATTGTAAGGATTAAACCCCTTTTCAGTCTTATAATAAAATAGAAATTTTGCTAATTCGCAACCGAAAAGACTTGCGATTAGCAAAAATTTCTGCAATAATGCAAACAGTTGTTTTCTTTGATAGTCACGTCCTGCTCTCATTTTTGTACTTTCACATAGCCCTTGTTTTAGATGTTAAAGGTGGGTCTGGAATTTTTCAGTTCACTATCTTTTAAAACACCCTTATAAATTTCTCATTTTTGGCGTTTCACTTCAATTATTCTCATCTTTCCTGTTTTGCATCCTGTATTTTCATTTTCGCTGGCCCGGTCTATGCGACCATTTAACGGGGTGTTATTAAGTTTCTCATCAAGAACTGAAATTATCATATCAAAGAAGCTATTAAAGAAAGTTTCAAGGAAATGTTAGATGGATATTTTCGCACAGGCTCTCAGCTATGGACAGTCGCACTCGGCTGAATTTTGGAAAGCGGTAGTCGAACATTTACAACTTAGTTTTTTTGCTTTGCTGATTGCGATTGTGGTTTGTGTGCCGTTGGGCATTTTGACCAGTCGGTTCGGTACAGTAGCCAGAGTTATTATCAATGCAATCGGTATTGGACGAGTGATACCGAGTATTGCGGTTTTATTGGTGCTGCTGCCGATACTGGGGGTAGGTTTTGCGCCTTCGCTGGTGGCACTGACGGTTTTGGCTTTCCCGCCCATTTTGATTAACACCGATGCTGGTATGCGTGCGGTTGACCCGGCAACGGTTGATGCGGCGCAAGGAATGGGCATGACCTGGTTTGGTAGTTTGTGGGAAGTGGAAATACCATTGGCGCTACCAATTATAGTGGGGGGCATCCGCACCGCTACGGTTGAGGTAATTGCCAGCGCGACCCTGGCTACTTTTATCGGTGGAGGTGGCCTGGGCGATTTTATTACCCAGGGTTTGAGCGGTAGTAGCAATGCTGTGTTGCTGGTCGGGGCTATTCCCGTGGCCCTGTTAGCCGCTTTTGCCGAATTATTACTGAGTACTTTGCAACGCTTTGTTAGTTCTGATACATCGGCGCGTCTTAAGACGGCCTGAAGGAGAGGAGATTTACTTTTATGCCATTTATGATAAAGGTCAAGCCATTTACCGGCCTGGCTCTGGCGTTTATGCTGGTGACAAGTCTTTTGTTGGCGGCTTGCGGCGATAACACCGCTACCAACACAGCCGCCGCGACCACAGCCGCGACGACTGCCGCCGCGACCACAGCTGCGGCTACTACTGCCGCCGCGACAACGGCAGCCGCGACCACAGCTGCGGCTACTACCGCCGCCGCCGCCGCGACAACGGCAGCCGCGACCACAGCTGCTGCAACCGGCACAACGGCTACCGCCGCTAAAGGTAAAGTAGTGGTTGGCTCGAAGAACTTTACCGAGTCTATTCTGGTCAGCGAAATGTATGCCCTGGCGCTGGAAGGCGCGGGTATCCCGGTAGAGCGCAAGCTAAACATTGGTACGACTGACATTGCCCAGGCTGCCATTGTGAAAGGTGATTTGAGCCTGTATCCTGAGTATACCGGGACGGCCCTTCTGAACGTGCTAAAACTACCCAAAGAGAGCAACGACTCGAAGGTAGTTTACGATAAGGTGGCTACCGAATACTCGAAGCAGTTCAAGTTGACTGTGCTAGACCCGGCACCAATGAACAATACCAACGCTATTGCGGTAACTAAAGAAGCCGCCGATAAGTACAAGCTGAAAACTCTTAGCGACCTCTCAACCGCCGCCAAAGAGCTTCGGTTTGCCGCTATCCCCGACTTTATCGGGCCGCGCAGCGATACCGATGGTCTAGGCAGTCTGAAAAAGACTTATGGTGGTTTTGAGTTCAAAGAAGTTAAGAGCTACGAAATTCCCTTGCGCTACAAAGCGGTAACGAGCGGCAACGCCGATGCGGTAGTGGCGTTCAGCACCGACGGCGAAATCGCGGGCTATAATCTGGTCTTGCTGGAAGATGATAAGAAGAATTTCCCGCCCTATCAATTTGCCCCGATTGTACGCGAAGATATACTGGCGGCCTATCCAAACATCAAGACGGTTCTGAATTCGGTTTCTGCCAAAATCACCACCGCCAAAATTTCGGCCCTCAACTGGAAAGTAGACGGCCCGGAAAAAATGGAAGCGGTAGACGTTGCCAAAGCCTTCATGAAGCAAGAAGGATTAATTAAATAGTAATCAGTAATCAGTTGTCAGTCATTAGTTTGACTGACGACTGACAACTGATTACTGATTACTATTCCCAGATGCAGGATTATTACATGAATAAGCCGATTGTATTTGATAATATAACGAAAGATTTTGCCGGTACGAGCCGGTCAGCAGTACACGGGGTGAGCCTTGAGGTTTTGGAGGGGCATCTGGTGGTTTTGCTAGGGCCAAGTGGCTGCGGCAAGACGACCTTGTTGAAAATGGTGAACCGCCTCTATGAACCTACTGGCGGCAGGATTTTGATTGATGGAGTCGAGGTACACGACCTGAAGCTAACCGAGCTACGGCGGCGGATTGGCTATGTTATTCAGCAGGTCGGTCTGTTCCCCCATATGCGGATTGAGAAAAATATCGGGGTAGTGCCGCGTATGCTGGGCTGGAACAAAGAACGCATCAGCAAACGGGTGGATGAATTGCTGGATTTGGTCGGGTTGCCGCCCCAGGAATATCGGCGGCGCTTTCCGGGTCAGCTTAGTGGCGGGCAGCAACAGCGCGTTGGGTTGGCGCGGGCATTAGCGGCTGACCCCTCAATTATGCTGATGGACGAGCCGTTCGCCGCAATTGATAATATTACCCGCACTCGTTTGCAGGATGAGCTTTTGCAAATACAGCAGACGGTACGCAAGACTATTTTATTTGTAACCCACGATGTGGAAGAAGCTATCAAGCTGGCGGACGAAATTGTCATTATGAAAGATGGCGAAGTGGTGCAATACGATACGCCTCTCAACATCCTGACTCATCCGGCTAACGAATTCGTGGCACAACTTACTGGCTCGAATGATGTTTTGCGCCGCTTGAGCTTGCAGCCCGTTGCATCCGTAATGCTACCCTGGTCGGGCGAACTTAATTCGAGAATGTCGAGTGTCACGCCAACTACCGATTTGCGCGAAGCATTAGGTTTGTTACTCAGCAGCCAATCCGAAGAACTGGCGGTGCTGGACGATGAAGGTATGCCAGTTGGTCGCCTGACCCTGAGCGCCATCCGCAATTCGACCCAAACCGAACAGCCTTCGGTTGAGCAAGCGTTGAAGAAGAGATGAGGGAGAAGGAAAGAGGAAAGAGGAAAGAGGAAAGAGGAATAAAACAGGTCTGGCAATAGAAACTGACGACTGAAAACTGACGATTGAAAACTGAAAACTAAAACTATGGAACTATTTACCAAATTTTATCAATATTTCGAGAACGGCTTCCGCTATATTTTCGAGCGCTGGGAGCGGGTATCGCCGCGCTTTGTGGAGCATTTGCAAATTACCGGGCTGGCGCTGGCGATTGCCCTTTTGATTGCTTTACCCCTCGGAATTTTGATTAGCCGAAAGCGCTGGCTCTCGACCCCGGTGTTGGGGGTGTTGGGGGTGCTTTATACCATTCCAAGTCTGGCTTTCCTGGCTTTTCTTGTGCCGATTTATGGGTTGGGCTTTACCACCACGATTATTGTGCTGATTGTCTATGCTCAAACTATGCTGGTGCGGAATACCATGCTGGCTTTTACCGGGATAGACCCCTCTATCATCGAGGCGGCGCGGGGCATGGGCATGAGTTGGTGGCAGGTCTTTTGGCAGATTGAATTGCCGTTGGCTATCCCGGTAATCGTGGCGGGGATGCGGATTGCGACGCTGGCAATGGTGAGCATTGCGACGGTGGGCGCGTGGGTTGGTGCGGGCGGTCTGGGCCAATTGCTCAAAATAGATAACCCCCGCCTGAACGCCGCCGGAATTATTTGCATCGTTTTTATTGCTTTAGTCGCCGACCAGGTTTACCGTCTAATCGAGCGCCTGACTGGTGGCTATCGCCATCGTCAAGCACCCTCAAAGCGGCCTCAAAAAGTGCTCAGCACGGCGGATGTTGGCGCACAGGGTACGGTGGAAGTGTAAATTCTGTGTAGGAGGGGCTACGCCCTCGATTTATCTGCCTTTACCGACAAATCGAGGGCGTAGCCCTTCCTACAATGATTCAGCTTTTAATTTCGTTCCTCGATTTCCGAGTTAGGCTCAACCCTGAGAGGCTTTTCCCACCACATCAATTTCGCTTCGCTTGTTTCCACTTTGCTATTGTGTATCAGCGCCAGCCGCCAGGTATCTATTATAACTAGCAACGTTACTATGCCGATAATAATCGCCTGTTGCAAGGCGTTGCGACATTCTTTCAGCAGTTTTGTATCTTTATTTCCTAAAAACACTGGAAACCCGTCACATATTGTGATATAATTCACAGCAATTGATTGTGAAATTCCGTACAATATTGGCAAGACAATATTGATGAGCCAAGAAATAAAGGAGTGTTGTAAAATGTCTGTACCAGCCGAAAATTTTTTGAAACCGTTTTTCAACCGGGCCAACAAGAAACCTGAACCGGGAAAAGTAATTGATTTTAATGCCGGAGCAAAGCCGGAGCAGTCCGCCCCCAACGCAGCGATTGTCAGCAATAGTATTCCGCGAGTAATTCCACGAGTGGTGGTAGTTGGGGCGGGATTTGGCGGGCTGAGTATCGCCCGTAGCCTATCTAAAAGCGAAGTAGAAGTGCTGGTGCTAGACCGCCGCAATTATCACGGTTTTTGGCCTTTGCTCTATCAAGTGGCGACGGCGGGCCTTGAGCCAGAGTCGGTGGCCTACCCAGTGCGGGCAATTCTGCGCGACTATCCCAACGTAAATTTCCAGATGGCGGAAGTGCAGGGGGTAGATTTTGAAAAGCGTCAGGTTTTGACCGCCGACGGTGAGCCGATTGACTACGATTATTTAGTGCTGTCGGCGGGTAGCACCAATAATTATTTTGGTAATTCTAGCCTGGCAAAACATACTTATGGCCTGAAAGATTTGGATGAAGCAGTCGAGCTACGCAACCGCGTTCTATCGGTTTTTGAACAGGCCGTGCGCGAGACCGACCCGGTTAAGCGGGCCGCGCTGATGACTTTTGTGATTGTGGGTGGTGGGCCGACCGGGGTAGAATTAGCGGGTTCGTTTGCCGAACTGGTGCGCCACGTTCTCCGCAAAGATTACCCGATGCTGAACACCTCTGAAACGCGCATAATGCTGATCGAGGCCAGCGACCATCTGTTAGCCCCTTTTAGCGAATCGTTACGCCTTAACGCCAAACATCAATTGGAACAGATGGGCGTGGAAGTCAAACTTAAGACAGCGGTTTCTGAAGTGGACGAAAATACGGTCAGGTTCAAGGACGGTAGCGAAATAGCCAGCCGGACGGTAGTCTGGGCGGCGGGTGTGCGGAGCGCACTCCTGGCAGATGCGTTGCAGGTTCAGCTTGGGCGCGGCGCTCGTGTACGGGTCGCGCCAACTTTGAACTTGCCAGAACATCCCGAAGTTTTCGTGATTGGCGATATGGCTTACCTGGAAGGTTACAAAAGGCAAGCTTTCCCGATGGTCGCTCCAGTAGCAATTCAGCAGGGCCGTCAGGCCGCCCACAATATTCTGGCGCAGGCCCGGCGCAAACCGATGCGGAATTTTCGCTATTTCGACAAAGGCAGTATGGCAACGATTGGTCGAAAAGCGGCAGTTATGGACGCTTTCGGTATACATTTGACTGGCTTTTTCGCCTGGCTTAGTTGGCTGTTCGTCCATTTGCTCTTTTTGGTCGGCTTCCGCAATCGCTTGATAGTTATGGCAAACTGGGCCTACAGCTACTTCACCTACGACCGCGCCACCCGCCTGATTAGCGGGCAGCAGAAGGGATGAGGAGAAGGAACGAGGAATGAGGACGGAGGACGGAGGAATGAGGACGGAGCAGTATCCGAGAATCCAGCCGCTTTTGTAGGACATTGCTCCGTCAATGGAAAATCAGCTGACGGAGCAGCATCCTACGATTCCATCCGAACTTGTATGACATTGCTCCCTCAACGAATTTCCTTCCTCTTTCCTTCTCCGTTTCTACCAAAAAGTACTGACTGGACTTAGTACTGAGGTATAGGTTACAGGTGCGACTTATGCCTTATAATTTGACGAAGCCGTGGTGAAGGCGGCAGCAACATAAGGGACAAGTCGAGTTTAGCAAGTGTGCCAGAACTAGAGGGAGAAACTGAGTTTATGCTAACTATTGACTTTAATGGCAAATCGGTCACTTTCGATGTTTACAACATTATCTGGTGGCTGGTGGTGGGTTTGATTGCCGGTCTCCTTGCCAGCTTTATTACCCGGCGGCGTGGTTCGCTGGGAGGCGATATTTTGCTTGGCATTATTGGAGCATTTGTGGGTGGCTTTGTCTTTAGCCTGATTGGTCTTTCCAGCTATGGGATAATTGGGACGCTCATTTCCGCCACGCTGGGCGCGGTGCTGGTAATTCTGCTGGTGCGGGCGATTATGGGGGGTGGCCGGAGACGACGGGCGCGTCTCTAAACCAGTCAACTTTCGCTTAACATAATTTTAGGTTGGTGAGCCGCAAAAAGCGGCTCACTTTTTTGTTTTATTCAATTCACCAATAAAATTGACAGTCTGTTAATAAGCCCCGTATAATCATCGTACTTAAATTACCCGTGACGAACCATCAAAATTTGCCTCATTATATTAGTGGTTTCTTTTCCTGACCCGCTTTTTGGAAATTGAATTTTTACTTACCCCAGGTTAAAGTCTGGAGATGCCTAACTTTTGAAAGTTTTGCAAAATCTTTAAAAGTTAAGCAAAAAGAGGATTATTATGCCACCAACTTTTCAGGGTATTTTTGAGCAGAACGTTCCGGCTACCATGCGCGATGGGGTGACGCTTTACGCCAACGTTTTTCGTCCGGCAAAGGAAGGGCGCTATCCGATAATTTTGACGCGCACGCCCTACGGCAAAGATAACGCCGCTTTACTCAGTACTACCCCTTTTCTCAACCAGGTTCCCGATGGTTATGTGCTGATTATCCAGGATTGCCGGGGAACGTTTGCTTCTGAGGGCGATTTTTATCCTTTTGTGAACGAGGCGGACGATGGCTATGATACCGTTGAGTGGGCAGCGAGTTTGCCTTATTCGGATGGCAATATCGGCATGTACAACGGCTCTTACATGGGCTACACCCAATGGGCCGCCGCGATAAAACAGCCGCCCCATCTGAAATGTATTCAGCCGGTGCTGTGCGGCTTCGGGCAGCACAACGGCTGGAACTATTATTACGGTGCGTTTGCTTTGATGGGCGGGCGAACCTGGAGTACCATGCTGGGTGCGCTCAATATCTTGCGTCTGGCTGAACAGGGCCGCGACCCGGAGTACAAGCGGATTCTAGCCCTTTCCGCCACCTATAACGTTATGAACGAGCTAAAAGAGCGCCCCCTGAAAGGTAGTCCGTTTCTGGAAGCCGCCGCGCCCTGGTACAACGATTGGCTCGACCACCCCAGCGACGACGGGCGTTGGGCCAACTATGAAATTGAACGCTACCAGTCACAGGTCGAAGTTCCGGCGCTGCACGTGGCGGGCTGGTACGATGTTTTTATCTGGGGCGCGGTGCAAAATTATCTGGGCATGAAGCGCAACGCCGCCAGTGAAGAAGTCCGGCGTGGACAGCACCTGATTATTGGCCCCTGGGCGCACGGCGTTTTGTCCCGGCAAGTTGGCGCGCTCGATTTTGGGCTACATTCTAGCCTGGAAAGTCAGGATTTGCTCAATCGGCAAAAACGCTGGTTTGACCGCTACTTGAAGGGCGAACAAAACGGACTGGAAAATGAGCCGCCCGTCTATATTTTCGTGATGGGCGATAATATGTGGCGGGCCGAGGATGAATGGCCTTTGGCACGAGCAGTCGAAACCAGTTACTTCTTGCATAGCAACGGGCAGGCCAATTCGCTGGACGGCAATGGCTCACTTTCCACCACGCCGCCCGAAGCTGAACCATCTGACCAATATATTTTCGACCCGCACGACCCCGTTCCGACCATCGGCGGACGCTTGATTGTGCCGACCTTTAATACTTCTTATTATGCTGGGCCGCTCGACCAGAGCGCCGTTGAGCGCCGGGCCGATGTGCTGGTCTACACTACCGAACCGCTAAAAGAGCGTCTGGAAGTGACGGGCCATGTCTTTATGAAGCTCTATGCCTCCAGCGATTGCCTGGATACTGATTTCACCGCCAAGCTGGTAGATGTTTACCCCGATGGCACGCCTTATAATCTAGGTGAGGCGATTATTCGAGCGCGCTACCGCAATTCGCTGGCCCAACCGGAATTGCTGGAACCGGGCCAGATTTACGAATATACGCTCGACCTGGCGGCTATCAGTATCGCGTTCCAACCCGGCCATCGAATCCGGCTGGAAATCGCCAGCAGTAATTTCCCGCGCTACGACTGCAACCCTAATCACGGCGGCGTTATCGCCAGCGCTACCGATGCTGATATAAAAATAGCGCACCAAACAGTTTTACATAACTCGCAATACCCATCCCGGCTTATTCTCCCGATTATACCCAACTAAATTTTTTTAAGGTTCAAAATTTTTCGCAGAAAAATTTTGAACCTTAAGAACAGAACCTTCTTTACTTTTGAATTTTTCGCAGAAAAATTCAAAAGTAAAGAGAAGAATTACATTTCCTTAGCTTTAGAAAAATTCCGACGAAATTTTTCTAAAGCTAAGGAAAAAGCAAAAATCCTAAATATTAAGGAAAGGAAAAACAAAAATGGCAGAGTTGCTAAAGGACAAAGTAGCCCTGATTACCGGCGCGGGAAGCGGCATTGGGCGGGCCTGCGCTATGATGTTTGCTCAGGAAGGGGCGATGGTGCTGGTCGCCGATTATAACGAGACGAGCGGTAAAGAGACCGTTGCCACGATTATCGAGGCGGGCGGGCAGGCCGATTTCTACCGGGTGGACGTAGCTGACCCGGAAATGATGGAAGGGATGTTCAATGACGTGGCGAACCGCTTTGGTGGTCTGGATGTACTGATGAATAACGCCGGAATTGGCGAGGGCGGCGGCAACCCGATTCACGCCACGCCCGAAGCGGCTTTCGACAGAATTATTGCGATAAATTTGCGCGGTGTGTTCTTGGGCATCAAGTACGGCGTGCCGCCGATGCTGATGCGGGGCGGCGGACGAATTATCAATACCGCATCGGTGGCAGGGCTACAAGGTTTCCCGACCAACAGTGCTTATGCCGCCTCCAAAGCCGGGGTAATCAGCCTGACTAAAACGGCAGCCCTCGAATACGCCATGGTCAATATTCAGGTCAATTGCATTTGCCCCGGCTGGGTGGATACGCCGATTTTGAACAATGGCAAGGAGCGCGTGGGTGACGAAGCTTTTAACGAATTGATTTTGCAGCGTCTTCCGGCTGGACGTATCGGCAGACCTGAAGAAATTGCCCAAACCGCTCTATATCTAGCCTCCGGCCCGACCTTTATGACCGGCAGCGCCCTGGTGATTGACGGCGGTATCACAGCCGCTTGATTTTAATTGCTCTAAAATATACTTAAAAACCCAGACTCTCAATTACCACCTTAAAGGTAGTAGCGATTTGCCCAATCGGGCCACTGGCTGAAATCGCTCTTTCCTGGAGTGCAAGGAAAAAGCGATTTCAATCGCTACTACTTTTACGTGGGTAAGCGAAAACTCTGGTAGTGCTACCGAAGTCGCTTTGATTTTCTTATGTCCGTAGCCCCTGTAGTCGTTCTACTAGCGGGCTATTGGCAGCAAGGCGGCGAAAAAGCGTGCGGTCTGCTAAATCAAGCTGATTTAACTCCTTGAGCAATTTTTTGGATAGCTTATAGAGCAAACCGTAGGGGCAGTAGAGCGTTTTGTCGCACCACATGGCGGGCCAGGTATAGGGCGGTTGGTGTTGGATTAGCTCTTGCAGACAAATCATTCCCTGCTGAAGTGCATTGGCAACCTGAATACGCCGCCGTTCTTGTTCAAAACTGCTGATTTTGCCGCCTTCAAAGCCACTGTTATCGGTCAGCCAGTTCTGCCAGGCGTGAAGCAACAACAACAGCGCGTGAAAAGTCTCATCTACGTTAGATTTTGGAGGGGGTGTGCTGCGGGGAAAAGGTTTTTCCTCGCTGGCAATGGCTGATCGCGACGCATAATTCTCCACTTCTACAAAACTCCAACCCCCATCTACTCTTGATTGGTTCTCGACTAACCAGTCAATTATTCGACCCGTCCAGGTCGAGCCATCTTCCTTTTGGTTTACTACGCCCGAAAGCGCGACATGATAGGTAGCGTAGACTGGACTCATGTGCCATTTGTCGTGCCAGAAAGTTTTTTTGATAACCCGGCTCTTGATATAAGTTGCTACCAGATTTTTCATGGTAGCCAGGTTTGTCATCTGTTCCGGCACTGTCAGCTTCAAGCGACTGATGAGCTGCAAAACGGTGTTGAGCGCTTGCCAGGCGTGGGCGTTAGTGGTTATGCTAGGGGTCATTTCGTAGGGGTAGGTGAAAAAGTAGCCTTTTTCGGCATTGAAAAATTCCTGCAATACCTCTAACGAGGCCCACAGTCGCGCTACCTGCCCGCTTTCGATTAGTTCTTGCGCTGCCAGACAGATAAAAGTCGCCGTCGTATCAGCATCTATCGCAAAATGTTCATCTGCCCCAAACCCGGCCTTGCCGCTTTTGTTGATGGGCCAACTCTCCACAACACTTCGCTCTAACCCAGTAACGGTTGAGCGGCTCTTGTTGCTATCCAGATTAGTTTCGTAATACTTATGCCAGATTTCCAGGAAGTGATTTACCGGGTAGGTGACGGGCCAGCCCAACCCGACGAACCCGGCAGATTGTACCGGCAAGCGCGTTATTCCGGCGGTGGGCGCGGCTGGATAAACCTGCCGCCAGAAGAACGAGGCATTTACCGAGCGATTGAGGTAATCCAGCATTTCCTGGCGGCGTTCCTGGCTCAAATCGTTCCAACTGGAGGCTAAAGCAAAAGCGGTGGCACTGGGCGAATTCCCGACACTGCCGTTAAGCGAGATTACCCGGTTAAACTGGGCCGGATTAGGACTTAGTAAAGTGCCACAAAACTCAAGCGCATGGCTGAGAGTCGAGCCGGGCTGAAAAATAATTTCAACTGGGACTTTTTGGAGCTTGGCTTTGGCCTTTTCCGCAATGGCAATATTAGTTTTGATTTTAATACCGTACTTTTCCAGTTCGGATTGCAAGGCCGGAACAATTAATTCAAGGCCAGCCAGGTCTGCCGTATCGTTTTTAAGAAATCCTTTTTGAGCTTGCCTTCTGAGCCAGGTAATTCCGGCCCACATGCTGCGACGATAATATTCGGGAAATTTGTAAGCTTTGTATCCCTGCGCTTCTTCCCAGCGCACCTGATTGTGGGCCAGGGCAACGACGACGGCAAGAGTATTGACCAATCGGTCTCCGGGGCTATAAGCGCCGCTGCCCCAACTTCCATCCGAACGTTGTTGCTGCACCAGACAATCCAGCAACATACCCAGCGCATCCAGTTCGGCTTCAATTCGGGCGACTTCGCTGCCTTCAGCTTCGCCCTCGGAAGTTACTGTTCCTTCTTCCGTCTTTTCACTATCATCTCTTAAGAAATCTAATTGAGTTAAAGCCTGTAGCGGCAAGCGGCAAATCCAGGCCAATTCGTAAACCGAAGATGAAACGAGATAAATCGTTTTGTTGAACATTCCAAACTTCTCCACTTCCAATTCCAACTAACCAACAACGCTTACTATGAATAAAATCAGAACCTTCTTTTTCTTAAGTTATCTACGTTCAAGCCAGTTTCTCGTTTGTTCCAACAAACGAGAAACTGACCTGAGAATAAAATGGAATTTTAGCGTACCGTAAATGCGAGCAATACGTTTCCGGCCATACCACCATTGGGGAAAGGCTGGTAGCCACTATTGATATAAACGGTGCCATCTACTATCGAAGCACCCGCGCCGTTGATTGAACCGCCCCGCCCGGTTAACCCGTTCGTGCCGGTAAAATTCTGGTGAGTGTCATACGACCAGAGAATTTTTCCGCTTCGGCTGTCGTAAGCCCGGAATTTGCCATCCCAGCTACCGGCGAAGACAAGGCCCGGCACCGTCGAAGGCGCGGCGGGCATTGCCAGCCTGCAATCCGGGTCGTTTGCTGCGCCGCCGGTGGTGCAACCGTCCGCCGGATTTTTGTTTGTCCACAAAATTCGGCCTGTCGCCGGGTCGAGCGCGTTCAGGCTGCCGGGGTTGGCCTGGTGAGTGGAGACATAGAGGCGCTGCCCATCCCAGCTAGTTCCCCACTGAATTCCGCCCGAACCGGCCACTCCGCCGATGCTGACCTGGGTTTGCCAGACAATTTGCCCGGTGGCGGCATCGAGGGTGTGATAAATCCCGCTCTTTTGTCCTGCTCCGACTAGCGTGCGTAGCCGTCCGTCTTTCCAGGCGACGAAAATATTAGGCGATGAGCCAAAGTCAAAGTCCTTGTTGTCTACATTCGGTAATGGACAATTCGGGAAGGGCGTGGGCGGAAAGCCGAATAGTTCCGGGTTGCAGGCCAGATTCCAGCGGTCGTTCGGCGTTAGCTGGGTCGCCCAACGCTCCCGGCCCGTTCCCAGTTCCAGCGCAATAATTGAGTCGCTGCGATTGGTCGCCGGATTGGAATAATTTTGGCCCGTACCGAAATAAAGCAAACCGGCAAGCGGGTCAATCGCCGGGCTGCTCCAGATAGGCGCACCACTAGGGCCAAATTGAGGTGTGCCAATCGCGTTTACGCCAGTCTGTTGCGGAGTCTGAGCGATGGGGTAGTAGCGCCAGATTTCGTCGCCGTTGCGGGCGTTGAGCGCCACCATACTACCCCGGAAAGTGCAGCAAGGATATTGAGGGTTGAGCGCTATCCCGGTTTCGGCACTGGATACACCGATATAAACTCGTCCGTTCCAGACTACCGGCGAACTGGTCAGGCGGGTAGCCGGGTGCGAGTCAAGTTTTTTGGCCCAGCTAAACGCCCCGGTGCGGGCATCCAGCGCATACAGATTGCCCGTCAAATCGCCAAAATAGACCTTGCCGCCCGCCACTGCCGGGCCGTTGCGTACCGCGTTCTGACCGGGCGGCAACGCCCCCGTGAAACTGGTCGTATCGTAACTCCATTTAACCTGCCCGGTTTTGGCGTTCAGGGCGTAGAATTTGGCGTTCCAGCCACCCACGTACAGGGTATCATCTACTATCGCGGGCTGGCTGGCGGCGGTGGTAGCATCGGGGAAGACAAAGGCCCACTTCAGCGCCAACTTTGCCACGTTTCCAGGCCGAATATCGTTGGCAAAAGGATTAAAACGCGAATTGAGCAAATCGTGTCCCCAGCTAGACCAATTCTCGCCCCGGTCATCCAGCTCAAAACGAGATGACAAAGCAGTACTATAAGTGCTGAACCCTGCCGAGACTACTTTACTATCAATTTCGTCCTCATCCCCGGCGGCATAAGAAAAGGGCGTTATAAATAATCCCGCCCCAAATAAAACCAGAAAAGAAAGTGCGGCTAACGCCAGTGAAGACCGACCCGGCGAAAGCGCCGCCCGGTTCTCCCCGGTCTTAACTTGCTTGAACAAATCCCTGAGTTGCATAACCAATGCTCCTTTGTTGTTAGACCCTATTGTGGTAGGGGTTTGATAAATCAAACCCCTACCACAATAAAACCTGATTGAATAGTTGCTAAGGCATACTATGCTGATGCAGCCACCAACATAGCCTGGTTCGATCTATCTAAAACATGACTAAGTTCGCTCACCTGATTGTTGACCCGTGAGACAGTTTCGGAAAGATGCGTGACAATGCTGGCGCTCTGGTGCGATACCTGGGCTACCTCACGCATAGTCTGTAAGATTTGTTGATTGGCAGTGCGCTGCTGGCTGGTTGCCAGGCTGATTTCATCGCAGCGGATTTTAACTTCCTCTACCGCTCCCAAAATTTCTTCGGCGCGTTCGGCGCTACTGGCAATTACTTCATTCAATTTATGAATGACGGCCCCGGCAATCTGCGAACGCGAGACGGCAGCAAATGTCTCTTTGCGGCCTTCTTCGGCCACCAGTACTGCCGCCGCCACCGCCCCCTGCATTTCGGTAATAGCCACCCGGACTTCCTCGGTAGCTTCGCGGCTGCGGTCAGCCAGGTTTTTTACTTCCTGGGCAATTACATTAAAACGGTTGCTTCGGTTGCTATGACTTGAAAATAAAGATGAAGAAGAATCGTTGGTGTTGATACCGCCCGCCGCTTCTATCGAAGCGTTCAAGGCCAGCAGATGCGTTTCGTCGGCAATCTCCTCAATCAGGTCTATAATCGTGCCAACCCTGCGGTTCTGGCCGGTCAATTCGAGCAGGCGCTGGCCTAGTTGCTCAATTCGATTGCGTACTCGATCCACACTGCTAATAACCTGCTCAATTGCCTGATTACCTTCTTTGGTAGCAGATTGGGCCGCCTGACTGCTTTCCTTTACCTCGGTAGCAACGGTGACGGTCTGGTTGGCGGCAGCGGCGGCAGCGTGGGCGGCGGCGGCAATCTGGTTGGCGCTTTCGCTCAATTCTTCCAGGCTACTTGTCACTTGATTGACCGAAGCGACCTGCTCTTGCGTGCCGCTGGCCTGCTGTTGCGAAGTAGTGTTTAGTTCCGAAGTAACACCTGATAGTTCGTGGCTAAGGGTTGCGCCAAAATCGGTTACTCCTTTAAGCTGGGTGGTGAGTTCAGCCAGTTGCTTGTTGCGCTCGTTGGTTTCATCCAGCGATTTTTGCAAACGGCGGCTGAAGGTAAGCATACCAAAAAGCACTAAAAAAAGGCTGATAGACCAGATGAAAATATTGGCTATCGGAAAATCTTTAGCCAGGTCTATTGGTGGTATAATTATTCCCAGGCTTTGCGAAGCAAGAATAGCGGCAATGAAGCCTATGGTTATGGCAGTAGTAGCAACAATAGCCCGAATAGATAGGCCGATTAAGCAGATCGCCACTGGCACCCAGAAAAAGAGCGAAAGTGCGCCTGAATATGCTCCTATCAAGGATGTTCCCATGCTCATAACCAAAAACTGACTGAAGACTGCCGTACAGGTTGCCGCTTCCAGCCAGCCCGGTCGGTTCACCCGCAGCATTAACGAACTGAGTGTGGTCGGTATCAAAAATATGATTACTGTAGCCACTACCAATAGTAGCGTATCGTACTGGGTGATAAGGTAAGCGCCCGACCAGAAAAAGACCGAGATGAGGGTCAGGGCTAACATCACCCGATTTATCGCTGCCAGCATAGTATGCCAGCGCTCACGTTGTTCCTGCTTCTGGGTTGCCAAAAACAGATTATTATCTTTATCTAAAGACCCGCTTCCCGTATTACTCATTAAACTTCACTCCCCACCTTTATTCGATACAAAAACTAAACTCTTCAACTTAACTTTATTTGAATGGTTATTAATCTTAGGTCGGCTTAATAAAACTACCCTTTTCATACATTGCAATGGCGAACGCGACAGTATTTTGTAACCAATAAGTTAGTGGCCCGTCGGCTAATTGGGCTAATTGCTCGGCGAACAGGCTGATTTCTGTTTCCAACCGTGCTTGCAATGGCTTTTTGGCTTGGCTTATGGCGTAGCTCGGCGCTGCCATCGGGTCAAAGCCTTTGTCCGCCAGTGTTATGGTCAGGCTGGTTACTTTGCCTTCTTCCATTTCGGCCTTATAATTACCTGAGTCATTGGCGAGCCGGACTATGATGGCGGCGCTATCCAGGGCTTCCTGAGCTTTATGCCAGGCTAATGACGGTGCTGGCTCAAGCCCGACTGCAATTGCGGCCACCGGGTGTATCCCAATCGAAAATTTCGACTGGTTCAGATATTCTTCCAGCCTGGGCAACTTTTTGGTTTGTCGGTAGGTAGCATTAGTAATTAATTCAGACCGAAACATTCCAAGCATCTGGGTAGCTTGCTTGATAAAATTGGTCAGGCGAAATTCAGTGGTTTCAACCACTTCCCAGGTATTTTTCAGGCCGCTTAAAATATCGCGCAAGGCGGCTTCTAAATTCAGGCTGGTTGCCTCGACCTGGGCTGGTGCGGTTTGCCCGGTTGTCGCAGGGGGCTGTGGCAACCCGCAAGCCTGCCCTTGCTCCAAAGTCAGGCCGCTGTCCTGATAGAAAGGTCGGATAATCGGGTAGAACTGCGTATCAAAATAGCTCAACCAGCCGTTCGGCTCGGTCTGATTAAACCGGGTATAATCTTTGCGGTCAACATAATCATCTACGTCAAAGGCCCACAGCGCAAATTGGGCCATGAGCAAAGCGCTGTCATAGGGCAACGGCATTGGTAACGCCACCACCGCCGCATACGCGCTTACTTCGGCGCGGGCCACCGCTATATTGTGCTGGTTGGCCCATTTGTTTAACCTCGCTACTAACTCAGGCAATTGTTCGAGCCGGGCGCGCTGCAAAGCAGTCTCTTGTCCCGGCTTGTTCTGAGCGACAAGCGTTTGCCAATCAAAATGAGCCTGGTTATTAAGGCTAATTGTTGTTAGCATTGCTTTTGAGCCGCTCATAATTATAAACAATTTGCTTTCGTTTGATGGGTTGGCCCTGCTCGGCTATTTCTACCCACTTTTCGTAAAATTTCCTGAATTCGAGTACCCCCCGGTCATTTTTGGTGTAAGCGCCGCCGCCATCAGGCTTCATTCTGTTCCAAATTGGCACATCCTGCATCCCGCTTCCTTTAGTTTGCAAGCCAAACAGGGCGTAATAAGCCAGATTGCGCCACCAACTGCCGGTCTTTT
This sequence comes from Chloroflexia bacterium, assembly GCA_038209275.1. Taxonomy (GTDB): domain Bacteria; phylum Chloroflexota; class Chloroflexia; order Chloroheliales; family Chloroheliaceae; genus L227-5C. The sequence continues at coordinate 68 of JBBQXW010000075.1, read as the reverse complement.
TTACCAGAAGCAACACCTGCTGCACCGTCTCCATTTCGGCTACGGGCGTGACTGCGACCAGCGAAGTA
>JBBQXW010000074.1:0-25671 GCA_038209275.1 Chloroflexia bacterium | reverse complement strand
GAAGGGCCACGCCACCCGGAAATAGCCCAAAAATTGGTCGGACATATTGCGCCGATGATTATTTTTCCGCTTGGCATGTATATGGTGCAACAGGCTGAACTGGGCCGAGTTAAATCGGCAGCAATACCAGCGCTAGTCTTTGAATTTTTTGGCCCACTACTGGGGCGAAAGATAATGAGTGATGTATTGGGCAACGCCGCGCCGTTTCCCTTGCCAACCGACGAAGAAATGATTGAATTACATGTTGAAACTTTCTTGCATGGACTGGCGCTTGCGCAAGTTGCGCCAGAAAGGAAAGAATAATTATGTCAAGTGAAAATGTCGCAGAAAATACAGATAAAGCGATTATAGTAGAGGGATTGCGAAAGCAGTACGGCAAAATTGAAGCGTTGAAGGGAGTGAATGTTCAGGTAGACCGAGGTCAGATTTACGGTCTGCTGGGCGCAAACGGGGCGGGCAAATCTACCCTGATAAAAATTCTGGTCGGGTCATCGCGGCCCAACGCCGGAACAGTGCAGGTACTGGGGCTTGACCCGTTCAAACAGGCCGCAGCGTTGCGCCGCCAAATTGGATATATGCCGCAGTCCCCGGCGCTCTATGAAGATTTATCGGCGCGAGATAATATTACTTTCTTTGGTGCGGCCCACCACATGCCAAATTTCAAAGGCCGGGTAGACGAAGTGCTGGAATTTACCGCTTTGAGTAGCCGCCAAAACGACTCGGTTTATGGGTTTTCGGGTGGAATGAAGCAGCGCGTCTCGCTGGCCTGCGCACTGATTCACCAACCACAAGCCTTGCTGTTGGACGAACCCACGGCGGGAGTTGACCCGCAGCTAAAAGAAATTTTCTGGCAGCATTTCCGCGAACTGGCGGCGCAGGGCGTGACTATTTTTATCAGTACGCACTTGATGGACGAGGCGCTGTTTTGTGACCGATTGGCGATTATGCGGGATGGCGCGGTGCTGGTCGAGGATACGCCCAAAAACATTTTGCGGCGTGGGCATACCGTGGTCAAAATCTGGCGGGGCGACCAACTAGACGAGCAGGTTATTACCAACTATCCGACTGAATTGCCGGGGGTGTTGCAAAAGTACCATTTCGACCCGACGGTTACGCGGCTGGAACTGGAAGAAGATACCCTCGAAAAAATAATGCTACGGCTTATCAGTGCCAAAGAAAATAGCCCGGAACAGACGGCGGTGCAAGAGGTGCAACATGTTTAACACAGTCGTGATGACCCAACGGGTAGGCAAACAATTGCTCAAAGACCGACGCTTTATCGGCCTGAGCTTAGTTGCGCCAGTGATAATACTCTACTTCCTGAAAATTTTTTTTGATAGTCTAAACTCGCCTTTGTTTAATACGACCCGCTACGTTATGCCAGTCAGCGCGTTTATTGTCCACTTCCTGACCTATATTTTGTGCGCCCTGGTGCTGGTGCGTGAACGGACGACCCAAACCCTGACTCGTATGTTTGTAAATGGCTTCCGGCGTTCGCAAATCATCCTCGGCTATATCGGGGCGTACACTTTGCTGGCGACGGTCATGAGCTTAATCGTGCTGATTGCGGTAGGCTGGATGTTCAACCTGAATTACGATGGCTGGCGCTACCTGGGAATGTACCTGGTAATCTGGTTGCTGGCGGTTATCTCTATCGCGCTAGGCATTCTGGTTTCCAATTTTGCCCGCACTGAAGGGCAGGTTTTCCCTTTTATTCCACTCTTGATTTTGCCTTCGGTCTTTCTATCAGGGATGTTAATCTCGGTAGATAAGTTGCCGGAGTGGGCGCAATGGGTAGCGTATGTCACGCCGCTCTATTACGCCAATAAACTGGTTCAAACCTTAAATAGTTCAAACGGTAGCCTGTTTGATAACGGGGGCGAACTGCTGGCGCTGGTAGTCTACGGCCTAATCATAATTTTGCTGGCTATGCTGACCTTGCGCGAACTGGATTAAATTTTATGGTAATTAACATTAATTTGACAGATTAGAAAGATTAGGTGGTATGCTATAATAAATTAGAAACGTAGGTTAAAATTAGCAAGCCAAAGCAAAATCATTACAAATTGGTCTCCGATTAAACAGGACTCTAAAATGCCTAAATCAGTAATACTTAAGATTCTACTTACTATGGTTACTGGTTTAAGCGGGTTTCTAATGGCCTCGATACCACAATCGAACGCCCAGACCGCTCCCTCATTAAATCCATTTCTCATGGTAGATAGTCGTGCAATGCTTGGCTTTCCGCCTACCGATAATATTTCACCATCCTATGCTTATGGGCCATCTATCATCTATCAAAATGGCACCTATTACAGTTTTTTCTGTTCTACCCCACTTCCCACAGCCAGAAACCCTTTGTATCCCCCTCCCTACGATTTCATCAGATTCGCCAGTTCTATAAATGGGATAAACTGGTCTACACCGCAATTAGCCTTGCAACCAAGTTATATTCCTAATCCGATGGTAGATGCCTCGGCTTGCGACCCTAGCATAGTGTTTGCAAACGGTTACTACTATCTCTACTATGGTAGTATGTACGATGCCAATGCCCCCGGCTTTAGCAGCTACGCAGCGGGTAGTAGATGGTTGAATGGCTCAAACCGCTATCCAATCGTAGAACTTACCAATATGCACGTAGCAAGAGCGAGCGAGGTTGGCGGGCCATACTATGAGTACACCAGGCGCGGTACATGGGAACAATTTCCGCCTGACCCCCAACCAGTAATAAATCCTATAGTCAATCAGAACATTTCCAGTAATCCTTGCGACTACTTTAACAATCTGAACAATATTACCAACCAGGATATTTGTAAAACTTTTGTTGCCGACCAAAATAGTATTGGAGTCAACTACTATGGGGCTGGTCAGCCAAGCGTAATATTCCAGAATAATCTATTTCACATGTGGTATACCGATGATAGCTATGAGCCGGGGTGTGTTAGAACCAGTCCAACCGACTGGACACCGCCGTGTTCCAGTTTACTTTATCATCTAACCTCGCCCGATGGCGTTAGCTGGGTGGTAAATCAAAATAAAGTCCTTAAAGATACAACAGGTAAAGTTATTTACAATGCCGGTTCGATTGATGTTAAGTGGGATGATGCCAGAAAAAGATATGTTATGCTGGATTTTCAAAACCAGCATCTTGCTACCAGCTTTATGCAAATCCGTTATTCGATAGATGGAGATACCTGGCAAGACCCAATAGTGCTGTATAATTCCAGCCAATTGCCGAACTACGCCAATAACCCCGGTATGAGCGGCGATGAGCGAGGCTATTTACTTTCAAAGACGATTATTTCTTTTGGAGATAGCTATATTCTCGATTATTCTGATACGGCCTCTTACAATGATGAAAATTTCGGAAGGTTTAACTTATGGGGTTTCTTTGTTAACCTTCCCGGAGAATGGTTTCTTCCAGTCATCACTGTTACCAATACAGCCGACACTATTGTTAACCCGGCAACAGGCACATTGCGAAGGGCCGTAAGCGATGCGGCGGCGGCAGGGGGCGGCACAGTAACCTTCGCTGCCAGCCTGGGTAACAACCCCCAAATTACTCTGGTAGAACCCCTAATTGTGCCGGATGCGGTAACAATTGCCGCAAGTTGCGATAATAAAGTGCGGATTGTGGCAAATTTCGCTAACGCTCTCCAGTTACAGGGTCATAACCTCATTCGGGGCTTGCAAATTTCAACCAGCGTTAGCCCAGGCATCAAATCTAATACTAGCGGCAATCAGTTAATCTGTACGTCAGCACAAGTAGGAACGGGCGCACCGGGCAACCCAAAAGCTAAACCGTAATTACAAAGATAAAATTGGGCCTGACTACTTTAAAACAAACTTCTCGATAAAGACGAGTGTTCATTCGTCTTTATCGAGAAATTTGTTTTATAAATATCAGATTCTAAGCAACTTCTGCCACTTCCGCTACTTCTGAAGTAGTTGGAATTTCAATTTCGGTGGGCTGGGTTTTCCAGCGCAAGGGCAGTTCTTTCAGGAACAACGTCAGTACCAGCGCCACGATAGCGATACCGAGCGAACCGACGAAAACCGGGTTCAGGCTGTTCGCCAGGGCTTCGCGCAGACTGGTAACTACGCCATTGTAAAGGGCTTCATTGCCCAGGCCAGTTTTTAGCGCCGTCAGACCTTCGCTGCTGGTCAGGATTTGGACGCTAGGTGCAAAACCTTGCGCCGTCAGGCCATCGTAGGCCGGGCCGGGCAGATTGGCCTTCAGTCGTTCGGGAACTTGCGTGGTCAAACCAAGCGTCAGTATCGAACCTAAAATGCTGGTGCCAATGGTCGCCCCAAGCTGACGGAAGAACCCGCTCAGACTGGTAATCGTACCCAAAAAGCGCGGCTCAAAGGCGTTTTGCAAGGCGATGATAAAGACCGGGAATGTCCCGCCGATACCAAAGCCCAGCGTTATCATGGCCGCCAGCACTTCCAGTTTGCCGCTTCCGACATTCAAAAAGACCAGTTGCAGCACGCCCAAAGACATAATCAGGACGAAGGCCAACCCAATATTGCGATATTTGCCCAACCGGGTAATACTCTGTCCGCCCACGATTGTACCAGCCACCAGCGCCAGCATCATTGGCGTAATGGTTGTACCGCTCGAAGTAGCCGACTCGCCCTGTACCCCCTGAATAAAATAGGAGATGTAGTTGACCGCGCCGAACATTGCTGCACCGATGAAGAAACAGACCGCGCTACCAATTACAAATACCTGGTTTTGGAAGAAAGCCAGCGGAATAATCGGGTCGGCGGCAAAGCGCTCGGCAGCTACAAACCCAATCAGGCTCAGAACGGCTACCACGAACATCACAATAGTCTGGGCAGCGCCCCAGCCAATCGTATTGTCGCCGCCAAAGACAAAGCCAAGCAACAGACTGGTGGTAAAAAGCATCAGCAAAGCCGCGCCAAGATAATCAATCTGCACTTTCTCGGTGCGTTCAACAGCCGGGATTTTTACGATTAGCATCAAAGCGATTACCGCAATACCAAGCGGCACGTTGATGTAGAAAGCCCAGCGCCAGCCAGGGCCGTCGGTAATCCAACCACCCAGCGTTGGCCCTAAAATACTGCTGATACCAAAGCCACCGCTAATAATACCCTGAATTTTGCCGCGCTCCGCCCCGGTGAAGGCATCTGAGGCAATCGAGGAGGCGATTGGCATCATTGCGCCCGCGCCCAAACCCTGAAAACCGCGCCAGATAATCAGCCATTCAATCGAGCTGGATTGTCCCGCCAGCATCGAGGCACCGATAAACAGAATCATGCCGCCGAGGTAAAATTGCTTGCGACCGTACAAATCGGATAATTTACCGTAAATCGGCGTAGAAAGGGTGCTGGTGAGCATATAAGAAGTAAAAACCCAGCTAATTACGGCTAACCCGTTCAAATCCGAAATAATCCGAGGCATCGCGGTGCTGAGAATCATACCATCCAGCCCTTCGAGCAATACCCCCAACATGAGGCCAAGCAATAAAAGCCTCTTATGTAATTGAGTCAATTCTTTGTTCCTTTCGTTCTCTAACAAATTGCTCTGTCCGGGCTACAACTTCGTAAAGCGGGCGAGCCAGCCCTTACCGCTATTTTGGTATAAGTGAATTATTGCATATAGTAATCAGCCTTTCATCGGGCAAATTATTACAACCGAACCGACTTTGGGCGGATGAAAGTATAAGGCTAAGAGACTACGGAAAATAAGCTTTTATGCCTACCTCTGGTTGTAGGAACAAATTCATTGGCAGAGCAAGGTCATACAAGAAGAAGAACTTCGGCAAAAAATCCATTGGCGGAGCAAGGTCATACAAGAAAGGCAATTTTTTGTGATAATCCATTGACGGAGCAATGTCATACAAGAATAAATCCATTGAGGGAGCAATATCCTAGAAGGTTTGCTGAATTTCTGTGGGACATTGCTCCGCCAATGGACGGACTTTTCCCCAGGCAAAATTTTACAAGAAAGGCAAATTTCTTGTGGGACATTGCTCCGTCAATGGATTTCTTGTGTGCTTAAACCTGAAAGCTTCGGTCAAGTTCGCTTAAATGCCGCAAACCGTCCTCGATACTGAGTTGACCGCTTCGCACGGCCCGTAAAACCTTTAATTGGCCCAGCCGCTTTTGTTTGACGCTTTCAAACGTCTTAAAGCCGCTTTTGTTTTTGCGGGCAGATTTGGCAAGCTTGACCAGGGCATTTTTTTCGGCATCCGCCCGAAACTCCACCACCCGCCGGGAGGCTTCATCTGCAAAAAAATCGTGATTATCTAACATCATTGCCTTACTCCTTTAAGAAGTGATGAGTGATGAGTGATGAGTAATGAGTAATACCGGGCCTTGAAGAGTTGTGATTATTCAAGAGAGTTGGGCGAATGCAATTAGCCCATACCAATTATTATCACTCTTTCAGATTTGATACTATACTCATTACTCATCACTCATTACTCGTCCAATTCGCCCAGGCGGGCCATGCCTTCTTCGACGCTGAGTTCGCCACGCTCAATGGCGTGTAGAATTTCTAGTTGACGCGATTTTTTGGTGTCTTCGGTTGGAACTGAGGCGGTTGCGCCTTCCAGTTCAGTTTCCTTTTGTTCGGTAGCGGCTTCCGGCTTTTGGTCAGCACTGATTTGCTCACTTTCGGTTTGCTCTGAGGCCGCCGTTTCGTCTGCCGAAGGCCAGATAGTCGGCGGGGGCGGCGTTACTAATGGACGCTGCCGTAGCTGCTCAACCGGGTACTGCGGCGTAGGCCGGGTAGGTGGCATCGGTTGCATTGGCCTGAAACTGCCTTCGGGCGACCTCGGCGGTACAGGCGGGACGGGTGGCACAGGTGGGACTGAACCAAAGCCACCGGGTGCGCCAGGAGGGGGCGGCGGCGCGGGCGGAGTGGGCCAGCCAGAGGCCGAAGCGAAAGATTGCCACTCGCTGCCAACATCGAAATAACTCAAATCTACGTTGCCACTGATTGCATTAGCCGTCACTCTTCGTCCTCCTCCGTTTAGCTCAATTTTGGCCTGACTCTGGCCGGGCCGGTTGCGATAATCCACATAACCGATTTCTGGCGAGACGATAATCTTGCCGCTCAAAGTCCGGCAATCCACCCAGGCTCGTGTACCTCTGAGCAAGCGCAACTGAATATTGCCACTGCTGCTGCTGACCCGGTAGTCGCCTTCGTTCGGCTCGACCAGAGCCGTTTCGACCAGCACATTGCCACTGCTAATAGATAAATCCAGCGCGGTCAACTGGCAATTGGTCAGCCGGACGCTGCCGCTAGTAACTTTGAAGGCGACGCGCCCGCCTAGCTCGTGAGCTTCTACTTTGCCGCTCAAGCCTTTGAGTTGCACGCCACCGCGTAACCCGTAAAGGTTGATTGCGCCACTGGTGTTGCCGATGCGACAAAAGCCGTCCATATTGGAAATTTCGACTACGCCCGACACGTTCTTAACTTCAAGCTCAACGCCGCTCGGTACTTCGACGTACAATTCGCCCCAGTTCGTCATCATTTCGCCGACAGTCTGGCCTATGCCTTTGGCAAGCTCTACGAAAGCTTCGCTATCAAAATCGAAATTGCGCCAAAAACCCCAGCCCTGCTTGTTATTTTCCTTAATTTCTTCTTTAGCCCGGCGCGAGGCTTCGCGGGCCTGTTCTCGCGTGCGCCGAGCTTCCTCGCGTGCCTCGCGGCGGCGTTCGCGGTATTCCTCGCGAGCTTCCCGATATTTTTCACGAGCGCGGCGGTATTCTTCGCGACCCTGTTCGTTACTACCGAATTGCCAGGGTTGCGGTTCGTTCCCCTCGTCAAAATCGTCCGGCACAGTCTGTCCAACCGCTGCTTCATCAAAATCGTTGTCGGTATTAAAATAGAAAGCGCGCTGGGATACCGTCGTAATTTCTAATTCACGGCCTTCGTTTTTGAACTCTATAGAGGGAGTGGCGCTACCACTTCGGCCCGTTGCGCGTACTCGGATGTGCGGGGTGTTTGTACCCACGATGCGGGTGCGCCCGCTCAAATTAACTATTTTGACCAGCTTTAGCCGCTCGGTATCAACTGCTACTACCTGGTCAGATTCGCTTCTGTCGGTTCTATCCTGGTATTCTGACATAGCCTATTCTCCTGTTGAGCTTCGCTTGGCTCGATTATCGGCACTTTCAGTCGGTTTAGACGCACTCAGCCCGGCCAAAAGTTGCTGGGCCTGCAACGCGCTAATTTTGTTCTGGCTCAACATTTCCAGAATCTCGCGCCGCCGTTCCGCAACCGGGTCGGCTTCGTAGCCCAGCGCCACGATTAGTTCATCCAGCTTTTTAATTACAGTCGGGTACGAAATATCCAGCAATTCCTGAATCGCTTTGTTCTGCCCACGACTGCGGATAAACACTTCCAGAAATTGCAATTGCTCACTGGTTAAATTTTGGAATGCCCCCAGATGAAACCGCCCCTCCAGCGCACTATGACAGCGCCGACACTCTAATCTGGTTACATACATCTGGTCATCGCAGACCGGGCAACGCCCACTGACCTGATAAGTTGCTTCGTCCATTTATAAGACTCCTTCGACTAGTACTTGTGATTTCTTCTAAATCAATTAAGATTATTAATGTACTACTTCATATTCGTTACTTACACAGGCATTATAGCAGCTTTTCCAAGTTTGTCAATAGTTTTTGATTAGAAACTTAAGAAAATTCATAAGTAAATTAAGAATATTGATTATACCTTTATATCCTGTTCTTTAGCGGTGTTCACGCCCGTAAGGTGGATGCTCATCTATGGTTCAAATCTCCCAATCTGGCTCTTTTTGGTCTACTAGCGCGATTGAGGATTATAGGGTATTATTAAAAATGTCAGCCGGATTGACCTTTTTTCTGGAACTCTTGCTTTATTTTTACCTTTATTTTACTGGAAAGACCTTTTTGAACTATGGCAACCACTCCACCCACTACTCATCACTCGAATAGCCCATCCCAATCGCGCAAAGCTTCGCCGCAACTAGACGAGCAAGGCCGTCGCCGTACCCTTACGCCAACCGGGTTGGCTCAATATTTGAGCCTGGATAGCTGTGACCGCTTTTTGCGCTTTTATCTTTACAAGGGCGAGACCAATAAAATGGCCCAACGCTTGCGCGATAGCGGCCTGAAATTGGCGCTCCAACCTTTCGGGCCGTTGCTGGCGGAACTGGGTGACCGGGTGGAATCAAAAATCGTGGACGAGTTGAAAGAACAGGGCTACGAAGTTATTGACCTGGACGGACAGGGCATAGATGCCACCATCTCCGCCATCCGCAACGCCGGAACTACCCCCGTTTATCTCTATCAGGCTGAAGTCGCTGGCCCACTTGGTCGCTGGCAATTTGAAGGCCGCGCCGACCTCATCAGGGTAAGAGTTTCTAGTTCCGAGTTTCTAGTTTCTAGTTTAAATTCCTCCGTCCTCAATCCTCCGTCCTCCGTCCTTGAAATTCTGGTGGGTGATATTAAGTCTACGCGGAAAGATAAGGTGCAGCATCGGTTGCAAGTGGCGGTGTATGTGAGGATGTTGCAGGGGATGCTGGCGGAGGCGGGGATAGAGGCAGGCGAGTTTGGGGGGACGGTAGTGCGGCGCAACCCGGACGGGACGCTGCAAGACCCCGAAACCGCCCCGCTTTTCGAGCTTGACCCCTACTTTGCGGCGCTTGAGCAACTGGCGGAAGCGGAAGATTCGGCGCTGGCGCGGGTAGATGCCGCCAGACTGGAAGATTTGCACTATTATCTCAACCAGAAATGCGACGGCTGTTTGTTCAACCCAATTTGTATGGTGGAGAGTGCTGACCGACAGGATATTGCGCTTGTGCCGTTTTTGGAGAGCGCCGATAAGCGGGTATTGAAGGAACACGGCGTGCATACCATCGCCGACCTTGCCGGACTAAAGCAATTGCCGGAAGACAAAAAGCCGAGTGATGAGGGCGTTACCGCGCCGATTGACCGAAGGCTCAGGCCCACGCCGGGGCGCGAAAAGCTGGTAGCAACGCTTTCGGACAAATGGCCCGTTGGCCCAAAGCTGGACAGGCTAATCCAACGGGCGGCGCGGGTGCTTGACCGCTCGGTGAAGGTTGAGGGCGTGCGCTCTTACTCCTATTTCTTCGATGCCGGACGCAGCGTTTTGCCAGATGATACGGTTTATCCCGATTTGGTCAAAATATTTCTGGATGTGCAGACCGATTATCTGGAAGACCGGGTGTATTTAGCCGGAGCCCTGGTGGTCGGGCCGGAAGGTCGGGAGAGCGTGGTACGGATGACACCGGGCGTGCCGCAAGAAGAAACCGAACGCACCTTGTTGCTGGATTGGGTCGCCGGAATTTTCGCGGCAGTAGATAAAGTGGCGGCAGACCCAACCGCCACGCCAGTACATCTTTATCTTTACAATCGGCACGACCAGAAATTTTTGCTGGATGCGTTGCGCCGTCACCTTGATGTATTTGCCTCGCTTCCAGCCCTGTTCGATTTGCTGACCGAAACGCCCGCCCTGACTCAATCCGCCGTTTCCTTTCTTTATGATGAAGTAAAAGAGCGGAGCAACTTGCCCAATAGCGGTCATACCTTGCAATCGGTGGCTACTCAGCTTGGCTTCAAGTGGAACGATGGCGAGGATTTGCAATATTTTCGCTTGTTCACCCAGGGCATGTTTGATTATTTGTGGCGGCGCGAAGACGGGCGCTGGGTTGAGTCGGCGGCTCGTTACTATTCATCTATTCCGCTCGAATACGCTTATGCTGCCTGGGGCATGTTCAAGGCCGAAGATTTTGTGCCGCGTGAACGCCGCTACGTTACGCCCTATCTCAAGGTTAATGTTAATCAAATAGAGCTTTTTCAGGCCAAACGTCTGTCGGCACTGGCTTACATTGAAAACAATTTCAAGTTCAAGAATGCCAACATCAAGAAAGAGCCGCTCAATCTGCTGCTGCTGGGAGAGAACGCCGGAGCGCCGCCGCCTTTTCGCCGAGTGCTGGAAGAATTTTTGTATATTGAGCATTACGCCAATTTGCAGGAGCATTTGCAGCTTTTTGGTCAGCCGATAGTCAAGCGGGTGCAGCAGGGGCGGGCGCTACTGGTGCGCTGTGTCGCTATCGAGGAAAAAGAATACAAGGGCAAACCGTCCAGCACGGCCCATTTCGAGGCTGATTTCAGCGAAACCGGGCTAGAGCCAACCGCCGCCCTGCAACTTAACAAAATCAAGAGCAACGATTTCGTAGTGCTGAACCCGCTCGAAAGCGACGGACGGCCCTGGGATATTGTGCGCGGACGGCTTTCGATTGTCCGCAGCGTGGTTGGCGCAAAGCTGGCGCTTGATTTGACCAACATGACTTTCTTTGGCAGCAAAGGGCAGGCGTTGCCGTTCCGCTACACCCACGCCAAAGACCTCCGCCCCGAACCGGGCCAGTGCTACACGATTGACGAAATGGTAGACGACCTGAACGGCGACAAACTGCTCGATGCCTGCCGCAACGCCGACGCGAACCCCTTTTACCACTATATTCAAAGGAACGAGGACGGAGGAACGAGGACGGAGGAACGAGGACGGAGGAACGAAATAGTCCCCAATCGTCAATCGTCAATCGTCAATCGTCAATTTTTGGAGGTGGTTGCGGGGCTTGAGGGGACGAACGCACCGACTGAGCGGCAGCAAGAGGTGATTGCGGGGCATGAGGGGGAACGGCTGTTTTTGGTGCAAGGGCCGCCGGGGACGGGGAAAAGTCATACGCTGGGTTGGGCGGTGCTGGCGCGGATGTATGTGGCCCTTTCCGAGGGGCGGAGTATGCGCGTGGCGGTTTCGTGCCAGACCCATAATGCCGTTAATATTGTGCTGCAAAGCATTGCGACCAAGATGGCCCGACTGGAAGATACGGCGGCGTGGCCGTTGCTCCAATATTTGCGCCTGTTCAAAATCGGCGAAGAAGACGACATGAACACGTTAAGCGGGGTGGAGTGGCTGGATAGCTGGGAACATCGCCGCAATTTGTCACAAATTCTCGGTAGTTCAGTAGTGGTAATTGGCGGCACACCGGGCGGTTTATACAAGCTGATGAAAGAAAAGACCAAAAACCGCAACAACCAGGCGGCACTCTGGCAAGAAAAGCCTTTCGATTTAGTGATACTCGATGAGGCCAGCCAGATGAATATACCGCAAGCGTTGCTGGCTTCGTCATGGCTGCATCCAGATGGTCAGCTAATCGTGGTGGGCGACCACCGCCAGATGGCTCCGATTCTGGCGCATAGCTGGGATAACGAAGACCGCCGCAGCGCCGTCACGTCTCAGCCTTACCGTTCGGTCTTTCAATATTTGGTAGACCAGCAATTTCCGCGCGTGGCGCTGGACGAAAGTTTCCGGCTGCATCAGGTACAGGCCGAGTTTTTGAACCGCAATATTTATCGGCACGACGGCATTGCTTTTCATTCACGCCGCCAGCACTTGCTCCCTGCCTGTGGCGACCCCGCCAGCCTGTCGCCTTATTTGCAAGCCGTCCTCGACCCGAACTACCCGGTAATCGTCATCCAGCATAACGAAAGTGGTTCGCAACAGGCTAACCCGGTGGAGGCTGACCTTATCAGCCCGATTATCGAAGTTTGCACCGGGCAACTGGGGCTGGGTGGCAAAGAGGGGATTGGCGTGGTCGTGCCGCACCGCGCCCAAAAAGCTCTGTTGCGCGAACGCTTCCCGCAGCTTGCCGACGAAAACGCGATTGATACCGTCGAGCGCTTTCAGGGCGACGAGCGCGAAGTTATTATCGTTTCGGCCACCGCCTCCGACCCCGATTATGTGCTGGCAGAAGCCGAATTTTTGCTCAATCCTAATCGGCTTAACGTAGCACTCTCGCGTCCGCGCAAAAAACTAATCGTGGTCGCTTCGTCGGTGGTTTTCAAATTCTTGTCGTCCGATTTGGAAATTTTCGACCAGGCAACCCTCTGGAAGCGTCTGCTCACCCAATGCGCCGACGAATTATTGTGGAGCGGCCCTTACGCAGGCACAACCGTCCGCGTCTTCGGGCGCAAAGCGTAATGATTTACGATTTACGATTTAAACATGGTAGAGAAGGAAGTTAATTAAATCGAACCGAAAGATAAATCATGCAACCAGCTCAACAACCGTTAAACTCCTGGCTCTTGAACTACATCACGCAACATCGTGACACGAAAAGCCGTTATGATATTGACCATTATTTAATACATGAGGGCTATAATCCACAAGAGATTGAGGCGGTCTGGCAGCATCTTGCGCCTAAAGCTGTCGAGCAGCGTTCTCTCTCGAAAAATCTATGGTTACAATCACTTAAATTTTGGAGGGTCATCAAATTCATTTTGAAGGGTTTGTGTACCCTGGAATGGTTAGCGGTCTTTGGGAGTCTGGTTTTTCTCTGGCTGGGTTTTAACGCTTTAAGCTGGTGGCCTTTTATTTTCTCTCATTTTGTGTTAGGTCTAATTTTAGCAGCCGTTAGTGGATTATGTACAATAGGATTGTTAATCTGGCACGACCGTAAAAAAGTTGTTAAGCTTAACAGGATAGTATCAGGCGGGGCGATTTGCCTTCTCATTTTTGCTACTTTAGCATTTGCCTCGATAGCTGTTTTTGATGGTAGCAATAATTATACTGAATTAGCTAATACTTCGGTTGATAGCCACGATTATCATTTAGTTTATCACCACAATTGCATTGATTTGTGTTCTGAGGCTTTAACTCTTTATCGTTGTGACTTCTTCAATCAAATTTGTCCTAGTATTGCTGGTGTTGAACTCACTTACCGCGATAGTTTATCAGCTTTATTACCCAATCCTTCTGAACCAACCAGATTAGAATTTGACCCGGCTACCCGCTATATTAATGTAGTGAATAGTGGCAAAATAGTTTATACCTTTGTTTCTCAATAATCTTACAAATGACTCAAGTTTATCTACATGCGTAAATTAACCGACAGCAATTTTATCTTCTACGGAATTATCCTGGCCTTACTATTGACCCTGCTAATTTTGGTAATACTGTTTTTTTCCTTACCTTCGGCGACTGAGCAGAAAACGACGGCGGTGGCTTTGACCACTGCGCCTTCGGTTACTGGCACTGGCTTGCCGGGGCCAACTAGCCGTCCTTTGCCCGTGCCTAAGCCGACCTTAGTGCCGCTTTCCGTGCCGCTCAACCCACAGCATGGCATACACTCTTCGGTTGGCGGGCAGTGGACTGACCCGCTCCGCCAGGCACTTTCGTCGTTCCAGAATGGGGCAGGAGAGCAAGCCGCGCCCGGTTTAGTGGTGGCACTCAGCAGCGATATGACGGCGGCAAACAACCGCGCCGGGGTGCGGATGGAGGAAGATTTATTTCGCTACCAGCAACAGGGCAGCCAGATTTATATCAGAATGTATCCACAGCGCTTTCCGGGTGGTCTAACCGAAGCCATCGAGACCAGCGAGGGCCGCAACACCATTAGCGGCACGCCACAGGATGCTGCCGAAGATATTTTTCGCTTTTTGCAGGAGCAGCAGCAACGCACAGGCCGCCACTTCACCCGTCTTATTCCCGGCAACGAGCCGAACCTGGAATGGGCCAACCAGAACTATTACCAGAACGTACTGGCGTGGCAAAGCAACGACGACCCCGCCAAGTACGACGCGATTAATACTTACCTGATTGGAGTATACGCCGCCTGGCAGCGCCGCCTGGAGCAGCCCGACGCTGCCCCCTTTCGCGATGTAACGCTCTATTTTCCGGCGCTGGCCCAGGATGGTAGCCCTGAATATTTTGGTGGAGCGTATTTTTATAGTGAAAACAAGCCTGTCGCCAGCAAATATGACCTGGTACGTTCGGCAATTGAGCTTTTCAAACACTTTAGCTGGCACAACTATTTCAGGCCGGGCCGCGCCTGGGATGACCGCGCCGCCGCTGCCTTCCCCGATTGGCTCAAGCAGGGGCTTGCCAACGACGGTTGGCCCTATCTTATCAGCGAAGCGGGCTGGACACCCGATGCACTGGCTCTCCCTACTCAGCGCGACGGTAAGGCGTACATTGCCCGCTTCTGGAAACGCCTCAAATGGCTGCCCGAACTGGCCCAGGATAATCGCCCCTACTGGCGCACCCAGGATGAGACGGTTTCCGGCGTAACTTTTGAAGAGGATATTCAGTACTTTATTAACGTCTGCGCGGGGGCAACTGGCGAGAACGGGCCAACCCTGAAACCGGGAGTCGCCATCTGGCTGGCTGGCTCAGAAGGAAATTTCGTCGAAGCCATCGGTGTAGAACCCGGCCCAAACGGAGCTATCCGGCGCTGGCTCTCCCGCTACGCCGCCTGGAGGAAGTGAATCAGTTTTGAATTTTGAGTTTTGAGTTTTGAATTAGGGAAGGAACACAGATGAACACAAATTTATGTTGAGTTTTGAATTAGGGAAGGAACACAGATGAACACGGATTAGCACAGATGAACACAGATGATTTTGAGTGTTGAATTATAAAATCTTGAGTAGCCGTTCTTCCAGCCCTTTTTTGTCCATGCCGCCGACTTGCATAGCCCGGATAAAGCCTTCGCGGTCTACGAAAAGGCTGAAAGGGTAGCCCGTCACCTGATAAGTGTCTTTTACTTTGCTGTCGTAATCCATCAAAATGGGCCAGGAATAGCCGCCATCCTCGATATATTTTTTCACATCGGCAAGCTCATCTTTAATGTTTACGCCCAGCACGACCAATCCGTCTTTTTTGTATTGCTGGTAAACCGAGGCTATTTCCGGCATTTCGACGCGGCAAGGCGCACACCAGGTCGCCCAAAAATTTATCAAGACCGGCTTGCCCTTAAAACTGCTCAACTTTAGCGCGCTACCATCGGGCTGCTTTAGCTCAAAGTCCGGCGCAAGGTAATATAGACGGGGCGCATACTCTCGCACCGGGCTATTGCTGGTCGCTTCGTTCCCGCACGCCGCCAGCAGCAACGTTAGAGCCACCCAGCTTATTAAATTTAGCGCAACAAACTTTACTTTCAATTTTGAACTTTTAAATTCAGGAACACGGATGAACAAGCCCTGGAAGGGTTCCCTGTGGGCAGAGAGCCACAGATAAACACAGATTCTTTAAAGTTTTGAGTTTTGAGTTTAGAAACCTGAAGCTTCTTCCAAACTTTCAGAACTAACCAGAAATTAGAAACTTTTTATAACTTTGAACCTTGAACTTTGAACTAATACGATTAGCGCTCTCCCGGTTCTTCGATAGTCATTTTCAAGGCCGGGGCAACAAGAGTACGGCGATTTTGCAGTTTGCGCCGTACCACTACAACCAGGCCCACTATCAGACCAATTACTATCACCGCCAGGAAGAAATTATTGAAGACCCGGTGTAGAACGTCGAGACTGCGCCCAAAAACGAAGCCGAGCGTCAGATGAGAGGTAGACCAAAGCATCGCCCCCGCCAGATTATAGATGAAAAACCGGCGGTAAGGCAAATGGGCAATGCCACTCAGGATACCAGCCATAAAACAAAGAATAGGCAAATAGCGCCCGAACAGGACGGCTTTATCGCCGTGCTTATGAAAAAGTTTTTCGGCGGAATTAAAGCGCTGTGGAGTTATCAGTACGTAGCGACCGTAGCGCGTAATGAGATTGCGCCCGCCGCGCACACCAATCCAGTAACCCGACATACCACCTAACGTGGATGCTATTACGGTAAGCGGATAAATCAGCCAGAAAGAAAGCTGGCCCTGCCCGGCAAGCGCCGCCGCCATCATTGCCACGCTAAAACCGGGCAAAGGCAATCCGGCACTCTCCGCAAAAATGATAGCAAAAACCAGGAGATAACTCCATATCGAGAGGGTTTGTATTAAAGAATCCAAAATAGCCTACTCCTACCAGCATTTTCAGGGCAGATAACCCGACTCCGGCGATTGTTTCCGAGGCAATCTGCCGGAGAGACGATTAGTACGACGAATGGTGCGTTTTTTCCTGTTGCTACTCAAAGGGTAACACCACTTGATATAAGATTAAAATATCACGAGGCGAAAGTCAAGAGATGTACGTCACTTTAAACTTCTAAGAGTACTTGATTCAGCAAAATTCAGGACGTTTTTCAGGCCAAAACATTAACAAGATTAAGAAATACTTAGAAAATTTAATACACCTTTGTGGTCTTTAGGGTTTGATGCCTTTGTGCTAAATTTTGCAATCATTAGCCTTGGTGGTGGCAAAGTCGCCAATTCGTAGGACGATGCTCCGCCAATGGAAAATCAGCTGACGAAGCAGCATCCTACAAAATCGCCGTGAACTTGTGGACATTGCTCCGCCAATGGACTTTTGGTACTGAGTAGGTACAATTACGGTATAATAGAAAGATGCTGCTGATTTTAGGTTGAGCAAAATAATTTTTAAGAGGAAGGTTTCTAAAGATGAGTCTTTCGTTAACGCGCATCCGTTCGATTGAGTTTGAATCGTTAAACGTGCCGCTCATAGAGCCGTTTGTAATTGCTATCGGGCGGCTGGACGAAGTACGCAACGTTTTGATAACTGTCACGCTGGAAAACGATGTGATTGGCTACGGCGAATCGGCTCCGCTTGAGCCGATTAATGGAGAAAATCAGGCCACCGTTATCGCAACCTTGAAAACGCTTGCCCCCTTGCTAATCGGGCGCGAAGCAATGGAGTGGCGAAAGCTTTCGGCGGAGATGTATGGCCTTTTTTCAATGCAAAGTGCAGCACGGGCCGGACTAGAAATGGCTTTGCTGGATGCTGTCACCAAAACGATGGGCGTGCCGTTGTACCAATTCTTCGGCGGGGTGGCTTCATCAGTTGAAACCGATATAAGTATTCCGATTGTCGAGGCGGGTCGGGCGCGAGAACTGGCGGCGGGAATTGCGGCAGAAGGAGTGCGCGTTATCAAGATTAAGGTCGGGAGCGGTTTAGAGGAAGATATAGCCCGCACGCTGGCGGTACACGAAGGCGCACCCGATTGCCAGATTACGCTTGATGCCAACCAGGGCTACTCCGCGCCACACGCAGTCGAGTTGCTGCGGGAACTGGCCGAGCGTGGGGTGCGCGTCCGAATGTTCGAGCAACCCGTTCCAAAACACGATTATCTGGGCCTGAAGTTTGTAACCGAACAGGGGCGCGTGCCAGTAGCGGCAGACGAAACGGTTTTTAATGCCTCAGATGCCTTGCAGGTAGCGGCGACGGGCAGCGCCAACGTGGTCAATATCAAGTTGATGAAAAGCGGATTGGTCGAAGGAATGGACATTGCTGCCGTCTGCCGGGCCGGACATGTGCGTTTGATGATTGGCGGCATGATTGAGACCAAGTTAGCCATGTGTTGCTCGGCCCATTTCGCGGCGGGCAACGGCGGCTTCGATTACGTAGACCTCGATACGCCGCTTTTGCTGGCGGAAGACCCTTTCGAAGGTGGCTACAAGCGGCAAGGCGGCTTTTACACTCTTGACCATATCCAGGCTGGAATTGGCTGCTGGCCTAAAGGTCGGCCTTC
The DNA here is from genome assembly GCA_038209275.1 of Chloroflexia bacterium. Classification (GTDB taxonomy): domain Bacteria; phylum Chloroflexota; class Chloroflexia; order Chloroheliales; family Chloroheliaceae; genus L227-5C. The sequence continues at coordinate 7,205 of JBBQXW010000074.1, read as the reverse complement.
AGGTTACAAGAAGGCCGATTAAGGTACAAATTTGATTGCGCTCGATTGGATTTAAGCCCAATATCGTTCAAATAAGGCTAAAGTTTTTGTAGGAGCGAGCTTCTGCCCGCGATTTCTAGCGGTGGTAAGAGTCAAATCGCGAGCAGAAGCTCGCTCCCACAGAGGTGATTGAATGGCGTTGAATTTGACCCTTCAAACCACTACAATTTAACAGCCTTGCCAGTTCCCGGCACGGCGCTCGATGAAAGATTGGATACCTTCTTTGGCATCTTCGGTTTTCATTAGTTCGGTCTGGTCGGGGCGCAGGCGCTGGATGGCGGCTTCCTGACCATCGGTGACGGCTAAACGGGCCGATTTGATGGTGGCTTTTACGCCTAAAGGGGCTTGCGCCGCGATAACGTTGGCGATTTCAATGGCCCGCTCTAGCTGGCGACCCGGCTCAACCACTTCCTGTACCAGCCCAATACGTAAGGCTTCTTCGGCGCTAAATTCATCGCCAGTCAATAAATAGCGCATGGCGTTGCCCCAGCCGGCTTGCTGCACCATGCGAATAGTCGCGCCGCCGGAAGGATAAATGCCACGCTTGATTTCAATCTGGGCGAAGCGGGTATTAGAAGCAGCGATATGAATATCGGTTGCCAGCATTATTTCGATGCCCGCCGTGTAGCAATAGCCCTGCACCGCGCAAATCATTGGCCTCGATAAACGCGGGCCGTTCAGCCCGAACGGGTCAATCGCGCCTTCTGGCAGAGGCGAATCCTGACCATCCGCCAAGCGCCCGACGTGCTGGGTTAAATCCAGGCCAGAGGTGAAGTGGTCGCCATGCCCAAACAGCACGCCACACCACATTTCATCATCATCTTCGTATTCGCCGAAAGCCTGAGCCAACGCCGTCATCATAGCCGGGTCAAACGAATTGAGCTTTGGCACCCGGTCTAATCCAATTAAAAAGACCCGCCCGCGCCGCTCGGTTGTCACCCGCCCGATAACGGGCGGCTTACCCGGCCTGGTTTGCTCCGCAGTCATTTCTTTAGTCCTTCCTTCTAAGAACTTCTGGTTTTGGAATTTTTGCAAAAATTCCAAAACCAGAAGAAAACGGAAACTTCATAAGTTTTAGAAAAATTTTGCAAAATTTTTCTAAAACTTATGAAGAAAGAGAAAATGGTTTTTAGACCGCGACGGCAGCCTGGCTGACTGCCACCAGCTTCATCACGGTTACGCCGATGCCGTTGAGAACCGAATTGCCGGAAAGCGGGTCGAAGGCGGTTTCGTCTGCCAGAATATTGCTGTTAGCTCCGGCGTGTTCGGCGGCAACCTGCATTTGCATACCGGGCAGATTGTGACCCCAGCCGTGCGGGATGCTAACCACGCCGGGCATAATCGCATCAGTTATGTCAACTGGCACTTCGACTGTGCCGACCCGTGAAGCCACATGCACCATTTCGCCTTCGGTCAAGTTCAGGTGGGCGGCATCGTTGGGGTGAATCCGCAGGGTGCAACGATTTTTGCCCTTGACCAGCACATCCAGATTGTGCATCCAGGAGTTATTAGAGCGCAAATCGCGCCGACCAATCAGTAATAGCTGTCCATCGTTAGCCTGCTCCAACGTTTGCTGCAACCGAGCTACGTCTTCGACCAGCACTGGCGGCGCAAGTTCGATTTTGCCGGAGGGAGTACGAAGCACTTCGGGGATGCGCGGCTGGTGCGGGCCGAGGTCAATCCCGTGCGGGTTGGCCTGGACTTTTGCCAGGGTCAGGCCGTCCGGGTCAGCCCCGAATCCTTCACCGTAAGGGCCAGTCCGTAGCATAAAATCCAGCACTCGTTCCGGCCCGTGCCAGGGTTGCAGCGTCGCCAAAATTTCGGATGGGTCGCGTCCTTCGATTAAAGAACCAGCTTGTTTTACTTCATGCTCAATCATTTGCCGGATGTGCTGTTCTTCCAGTGCGTCCACATCGGGGTTTGCGCCTTGTCCGCTCAGTAATCCGGCCAGCCTTAGCAAGATTTGCCATTCGTCAGGCTGGCCCGGCGGACACTCAAAGAGCGGCGCAGAATAGTTGCTGACGTTATGAACCGCCAGCCGATAGAGCGGAATATCATAATGAGGCCGTTCCAGAGCCGACGGCGGCGGCAGGATAACGTTGGCGTGGCGGGTGGTTTCGTTCAGGTAAATATCTACGCTGACCATAAAATCGAGGCTTTCGAGCGCTTTCGCGAGGCGTTCGCTATTGGGCGTGCTGAGAACGGGATTGCCCGCGACGGTAAGCATGGCCCGAACTTGACCAGGGCCCGGCGTTTCGATTTCTTCGGATAAGCAGCCTACTGGCAATTCGCCGTAAAATTCGGGCAGACCGCGCACCCGGCTTTTCCAGCGCCCAAAGCGCACGCCGCGCCCCTTGCCGGAAGCGGTCGCGCTGCGTGGCGAAATCGCCGCCTTGCTGAACATTGCGCCGCCTTCGCGGTCAAGGTTGCCCGTAAGCACATTTACCACATCCACCAGCCAGCTTGCCATCGTACCGAACTCATTAACACACGTTCCGATGCGTCCATAGACCGCTGCTCGTTCTGCTGCCGCCAGTTCGCGGGCGATTTGGCGCGTCACGTCGGGAGTGATGCCGCACTTTGCCGCCACGCTTTCGGGCGTAAAGGAGCGGGCCAGTTCCTCAACTTGCTCAAGGCCATTAGTATGCTGGGCTAAACGACCAGGCGCAACTAGACCTTCGGTAAAAAGAACGTTGACCAGGGCAAACAGGAAATGCGCGTCGCTGCCGGGCCGGATGAAATAATGTGCGTCGGCTTCCTCGGCGGTGCGGGTGCGCTGTGGGTCAATCACCACGATTTTGCCTCCGCGCTGGCGCAAGCGTCGCATCCGTCCGCCCATATCTGGCGCAGTCATCAAACTGCCGTTGGAGACGAGCGGGTTAGCACCCAGCATCAATAAATAATCGGTGCGCTCCAAATCGGGAACGGGAATACTCAGGCCCGCTCCAAACATCAGCCCGGCGGAAACTTGTTTGGGCATCTGGTCAACCGTGCTGGCGGAAAAAATATTCTGGCTGCCGGAGGCCCGCAACAGCACCTGACCATAAAGCAGACTTGAGATATTGTGAGCGTTTGGGTTCCCCAGGTAAACCGCCAGGGCGTTCCGACCCTGCTGCTGAAGAATCGGCGAGAGGCCGCGCTCGATTTCGGCAAAAGCTTCATCCCAGCTAACTTTGTGCCACTGTGCGCCCCGCCGTACTATCGGTTGGCGCAGGCGGTCAGGGTCAGAGTCCAGTTCTTTGAGGCTATAGGCTTTGGGGCAGATATAGCCCCGGCTAAAAACATCCTGCTCATCGCCCCGAATAGAAACTACTTCCCGCCCCCTCGTCACAATCTCAAGGCCACAGGTCGCCTCACAAAGTGGACAGGTTTTGTAGCTGGTCTTGGTTTCGCTCGTCATCACTACCTCCTTGTATGATATTTGCAATCAGGCTAAAATTCTATGAGAAAACTGAAAGCTAAAATTTATCGGTGCAGGTTTGACTTCTTTGAAAACTGATTATTGTATAACAATAAATTTTGTGAGATAAATACTTATAAATTCTATTATTATAAGACCAAAAACGAAAATTACAACACCTAGTATTATGGAGTCATAAATCACTATCAGGCTACAAAGTACGCCAAAAACGACAGCCAGTAGCGCAAACAATTCATAGCCTAGCCCCACTTTTTGTCTAAGCTTCACCCCACAAATCGGACAAGTAAGAATTCTAGAACGGATTAAAAGAAGTGTGTTTCTAAGTGGAAGCATATTATTACAATTAGGACATTTTGCCATTTTTCTACCTGTTATTACAATTCTAATCGTTTACGGTGCTTTGCTTTCCAGTTTGGTTTATTTTCTTGATTATAGCAGAACTGATAAAGGGCATTTTGCACAAAGAACGCATTTGCTTTGAAATAAATTCATCCTACTCATTCAGCAAACAAAAGAGGCACTTCTAGTCAGAGGAGTGCCTCTTTCTCTAGTTCAAGGTAAAGTCAGGCTATCACATTGAGCATTTTAATAACATCTTCGGCTCTTTCTATAACAAAATCAACTGCGCTATCTAAAGAACCATTAAAGTTACCGTCATAATCCGCACTCTCTCGATAAATTTTCATTCTTCTCAAATTTTCTCCCAGAATTTGACGCTGATGGTTAGGATGATTTTTGAAGGCATAGATAACCTGATTATGACTGCTTCCTGTACCTAAGTCTATTTCAAAATTATCACGCACTATCAAAAAATTACGAGCTTTACGAAACGCAGCGTAGTAAGCCCGACTTATGGCAGTCCGTTTATCAGCTTCATCATTGCACTGCGGAGTACCCTTTCTGCCAGCAAGCTCTAAGGCTAAATAAAGGTATTCCTGCCAGTCAAATTCTTCTTGAGGATTGTTCATTGAAATTGCAAATTAATAGTCAGTTTACCTTGTGTACGAGCCAAATTAAACATCCACCAGTCTTGGTCAAATTCATTAAGCCGTTCGTTTGCTGCCATAGCATTAAGGTTGGTAGAGATAAATATTGCTAAATAGGAATATTCCTCTGACCCATCTTCACTAATAAATTGCAGAAAGAGCGGTGAATTAAAAAAATATTTCCTGATTTGCGGCACTGCTTCGTCCAAAATATCCAATAAAAAGGGATTTTTGTTTAGAAAGGTTACTATTTTGTCCCGATTTCTAAAATCGTAAAATTCGCTTAATCGGTCTTCAGATATATTTTCTATAACCGGGGTATTTTTAGGTTTTCTACCCATAAAAGTAAGTCTCCTCAGCTACCCGATAATTACTGGATTGTATCCCAAACCTGACATCTTGCAGCAAGTATAGCACAAAATTATCTGAGCTAACGATAAGTTTAAGTTAACTTCGTAGATTTTGCACAAAGGCGGCGCTGTTCTAAAATAGTCTTGGAAATGTTCAAAAAATTGAGCGGGAGGAAAAAAGAAGATGCTTGATATAATTCAACACGGCGATGTAACGCTCGTGACCCTGAAACATGGCAGGGCTAATGCTCAGGATACGGTGTTTTGTCGCGAGATTACCCAGTGCTTTGAGGAATTGGGGAAAGTCGCCGACACGAAAGCGATTGTACTGACCGGGCAGGGTAACATCTTCTCGGCTGGCGTAGATTTGGTGCAACTCACAGAGGGAGGGCTGGAATACGTCCATGAATTTTTGCCCGCCCTCAGCCGTATGTTTGAAACGGTCTTTTTCTTGCCAAAGCCAGTGGTGAGTGCAGTTAATGGTCGCGCTGGACGGTCTTGCGCCGGAGAAAATCGGTTTCATTGACGAGGCCAAGTTCAAGACTACTGCCGACATCGCGCTCCAATTCAAGGTTATCGCCAAAGCCGCCCAGAACGCCTACACCAACGCCGTGATGCAGGCTGCGGTAGCAATGCTGAAGAAATAACAATTCCAGAAGATTAAAAAGGTTTAGCTTTTGGAATTTCGCTGAAATTCCAAAAGCTAAACCTTTTTTTAATTGGGAAATATTCAAGCCTAAAAAGCCTCTGAGGATTAGAGAGATAAAATAACTCAGGAACGGTCTTTTATTTTACTAGTCGGAAAATGCGTAAAATCAGTAACGAAACCTGTTAATTTAGTTTGGTTTAAATCAGGCAGACGAGCAAAGAAACAACGTGTACGCTTTGGTCTACCCACAAACACCAGCCCAGGCCATCTTTGGCGGGCATCTTGTGGCACTTAATCCAATCCATAAGGATATGGGTACCGAGCAGCCAGGGCAAATGCCACCATTGGAAAAGATGCAGTAAATCCAGCGTAACCGAGCAGACCAGCGTCCAGGTAGTGACATGAACGAGCAAAATAAAATTATTCTGCCCTTTCATCTTTGCCATAAAATCGGTCTGCATCACGAAATCGCCGACCAGATGGGCCAGTATCAGATAAAAGGCTGGAGCTAAACTAAAACTCATCATAAAAGTCCCCTTAAAAGTCCTCAAGTACCCCTAAAATGTCATATCATTTTCTACCCCTGTCCGTGGTTAGGCGTGTGGTAAGGTGTATTCTCCCAGTATTAGTATAATTCATGAACGAACGCTACACTGTGATGCTTATCACTACAGAATTGTCAGGACTTTGTCAGACAAATTACGCTTTCTTGACATACTGATGACTTCTTAATTAATATCCTAACAATCCGTGTGACTTTCTCAGCTACTAAAGAAGAAGTCAGCCCCAAATTTTTGGCGCTTTGGATTGGCTAAAGCTGGAAATAGTGATAAACTGACGCGGTAAATCACTAAACTTTACCAGGAAAATTTATGAAGAAAACCCCATCTCCCTCGTCGAGCAAGAGGCAGGAGGCTTTGCGCGTTGAGACCGTTGCGGCAGAAGAACAGGTATACCAACACGCCTACAGCGCGGTAGTCTGGTGGGCTGCTTTTTCGTTTGCGGCGATTTTAGGCTTTTCGCGGCTTTCCTATGGCCTGTTGTTACCCTCTATTCGGGCCGATTTGAGCGGCTCTTACGGGGCGTTTGGATTGGTCGGTACGGCCAATTTCGCGGGCTATCTGATTGGGACGCTGGCTACTCCGGCTATTTTGACCCGTTACACCAACCGCATTAGGCTCAATATTTATGCGCTGATAGGGATGAACGTAACCTTGATGGCTTCGGCTTTCAGTTTTGATTTGTGGCAACTGGGCTTCTGGCGCTTGCTGATTGGCATTTTTTCGGCCCTCGCCACCGTCCTGACCATGGGGCTGACGCTCGAACGAGTTTATCCTGCCGAACGAGGCCGGGCTACCGGGTTGGCCTGGATGGGAGCTTCTTTTGGAATTGTTATTTCAGGGCTAATTTCGCCGCCGATTATTCTGACTGGCTCAAATCTGGCCTGGCGATTGGTCTGGATAGCTATGGGCGGGCTGGGGGTAGTAGCGGCGTTTGGCTTGTACCGGGCGCTTTTGGCCCACACGCCGCCCGTTAGCGCCAGTGCTGCTTCGGGCCAACCAAAAGTCGAGGTGAAGCTTTCGACCATAATGTCGGAGCTTTTCCAGCCGCGGGGCTTGCTCTTTTTGACCTGCTGTTACTTCGCCTTTGGCTTCGGCTATATTATCTATTCGGTCTTTTTTATCTCGCTGGTAAAAGAACAGGGCTTGCCCGAAGTATTGACTGGCCTGATTTGGGCTGTGACGGGCGCAACTGGCATC
>JBBQXW010000073.1:0-25941 GCA_038209275.1 Chloroflexia bacterium | reverse complement strand
TTTGAGGATTTGCGTTCGGATGACCGCCCGTATCTGACCCGCTTTATGGCGCTGCTGTACGCCCGGCTCAAACCCAGAGGCAAGCTCGTAACAATGGCGGTGCCAGCTAAATATCAGGAAACTTTTACCGAATTTGCCGGGCCTTACGACTATGCCGCCCTCGCGCCCAGCCTCGACCTCGTAACGATTATGGCTTACGACTACCACTATTCGGGTGGCCCAAACGGGCCAGTTGCGCCTGTTACCTGGGTCAATGCCTGTGCGCTTTATGCCGCTTCGCAATTTGGGGCAAATAAAGTATTGTTGGGCGTGCCTTTTTACGGCTACGATTGGAATTTGAGCAAGGGTACAAACGGCATTGGGCGCACCTACGAAGGGGTGATGAGCCGGGTACAGCAATATGGCGGTACGCTCGGCTTTGATGAAAATGCCCAAACCCCCTACGCCGATTATACTCAGGATGGGGACAAGCACCGGGTCTGGTTCGAGAATGCCCGCTCGATGGTTGCCAAAATGGATGTAATTCGGCGCTATAATCTGGGTGGTTGGGCCGCATGGCGGTTGGGTCAGGAAAATTTCGATTTCTGGAAGGTTATTTCGAGTGTCTTTAATCCGACCCGACCCGTGCTGCCGGTTGCCAATACTCCTGCCCGTATCTACTTCAAAGAAACTGGACACACCCTGGGCAGTATTTTTATGAAGTACTGGCAACAGAAAGGCGGCGCGGCGCAGTTTGGCTATCCCTGGACGGAAGAAATGGAGGAAGCCAGCGCGTTTGATGGCAAAATTTATATTGTGCAATATTTTGAGCGCGCCCGCTTCGAGTACCACCCGGAAACTCCGGGCAACGAAGTACAACTTGGTCTGATTGGGACGCAATTAGCCGCTTCGCGCCGCAATGAAGCCGCTTTCCGACCAGTTAAAGCACCTGCTCCCGCTACTACCACCTTGCGTGTACCGACTATTTTCGGCACAGATTTGAGTGTTGCCGCCCCGGTCACGAGTGATGTGCTTTATTTCAAGGAGACCAGTCATACTTTGAGCGGTGGTTTCCGCAAGTATTGGGAAGCCAACGGCGGCCTAACCACGTTAGGTATGCCCGTCAGCGAGGAATTTGAGGAGCAAAGTTCGCGGGATGGCAAGGTTTACACTGTACAATATTTTGAGCGCAACCGCCTGGAATATCATCCCGAAAACGCCGGGACTAAAGATGTTATTCAGCTTGGCTTGCTCGGCAACCAACTAATGCAGCAACGTGGCTGGCTCAGTCCGCAAAATTAGCTTTTGCGGTCAGTGGTATAGCTGGATGCGCCCATTTTTCGCATTTCGGCTTCAATCATTTGCTGGCGGCTTATGGACGAATCTTTGTCGCCAAAGACAAACACACCCATATAATGAAAAGCCAGGCCAACGCCCCAACCCAAAAGCGTCCACACAAACCAGGGATAATAGAGGTGTCCAGCAGCCATACTGGTCAGCAAATAAATTACGATCAACATTCCATTGACAATAATGTAACTTGCCAGATGTCCATAGAAACCCATCTTGGCCTTCACCCGGCGCGCTGCCTGTTTGTAAGCTTCATTGTACTCAACATTACTAAAACTTTCGCTATACATTCTTTTCCTCCCGTTTCCGTATCTCATCAGGAAATACATTTTTAAAGGCTGACGATTATTTTTAATTATTCTGCCATTCCAGACCTTTTTGTTTGGTCTGGTGATAGGACACCGCCAGCTTTAAAAATGTTTCAGGAGATTTTTTAATCTTTTTAATCCATGAGAATTTCATGGTAAAGTTTGATGGTCTGGGGAACTGGCTCAATGCCAAGTTCTTCGGAGAGGGTAGCGACGCATTTTTCGTAGGCACGCAGAGCTGCGGCCCGGTGGCCTTGTTTCCAGAGAGCCAGCATCATCAGGCGATGGGCTTCTTCCCAGCAATTATCGCGCACCAGAATAAGGCGGCAGACGGCGAGGCAGCTTTCCCAATCGCTCTGCGCTGCCAGCAGACGGCTGTATCTTTCGGCAGTCGTCAGGAAAAGCGTCAGCAAGCGTTCGCGTTCGGGCGCGGCCCAATCTTCGTAAAGGCAACCGGGCAGAAAATCGCCTTTGTAAAGGGCCAGGGCGCGCCTATAATAATCCAGCGCGGCGGCTTCGGCCCGGCTCTCCGAAGCGGCGTTTAGTTCCGCGTGTGCGCCCTGGTTTGCCAGTTGCTCGAATTCTACCGCGTCCAGTTCCAATAGCCCTTGCTCCATATTCAAGGCGTAAGCCAGCCCTGCCCCGCTGCCCGTTCGTACAATATAGCTGGATTGCGCCCGGCTAGAGCGTTCCGGCTCAAGCGCCCGCACCAAAGCGTTCAGCGTGACCTTGAAACGGCTATCGGCGGTGTCCGCGTCGCTTTCGGGCCAGAGATAATCGAGAATTTGCTCTTTGGGCAAAGCTTTGTCGCGGCGAGTTAACAAAAGCTGAAAAAGCTGCCGAGCCTTGTCGCGTTGCCAGTCGCGGCTTCCCAGTTCCGTGCCGTTTGGTCGGCGCACCGCGAAACCGCCCAGCGTCGTAATCTGAAGGACTGAGGACGGAGGACTGCACCCCGTCGGGTGGGCTGATGCAGCCAGGACTGAGAACTGAGGACTAGGTTTATCACTAATAAGTATACCTAATTTTTGATTTTTGGCTTCGGCGAGTTTTTGGAACATGGCGGGGGATTTTGGGCCGAAGAGGGTGGGGCGCTCTAGCAAGAACTGGTAGCCGCCTTGTTCACATTCGTGGCGGACGGCACGAAGTTCGGACAAATCGCCGCTTGCCAGAGCTATCCACAGGCGTGCCAGCGTCAGGCCAAAGCGGTCTCCGCAATTTTCCAGCACGGCGCGGGCGGTTTGAGCTACGCTGATAGCCTCACCCGGTTCGCCCTGTTCGGTCAGGGCCGCCGCCAGACTTATTTGCAAGAAGCCCTCAATCCATTCATCCCCGGCCTTGCGTGCTATCAGCAAGCCTTCTTCGGCGGCGCGGCGGGCCGCTAAAAGGGGTTGGGTATCGGATGAGTAAGCGGTGGTTGATTTGGTCAGAGACAGATAATTATTCTTTTCGGTCTGCCCATGCCCGTAGAGCAAACAAAGGCCCATCAGACCTTCGGCCCGCAGTCGCCGTACTTGCAGCTTATCGCCCAGCAGCAGGCCGTGATTATAAGCTTCGAGCGCCCTATCAAACTCGCCCTGTACATTCAGGGCATGGCCCAGCCGTTCCCAGGCGACGGCTTCGGTAAAAGGGGTACGGAGTTCGCGGGCCAGAAAAATACCCTGTTCGGCCCGCATCACGGCGCGTTCGCCATCGCCCCGAATGGCATCGAGCAGCGAAAGCACCAGCAACCCTTCGCGGTGGCTGCGTCCGGCTCGCCGCACAATGTGTGAATTGGGCGTAGTAACTTGAGAACCGGGTTTATCGCCACTGCCGGGCCGGATGTTCAGCCCCAGTGCTTCGGTACTTTGCTCCAAAATTTCGGAGGCTTCCTGGATGCGCCCCGAACGCAGCAAAATACGCACATCGCCCGGATTCGGACTGGTAGTTTCGCTTTCACCCAATAATTCGCGGGCCTGTCGGTATAGTTCCTCGGCTTCAAGCGGACGACCCCGGTTGAGCTTGTTTTCGGCGAGGTCGCGGTGCAAGGTCGCCAGCAGTTGTCGGTCTCCCGTTGTTTCTGCTGCTTCCAGCGCTCTTTCGAGCCACTCCTCGGCGGCGGTAGGCTGGACGGTATCCAGATAGACCAGAGCGCGACCCCGTAGCGCTTTTGCCAGCCCAGCCTGATTGTCGGCGGTTTCGTAGCCGTTGGCAGACTGCCGATAATTGTGCAAGGCTTCTTCAAAGCGGCTGGTCAGGCGCAAATAATCGCCTTTCAAAAATAACAAACCCGGTTCAGCTGCCACAAATTTTTCGGGAAAGGTCGTGAGCCAGTGTTCCAGTCGTTCCAAGCGCCCGGTGCTAATCAGGCGTTGCCCCGCGCCGCTTTCGAGTAACTCGGCGGCTTTGGCCCAATCTTCGGCGGCGAGGTGGTGATGGAGGGCATCTTCAAGCTGGCCTTGCTGTTCGTAATAAAGGGCTATTCGGCGATGTAACCCGGCGGCGCGTTCGGGGCTGGCTTGCAAGCGCGAATATAAAAATTCGCCAAAAAGATGATGATAGCGGTAGGAACGATTCGTGTCATCGCCCTGCACAATGATGAACAGGCCCGATTCGCTCAGATGACGCAAGATAGCCTCGCTCTCCCCGGCGGGCCGTTCCAAAAGATAATCGCACAGCGGGCCACTCATGCGCCGCAGGATAGCCGTATCCAGCAAGAAGCGCTGGACAGACTGGTTTTGATGGCTCAATACTTCCTGGGCCAGATAATCGAACAGGCCCGCCAGATTGTGAGGCAGGTCTTTTAGCATATTGTCGAGGGAGATTTCGAGTTTCGAGTTTCGAGTTTCTGGTTTTTCCGAACTGGCAGCGACGGTCTGGGAGTTAAATTCGTCTTGCAAAGATGCGCTGTCGGTGGAGCTTTGCAGATTTTGCCAGATCATTTGTAGCGCGATAATCCAGCCTTCGGTTTCGGTGGAAAGCCGGGCAGCCTGTTCTTCGCTCAAGCGGTAGCCGTAGCGCTCATCAAACAAGCGGGCGGTTTCGGCAGGTGTAAAGGCCAGCGCTTCTTTATCAAAAGTAAGCACTTCCTGTTGCACCTGCCAGCGCGGAAGCAATTCCAGGCCGGGACGCTGGCGACTGGCAATAATAATATGCAAATTGGGCGGGGCGGCGGCGATAAATTCTTCGGCTACTGCCAGCGTCGCCGTCGGGCCACCTTTGCCCGGCCCTTCCAGCAAATGAAAATCGTCTAGCACCAAAAAAGTGTCGGTGGTGAGATTGGCGCAAAGTTCATTGATAAAAAGGTGCAGACCGGGTCGAGCCGCCGCCCGGCGTTCCGCCGTGTTTCCGGCTTCGCGCCATTCGCGTTCCAGCACTTCCAGGGCGCGTTCGCCTAATCCGGCAAAGCGGTCACGAAAAGCATAAATAAGATGAAGCAGAAAAATAAAGGGGTCAGCATCGAGTTGCCCCAGGTTGTACCAGGCATACGGTTTTTGGGCGGTGTTTGCCAGCCATCCCGCCAGCAGGGTGCTTTTGCCGTAGCCTGTCGGCGCTACCAGTACGCTTAAACGGTAGTCTATCGCCTCATCCAACCGGGCGGTCAACCGGGGTCGGGTTAGCGTCCAGCGCCGTAGCCGGGGTGGTTGCAACTTTGTCCGCAAAATTAGTTCTTCGCCAAACTTCATTGTTAGCATGTTATGGTTAGCCTATGTCGTCCATCATTTTACACTTAGCCGAAAGTTTATAGCGCTATTATAACAAAGTGCGCCCGGTTTGAGTAGCTATAGTGTGGATGTAAGGGGGTGGGTCAGTTTTTGCACCAGAGTTAAGCCAACCCGGACATGAATGTCCGGGCTAAGAATAGTTAAGCTGCTTATTCTTAGCCCGGACATTATGGTCTTTAAGAAATTAAGCCGTAAATGTAGGGGCTGGGTCTCCCTGCCCAAAAATTAAACGCCAGGGTAAATTGGGCGAGGAAACCGAGCCAATACCGAAACCCGGTCATTTGCGGATTTAAAAGTTAAAGACCATAATGTCCGGGGTTTTGCTGGGTGTAACTAATTTGTAACTGGTTTGTAACTGGCTTTTGTTAAAGTTAACCAGTGGCTCAAGATTTATTTTTACCAATTCCAGAAATTTTCGATTTGAGGAATTTTACCTATGGCGACTGAGCGGCAGAAGCAAACCCGCCGGGTTGTCACCAGCTTTATGCTCCGCTTTGTCTACGAAGCTGAGGTTGACCCTGAATTACCCGACGAATCGGCTGAACCCGAAGAAAATCAGCCTGGACTCAATGTGGACGAAAATAGTACTGGCGGCTGGCGCGGGGTGGTTAAACATATCCAGAGCGGTGCTGAACACCACTTTATGACCCTGGCAGAAGCCGAAGCCTTTATTAAAAGGTATATCAAGGAGGAGAATTTAGCATGAAAAGTAAGAAACTAACCGGGCTGTATCTGGTCGTTGCCCTGATGGTGGCGCTTTCGACGCTGCTGGCAGCCTGTGGCGACCCGACTGCGACCACTGCCCCGGCGACAACAGCCGCCGCTACTACCGCCCCAACTAAGGCGGCGGCAACAACGGCAGCAGCTACCACTGCCGCCCCAACTAAGGCGGCAGCAACCACTGCTGCGGCGACAACCGCCGCTGCGACCACTGCGGCAACCACTGTTGCTGCGGCGACTACTGCCGCCGCCACTACTGCGGCAGCCGGGGCTAACGCGGGTACGCCTCTGGTGATTGGCCTGATTAACTCACGTACCGGGGCGCTTTCGTATTATGGCGAAATGATTGAGAAGGGCTTTGCAATTGGCCTGGATTATTTCTCCAAAGGTACGAACAAAATTGCCGGACGCGAGATTAAGCTGGTGATTGAAGATGATGCTGGCGACGCGAACAAGGCGGTAGAAGCGGCCCGCAAGCTGGTGCAGCAGGATAAGGCCGAGATTTTGGTCGGTACGGTCAGCAGTGCTTCGGCCCTGGCGGTCACGGCGGTCAACGAAAAAGAACTGAAGAAGATTTTCATCGTGGGCGCGGCGGCTTCGGCTGACATCACCGGGGCAAGCTTTAATCAGTATATGTTCCACGTTGGACGCAATACCGACCAGGACGCGGTAGTGGGAGCGGCTTACGCTGCCAGCCTTGCGACCAAGAGCAAGAAGATTGTGAGCATGTACCAGGATTACGCTTTCGGTCAGTCCGGCAACAAAAGCTGGAAAGAAATTGCGACCAAAGCTCCTGGCATCGAGTGGGTTGAAGTAGCCGTACCTACCACTGCTACCGATTTTACTCCTTACATTCAGAAGATTTTGGATGCCAGCCCGGATGTTTTTGTGCTGAACTGGGCCGGTACTACTACCGCTAAATTGTTCCAGCAGATGAAGGATAACGACCTTTTCACCAAAGTACCGTTGGTGAGCGGTATTGGTGATGCGGTTACGATTAAATCTTACGGTGATGCGGCGATTGGTGGACAGGGTGTTGGTCTTTACTGGCATCAGTTCCCGAAAACTGCCGAGAACGATTATCTGGTGAAGCAATACGCCGACAAATACAAGACTTTCCCCGACATCTTTGCGCCGGACGGTTTTGCGCTGGTTTCCGCCCTCAACGCTGCCCTGACCAAGACCAGTGGCGACACTACCGCCGATAAGATGATTGCGGCAATGGAGGGTATGTCTTTCCCCGCCCCGAAAGGCGTAGAAACTTTCCGCAAGGAAGACCACCAGGCGCTCCAGCCAATGTATTTGGCGAAGCTGGTGAAGGATACGAGCGGTAAGTTCGACTTCCCTATTCCTGAGTTGATTAAGGAAGTTTCGGCGGAAAATTCCGCTCCGCCTATCCGCCGCAAGTAGTTAGCTTTGCTTAAAATTTATCTGGTAGCGCTTTGATATATCAAAGCGCTACCAGATAAATTTTAAGTAAGATATGTTATTCAAGAGGGAGCATAGATTTGGGCGGCTCAAATTTATTGATGCGCTACCAGCTAACCGGGCAGGGTCAGACGGTGGTTTTGCTCAACGGGTTGGGCGAACATATCGAAGGCTGGCAACCGCAAATAGCGGCGCTGGAAAAGGCGGGCTTTCAGGTGTTGGCCTACGATTATCGCGGACACGGGCAATCGGAATGGCGCGACGAGCTGGTAGATATTTATACTTTTGCCCGCGATTTGGCCCAATTGATGAGTGAGCTATCAATTTCGCAAGCGCATCTGGCCGGTCTATCAATGGGAACGGCAATAGCCCAGGCGTTTTATCATCTGCACCCGGAAAAAGTTTTGAGTATGGTGCTGGCGGGCGGCTTTTCGTATTTTCCTGAGCCACAGCGCAGCGATGCTTTAAAAGCTCGGCTCGAAATGATAGACAAAGGCGATATGCGTGAGATTGGACGGATACTGGCGGAGCGCTCCTTTACCGAAAACGCCCCAAGAGAATTGGTAACTGAAATTGCCCGCATGATTGGCTCGAACGATTTGAAAGCGTACCGCGCTTGCATGATTGCTTCGGTCATGGCAGATAGCCGCGAGTTTGTGGCTGATATTCGCGTGCCGACGCTGCTTTTGGTCGGCGAGGGCGATATGACCACGCCGCCCGCCTTCAGCCAATATTTGCACGAACAGATTAAAGGCTCTAAACTGGTAATTATTCCCGGCGCTCGTCATATTGTAAATCTGGAACAACCTGACCTTTTTAACGCGCAATTGCTGCCCTTTTTGCAGCAGCAGACCAGGCAATCTTAACCGCACTTTTATTACGACGTTTGGAAATTCTGTAGGAGGGGGCTGCGCCCTCGAAAAATCTGCCATTGCCGACAAATCGAGGACGCAGCCCCCTCCTACAGACGAATTTAGTGTTTTGCAATCGTCCTAGATTTTTACTTGAGGGGAGAGAGGCGGATGGAGACCAGTTCCTCCAATATTTTACAGACGGATGGGCTATCGCGGGCCTTTGGCGGGAATGTAGCAGTTAATGGCGTTTCGCTGGCGGTGCGGCAGGGCGAGTTCAAAAGTATTATCGGGCCGAACGGCGCGGGCAAAACGACGCTGTTTAACCTGATTAGCGGGATGTTGCCGCCCAGCGCCGGACGCATAATTTTCGAGGGTCGCGATATTACTCACACTCCGGCTTATCGTCGTTCTCATGCGGGTATCGGGCGTTCCTTTCAGATTACCACGATTTTCCCAAACCTGACGGTGGTGGAAAACGTGCGGCTGGCCGCCCAAAGCCGGGGCGCGCACGCTTTTAACTTCTGGCAATCCTTCAAAAGTTTTCCTAAAGACGCGGAACGGGCTTACGCTATTCTGGAAATGGTGATGCTGGGAGGACGCGAATTGCAACTGGCTCAAACTCTTTCGCACGGCGATAAACGCAAGCTGGAAATTGGTATTTTGCTGGCGACCAATCCCAAAATTTTGTTACTCGATGAGCCTACCGCCGGAATGAGCCGCGACGAAGTGCCGGGCATTATCGAGGTGGTGCAGCGCATCAAACGGGCGGGCGGGCGCACCGTGATGCTGGTCGAACACAAAATGGATATGGTAATGAGCGTCAGCGACTCGGTAATGGTGATGCACTACGGCGAACTGATTGCCGACGGCACGCCCGCCGAAATCGCCCGCAACGAAACCGTCCAATCCGCCTACCTGGGAAAGTATGAGGAACGAGGAATGAGGACGGAGGAAAAGGAATGAGGAACGAAAGATGTGGGATGATGTGATAGATAACAAGAAAGATATAGCAAATGGAAATAATGGCACAGGTGGTACGAGTGGGCAAGAACAAATTCTTCCTCGTTCCTCGTTCCTCGTTCCTCAATCCTCCTCCCTGCTCGTTTTAGAGAATGTGCAGACCTACATCGGTCAGTTCCATATTTTGCAGGGAGTTTCGCTGACGGTGCGGCAAGGGGCGGTGACGGTGCTGCTGGGTCGGAACGGGGCGGGCAAGACCACTACGCTCAAGACGATTATGGGTCTGACTCCGGCAAAGGTGGGTACGATTACTTATAGCGGGGCAACGATTAGTGCCGAAACGACTTTCCAGATTGCCCGGCGCGGTATCGGTTATGTGCCGGAAGACCGGGGCATTTTTCGCGAAATGACGGTAAGCGAAAATTTGCTGCTGGCAGCCCGCGATGTAAAAAATCAGGAATACCAGCGCCGGATCGAATTCTGCCTGGATTTGTTCCCTGACATGAAGCGTTTTATGCAGCAAAAAGCCGGGTCGCTATCAGGCGGGCAGCAGCAGATGGTGGCGATTAGTCGCGGGCTGATGACCAACAACAAGTTGCTTTTGATTGACGAGCCGAGCAAGGGACTCGCCCCGATTGTGGTGAAGGCGGTTATGGACGCGCTGGAAAAGCTGAAGGAGTATATCACGATTTTGCTGGTGGAGCAGAATTTCACGATGGCAAGCACGGTTGGCGATTATTTTTATCTGATTGATGATGGTCACAACGTGGCGGATGGCCCGATGTCGCAACTGATTAGCGATAAAGATTTGACCCGTCAATATCTGGGGGTAGGCGTAGCATGAAAGTAGCTCAAACCCAAAGCCCGCTTTTTATTTTGCGTGACCGCCGGGTGCTGACTTTGCTGGCGCTGCTGGTCGGGCTGGTTTTAATCCTGATTTACATCAATACCGCCATAAAATTCCCGGTCTTCGTCAAATTCTTTATCAATGGGCTGGTGGAAAGCTCCGTTTTGTTTTTGATGGCAAGCGGCCTTTCGCTAATTTTCGGCCTGATGGACGTGGTGAATTTTGCACACGGCGCGGTTTTTACCTGGGGCGGCTTTGCCTTTATGTGGAGCTTTAATCTTTTTAGTACGCCCTTCGCCCAGGCCAAAGACCAGACCAGCCCGATTGCCTGGTTGCAATTGGGGCTTGACCCGCTTTCGGCAACTGCCCTGGCTCTGCTGTTTGGATTGGCGGCGGGCGGGGTGCTGGGGATAGCGATTGAACTGCTGGCAATTCGCCGCCTGTATGGTCGCCCGGTCTTCCAGATTTTGCTCACGCTTGGCCTGGTGCTGATACTGGACGAGAGCCTGAAAATTGTCTTTAATCTGAGCGCACCGACCTATAGTTTTGCCAATCAGCCCTGGCCCTCCGGCGGCTTCCGGCCCAGCCCGGATATTCTGGTGAACTGGAAATCGGTAGTAATTATTGTGGCGGGGCTGCTAATCTTTCTGGCGGTTTTCTGGTTGCTCAATCGCACCAAAGTAGGTCTGGTTATTCGCGGCGGGGTCGAAGATACCCAGATGGTGCAGGCGCTTGGCTACAACGTCAAAAATTATTTCTTTGGCGTGTTCGTTCTCGGCTCGGTGCTGGCGGCGCTCGGCGGGATTGCCTTTACTATCAATAGCACCGGCGGCAGCGAAGGCATGGGCCAGCTCAGTCTGCTGACCGCTTTTGTGGTGGTAGTCATCGGCGGATTGGGCAGTTTTAGCGGGGCGGCAATTGGGGCGCTATTGGTCGGGCTGATTACGCCCTATATCGGCTACCACTTCCCAGCCCTCGCCGATAGCTACGTAATGCTCCTGCTGGTGCTGGTACTGCTCGTCCGACCACAGGGTCTGTTTGGTGGCAAGAAGATTTAGCGATTTACGATTTACGCACCCAAAGGGTACCCGCGATTTACGATTTCGGTGAATCTGTAGGATGCTGCTCCGTCAACTGATTTTCCATTGGCGGAGCAATGTCCTACAAGTTCCGGGCTATTTTGTAGGATGCTGCTCTGTCAGCTGATTTCTACTGATTACTTTAATCGTAAATCGTGAATCGAAAAGGATTTGTAAAGATGGAGAGCGGCACGAAACAGTTAAATTTGAACGAAAAAGAGGTTACTGGCGCGAATGAAGTATTGAGCGCCGGGGCGCGGGAGCGCCTTGCTACGGCGCAACGGCTGGAACGCGCCCGGCGTGGGCCATTTGGTTTTAGCCGGGCTGGATTGGTTATTGGCGGGTTGGCGCTGGTGACGGCAGTATTGCCTTTGCTTGGTTTGCCACAGACAAATCAGCGCCTGATTTCACAAATCTTGATATTTGCTGCCTTTGCCCTGAGCTACGATTTGCTTTTTGGCTATACCGGCATTTTCAGCTTTGGTCATGCCTTATTCTTTGGGGTGGGCGCTTACAGCGTAGCGCTGTGTGCTTTGAAATTGGGCTGGCCTATGTGGACTGGCATGATAATCGGGGTGCTGATTTGCGGCGTGCTAGGAATTCTCGTTGGCTTTGTATCGCTGCGGGTGCAGGGCGTTTTCTTTGCAATGGTTACGCTGGCCCTGGCGACTACCGCTTATAGTTTGAGCGGTAAGCTAGTTGACATAACTAAAGGCGAAGAAGGACTCTCGCTTATTCAGGCCAAAGATGCGCCAGATGGCACAACGGTCTATTATCTGGCGTTAGGGCTGGCAGTGGTGGCATATTTCGGGCTGGCC
The DNA here is from genome assembly GCA_038209275.1 of Chloroflexia bacterium. Classification (GTDB taxonomy): domain Bacteria; phylum Chloroflexota; class Chloroflexia; order Chloroheliales; family Chloroheliaceae; genus L227-5C. Next base: position 13,897 of record JBBQXW010000073.1, on the reverse strand, counting down.
CGGTTGGTTGGGTCGCCGTTGGGTCGGGTGCTGGTGGCTATCCGCGAAAACGAGCGGCGGGCTGACATGATTGGCTACAACGTGCTGCTCTACAAAATCGTAGCACTTACCTTCTCGGCGCTGATAGCGGGACTAGCCGGAATGATTTACGCTTTTCGCAACGGCGTAGTTAATCCGGGCGCGCTTTCTGCCGATGTATCGCTTTTGCCTTTAGTGATGGTCATTCTGGGTGGCGCTGGTACGCTTTACGGCGCTATCATCGGGGCGACAGTCATAGAGGTGCTAAATTTTGTACTGGGTAGCCGCGAATTTGTAGAAAGCGTCAAGGGCTGGTTTATCGTCGGGCCGATTCTGGAACACTGGCTGCTGTTCCTGGGCCTGATTTACGCCCTGATTGTTCTCTTTTTACCTTATGGCGTGGTCGGAACGTGGCGCTTGTACCAGCCCCGCTTCGCCGCTTTATTAGGAGGCCGCAAGCGTCCTACTTCTTAAAATAATTTGCTTGATTTGAGCCGCCCGCCGTAAGGTTGGGCGGCTTTTTTCTTGGCTTGACCTCGCTTCAGATTAATGTCATAATAAGCTATGACATTCAAAGCGGGATAATTGGGGGGTTACGAATCTACCTTTTCCATGATACAATATATCCAAGAATATAAGGCAAATAGACTATAAGCACTTACATGTGTAGCTAAAAATGGGTAATTGCCTTAGAATAATAGAAATTACTAAATAATACCACTATGAGCAAAGGAGAACCGACATGTCCACTACTATCACTTACAGCGGCATAAGCTCCGATTTGAACCCGGAGCAGGTACACCCGATTTTGAGCCAACACTTGCTGATTGATGGCTATCGCTTTGTCTGGGACCATCGCCACAGCCAGGGGTCATACCTGGCGGATGCTCTCAGTGGGCGGCGCTTTCTGGATATGTTTAGCTTCTTTGCTTCGTCGCCGCTCGGCTACAACCACCCCGGCTTGCAGGAGGCCGCCTTCCGCGAGAAAATCGCCGAAATTGCCCTGCTCAACCCGTCTAACTCCGAAGTTTATACCGTCGAGATGGCCGAGTTCGTGCAGACTTTTGCTCGTGTCGCGCTGCCTGCCGAATTTCCACACCTGTTCTTTATCGCTGGCGGCGCACCCGCTATCGAGAACGCTCTCAAGGTGGCTTTCGATTGGAAGGTTCGCAAGAATTTTGCCCGTGGTTACACCGAAGAAAAAGGCCACAAAGTGTTGCACTTCAAAGAGGCTTTTCACGGGCGGCTCGGCTACACCGTTTCGCTTACCAATACCGCCGACCCGCGCAAATACCAGTACTTCCCGCGCTTTACCGATTGGCCGCGTATCGAGAATCCCAAGATGCGCTTCCCGTTGAATGACGAAAATCTGGCGGCTGTGATTGCTGCCGAGGAGCAGGCGCTGGCCCAGATTGAAGCCAGTTTTGCCCAGTACCCCGACGAAATTGCCGCGATTATTCTTGAACCGATTCAGGCAGAGGGTGGCGACAATCACTTCCGGCCCGAATTTTTGCAAGCCCTCCGCCGCATTGCCGACGAACGCGAAGCCATGCTAATTTTTGATGAAATCCAGACGGGCGGCGGTATTACCGGGACTTTCTGGGCCTGGCAGGGGTTAGGGGTACAGCCTGACATGTTTGTCTTTGGCAAAAAGATGCAGGTTTGCGGGTTGGCCTGTTCGCGCCGGGTGGATGAAGTAGCGCACAACGTCTTTGTGGAACACAGCCGCATCAACTCGACCTGGGGCGGCAATCTGGTGGATATGGTACGCGCCCAGCGCTATCTGGAAATTATCGAGAGCGATAATCTGGTTGAAAACGCTCGTGTGCAGGGAGCTTATTTGTTGGAGCGACTGGCTGAAGTACAGGCCCGTACCAATGCCTTTGACAATTTGCGCGGGCGTGGCCTGATGATAGCCTTCGATTTTGCCCACCCTACCCGTCGCGACGAAGTTATCAAGCTGGCTTACGACCACAACATGCTGTTGCTGCCCTGCGGTACGCGCTCGATTCGGCTGCGCCCGCACCTGGATATTTCACGCGAAGTTATAGACGAATTTCTAAAAATTCTGGAGGCAGTATTATGTCTGTAGAAAAGCGGACTGTAACTATTGTTGGTGCGCCCCTGGCGTTAGGTCAATCGCTGTCGGGGGTGGGACTTGCGCCGGAGGCGCTAAGGCAAGCGGGATTAGCCAAAGCAATTACCGAATTAGGCTACGAAGTGACCGATGCGGGTGATTTAACTTTTAGCGCCGCTACCGCCAGCGAAGAACCGGCCCGCCCGCATCCCTTCGCGCCGCTCCATCCTGAAGCCGATGGTCAAACTGCCGTTATTTCCAGAGTGAAGCACGCCTACGAAGTTGGGCAAGCCTGCCGCCAGATTGCCCAGGAGGTTGAGCGTTGCGCCACCGACCAATGCTTTACCCTGACGCTGGGCGGCGACCATTCTATCGCGCTGGGTTCTATTACGGGCGTGCTACGCGCCCGGCCTGATACCGCGCTAATTTGGGTAGATGCTCATGGCGATTTCAATACGCCCGAAACCTCGCTCAGTGGCAATTTACACGGGATGCCGTTGGCGGCCTTGTTGGGCTATAGCGGGGTGGATTTGCCCGGCTTTGATTGGTTGCGCGAGGGTCAGGAGCGTCCGCTACTCACGCCCGAACGAGTGGCCCTGGTGGGGGTGCGTAGTCTCGATCAGGCCGAGCGTCAGCTTTTGCGCGAAGCCGGAGTGCATGTCTATTCGATGTCGGCGATAGACCGTTACGGTATCGGCCCGGTGATGGAGCGGGCCATGAACGCGGTCAATCCTGACGGCGTGCTTAACTACCACGTCAGCTTTGATATAGATGCCATGGATCCCAAAGAAGCGCCCGGCACTGGTACAACCGCGCGAGGTGGCCTGACTTACCGCGAAGGTCATACCATCGTGGAAATGCTGGCCTCTAGCGGCAAGCTCAACTCGATGGATTTAGTTGAAATCAACCCGGAACTTGACCACGATAACCTGACCATTACCCTCGGTATCGAGCTTGTCACTTCGGCCCTGGGAAAGGAGATTTTCTAAGAATCAATCTAATAATTGATGTAATGGTCACGCCCCTTTACGGAGTGTGACCGTTGTTAGACACGTTCTAAGATAGGTCGTCTTCATCGTACCACGAGAGTACGTCCAAATTACGTCCACCAAACACTACACGCACCACGTCTACACCGCCTTTTAAAGGATAATAGAAAATCAGATAACGCCCTACCGCAAAACTTCGTAGCCCTGGTTTTAATTCGTCACGGGTTCTACCCATACGTGGTTGAGTAGAGAGTAAGTCAATAGTTTTTCTAACTTTCTTCAAGAAAGCATCCGCTATTTCATCGTCTCCACTTTGTTCCGCTACATAAATCCAAAGATTAAGGAGGTCGAAACGCGCTTGTTGTCGTATCTTAACAAATGCCATTAGCTAACTTTAGTTTCCGACTGTTTTTGTTTCATGGCCCGATGTTTTCGAGCCATTTGAAGAAGAGTATCTATATCTTCTAATGGTTCTGGCGGACTACTGTTTTCTCCTTCTTCAATCAGCAAACGCATTGTATTTAACCAAGTCTCACGATGGGCGCGGCCTTCTCGTTTAATTTCTTCTATATCAAGCGGTACTGCATCACCACTACTGAGACCCTCATCAATAGCTTGTTTTAATAATCTGTGTTTGGCGGCCCGAATTTTGCCGCGCTCCATTTTCTCACGCAGTGCTTCACGAATAAACTCGCTGGCATTATTATAATCGCCTGTTTCTACTTGCTCATGTACATAATTTTCTAAATTTGGGGTCAAACTTATATTCACAATTCACCTCTTTAACACTATCTTCGCCTGTTATCTTCCTGCCAATTATAACATAGATTGCTATTCTTTGTTATTAACTAGACGATGCGAGACCGAATGTAGGCGCTGGTGAAGTCAATTGCGACGGTGATAACAATGACGACCAGCAGGGCGGTGCCGAGTTGGGCGTACTTGTAGCTTTCGATGGCATCGCGCACATAATCGCCGATACCACCCGCGCCCACCAGACCGAGTACCGAGGCGCTATGGACGTTTACTTCCCAGCTATAGAGCATCCCTGAAATGTAGTAGGGGACAACCTGCGGAATTACCCCAAATATGACCACGTGGGCGGCACTACCGCCGGAAGCCTGGACTGCTTCTACCTGTCCCCAATCAATTGCCTCAATAGATTCGCTGAAAAGCTTGGTCATCAAGCCCGCGCTGAAGATAATCAGGGCCAGAATCGCCGGGAACGGCCCAACCCCAACGCTGACCACAAAAATAATCGCCAAAAAGAGGGTCGGGACGGCCCGTATAACGCTGAGAATGACGCGCACGACAAAATACAATACGTTTGTTACCGGGTTGCGGCCCATTAAATTGCGGGCAGCCAGCAAACTCAGGACGACGGCAAAGAGTGCGCCAATCAGCGTACCAACAATCGAAATTTCGAGGGTCTCGCGCATCCTGAACATAATGCCCTTTGGTTCCCAGAGCGCACCCCATACCGGGTTAAACAAACCGCCGACGTATTTGGCAATATTATTGAATTTGCTTATCAGCCTGCCAATATCAAATTCGGTATCTTTGATTAGCTGGAAACAGCCGAAAATAATTACTGCCGCCGCTAGATAATTGAAGTAGAGCAGCGTGGTCAGCCAGCCACCCTGGGCTTTACGCAAATCCTCTTTCGAGGTTGCTTCCAGGTTTAAATTAGCTAACTGAACTTCGCGGTAAGTGCGGGCCATCAAATTAGCCCAGAGAAACAGAAAAATCGCCCCCAGCAAAAGCAGCGATTCGGTGGTAGCCAGCCCCAGATTGAACACATCAAATTCAGGATTATCATTAATCGGGGTCTGACGTTTGGCAAGTTCAGTCGGGTTGTATTGGAGGAAGCGCAAGCCTAAAATGACGTAGGCCAGGAAAAACAGTAGCATGGTCAAGAGCGCTTTGCCCGAACGCCACATATAAATGTAGCCCGCGCCAGGAATGATTTGCAGCAGCATCGCCACTTGTGGACTGCGGCGGCGCGGTTTGGCGGCTTTACGCATGGCATGGCGCAACCGGGCCATCCGGCCAGTTCCCATCAGGGCGGCATCGGCAGCGCTATCGGAAGGCAGACTGGTCGGCGACGGCTCAACCACTGGCGTATCAAGCTTTACCGCGCCGGGACGCTCGTTGTCAGACCAATCGCCAGACGGCTTATTTGTAGACTCGTTCATATATTTCTCGATCCACTTCACTGGGTGGGCCATCAAAAATCAGGCGACCCCCTTTGAAACCAAGTATTCGGTCAGCATAATCTTTAGCCATATCAAGCTGGTGCAAGTTTACTATCGTGGTAATCTTATCTTCGCGATTAATCCGTTTTAGAATGTCCAGCACTACCAGGGCAATTTCGGGGTCGAGGCTGGCAACTGGTTCGTCCGCCAGCAAAATACCGGGTTGTTGGGCCAGGGTGCGGGCAATTGCCACGCGCTGCTGTTGACCGCCGCTCAAACTATCGGCCCGCAAATAAGCCTTTTCGACAATGCCCAGTCGGTCAAGGCTATTGAGGGCCAATTCTACGTCAGTTTTACTGAAAATCGGGTAAAGGCTTTCCAGGCCAGTTTTGTAGCCCAGCCGACCAACCAGCACATTACGCAGCACCGTCAGACGCTTAATCAGGTTAAATTGCTGAAAAATCATGGCAACATCCAGCCGCAAACGACGCAATTCCGAGCCGCGTGCCTGGGTAGTATTGATGCCGTTTATCACAATTTCGCCCCGGCTTGGCTGCACCAGACGATTGATACTGCGAATGAAAGTAGATTTACCCGCGCCAGACGAGCCGATAATCGCAACAAACTCGCCACGCTGAATATCTACATTCACACTATCCATCGCGTGCGTGCCGTTCGGATAAACCTTGCTCAAATTACGCACCCGAATATGAACTTTATCAAGCTCCGCCGCATTACCTCTGGCACTATCAGCCCGGTTGCTAGTTTCCATAAATCAAAATTCCTGTTTCTTTTTCCCTATATGTTGAGAAGAAAAATTTTCACCGAAAATTTTTCTTCTCAACATATAGCAATTATTCTGAGCTAGTTTTGAAATTTTTTGCAAAAAATTTCAAAACTAGCTCTAAAATGATTTCGGCTTTAGCCTTGTACAGGTGAAATAAAATTTTAACAAAGGGCTAGGCTTCAAAAGCCTAGCCCTTTATTAAAATTAAACTTAGGATTTGAGCAATTCGGGTTTGACGGCGTTGACAACTTCGCGTAAGCCGTTATAGTCGCTGTCCTTTACGCCAGCCAGACCATCAATCGTAAAGAGGTCTTTGATGTACTGCTTGCCGTTCGCATCGTCGCTGAGTTTGAGCATGGCAGCATAAATCTTCTTTACCTGATTGGCGTTCAGGTCTTTGCGGACAATCTGCGGGTCAGCCGGGATAGTTGGGGTGGTGTAGATAATCTTGGTGTCGGTCAACACGTTGGGATATTTGTCGGTGACTTCCTTGTTCTTGCGGGCATCATCGTAGAAAGCTCCGGCATCGCCCGCCTTTTCAACCACGCCCTGAGCAATAGCGCTCTGGTTGGTGATTTTGTTGACTTTAACATCTACATCGGGCTTAACTCCGGCCTGTATCAGGGCATAACGCGGATAGAGGTTGGACGAGGCCGAAAGTTCGTCACCCAGGATAATAGTTTTGCCTTTGAGGTCGGCTAAGGTATTGATGCCGCTATCGCTACGAGCAACCACAAAGGCTTTGTAGCCCAGCACCCCAGCACGAACCGAGCCGGTGATAGGGTATACCCCAAACTTGGCGGCGGACACTACGTAATCGAGTGGGCCAACCCAACCGATGTCAATATTCTTCGCGCCCATGCCTTCGCCAACGGCAGCGTAGCTCTTGACCACGACGGCTTTAATTTTGTAGCCAGTTTCTTTGCTCAAGAAGTTGGCAATATTATCGGCCTGAGTCTGAATCACGTCGCTCTGGCGCGACGGCACGAGCGCCATCACCAGTTCTTGCTTCTCCGGGTCAGTACCAGCCCCGGCAGGAATCTGTACTTCGGTCACAGCCGCCGCCGTAGTAGCAGGGGCGGTAGTGGCGGCAGCCGTCGTTGCGACAGCTGTGGTAGCAGCTGCGGTAGTGGCGGCAGCCGTTGTAGCTGCGGCAGTTGTAGCGGCAGCCGTTGTTGCTGCTGCGGTAGTGGCTGCGGCAGTTGTAGCAGCCGCCGTCGTTGCTGCTGCGGTAGTCGCGGCTTTAGTCGGGGCGACAGTTGCCGCCGCCGCCGTGGTAGCGGGAGCGGTAGTAGCGGTAGGGTCGCCACAGGCTGCCAGCAACCCGGTCAACAATAAAGTCAAGCCCAAAAGCGCCAATAAGCGCAAGCGCGGGCGGACTATCCTTGAATGCTTCAAAGTAATCTCTCCTTTTAACTTTTGTATTTTTGTACTTCCTTGTCGTCTCATCTGCGAAACGGTAGCTTTTATACGGAGACCCTGCTGTTCGCACAAGCAAACCAGGGCAAACGGAAATAATCAAGTTAACTTGATTGGTGATAAATTTTGGCTGTGTTGCTGTTAAAGAACCATTCTGCCAACTTATGATTTATTCTAACACAAGTTTGATTTTGTTGCATAAAGAAACCACCTCAAAAAAGGGTGGTTGCAAGAAAAAAATTGAATTCAATTTGTTTCGCATCTTGCTACAAGTTCCTTAGTAATCAAACCTCTTGTATAATAGCAGTCTCCCTTCTACTACTGTCCATTAAATCTTTCAGCTTGATTAGACCCTGCCTGATTCGGGTTTTTACCGTACCAAGTGGCAGACCACTAGCTTGAGCAATCTCGGTATGAGTTAGGCCATTAAAAAAGGCCAGTTCGATTAAACGACGTTGGGTAGCGGGTATTTGACTAAGAGCCAGGTCAATCCGCGCTCCTTCCATTTTTAGCTCAACTTCTTCTTCAATATCTATCTTATCATCGGCTATATTCGCGAATACTTCTTCTTTTCCAATTCCGGTGATAGCCAGGAGGGGCCGGTACTGACCAATCTGGTATAAGTGGCGGAGTTGGTCAATACATAAATTGTGTACCACTCTAAAGAGCCAGGGAGCAAAATGACCTCGCTGGGGGTCATATCTGGTCGGATTTTTCCACAAGCGTAAGAAGGCTTCCTGCACCATATCCTCGGCGGCCTCGCTATCCTGGAGCATCTTACAGGCCAATCTAAAAGCGTGCGGGCTGTAAAACTGGTAGAGTTCTTCTATTACTGAAAAATCCCCGTGTTGCACGCTTAAAAGTATTAGAGCTTCTAAATCAGCTATTTTTGGGGTAACTTCCATTGTAGCCATTAAAATACCTCCTACGAAAACAGGTACTTATCTGATAAGGTGTTAGTAAGCCAAGTTTAACTAGACTGAAGCATTACCTAAAGCTTCAGTCTTCAAATTTGTAATTTGTTTGATAATGCTGAGGCGTTATCAATAGTTCCGCTTAGAGGATATAGAGCTAGTAGTACAATTTAGGATAAAACTTATACTAACAGCCGCATAGTACCATTCACAAACAGAGTGAATAATACTACTGTTATTTATCTTTGTTATCAGGAGTGTAGGGAAACAATCCATCTAAAGTTAGATCGAAATAAACACACAATTTATTCATTACCTCAAAGCTAATAGATTTACCGGTAGCATGATAAAGACTAAAAGCGGTGGGGTAGCTAATATTTGAATTAAGGGCAAATACCTTAATGCTTTCCCGGCGCTCTCCAAGCAAAGCATTAACTCTATTACCAAGTGCCATATTTTTATTTCCAGCTTTCTTTATTGGTAGGTCATTCTTAATACTATTTAGTAGCATATAATGTACCACTGATATAAACTAAATTAGTCTTTATTTATAAGCCACAGGTGCTTTCTTTGTCTACATTGCTTTTATTTTAAATTGACGGACATGCGGTGGCCTTATTTAAATGGTATTGGGCTTAATGTGGGTCTTTTTGCCTCGACGCAAATAGGTAGGGCCGGACATTAAGCCCGGCCCTACCTATTTGTCAAAATTTTCAAAAGCTATTCAAAAGCTAAAGGAAGTGTAGCACGTAGCTAACTTTTCCGCCAATCTTGCGGTAGCCCAATCGTTCGTAGAGTTCGCGGGCCGGGTCGTTCCAGCCTTGCAGCCATAGCTCGGAGCGGTTGAAGCCCTGCAAGCGGGCGCGGTTTAGGGCTTCCAGCATCAAGGCGCGGCCTAATCCTTTGCGTCGCCATTCGGGGACGATACCCAGCGGTTCGATTATGGCAGTGCGGTAGCGCCCGGTTTCTTCCAGCCGCAGCCAGACCACCCCAACGTCATTATCAGATTGGTCGCGGGCAAAGATAATTTGAAAAGCGGGAGTGGCTTTTTGTTCCTGGCGCACTTCATCGGGTTGATAGGGTTGAAAATAAGGGGTATCCGAGAAACAGCGATGATGCAGCTTTACAAAGTGTTCTACTTCGTCGGGCAAATTATGCCGGAGTGAAAGGCCGGGCGGGAATTTAGGCGGGGGTAGCGTTTTGAGCGAGGTGAGTTCGTAGTGCCAGTCGTACTTTTCGGCGTTCAAGCCCAGCTTTTCAAAGAAATGGCCTACTCCCTGCTCATCTATCTCAACCATTGCCAGCAGGGTACGAGCTTCGGGTAGCTGGTGTACACTATTGATAATGGCTTTAATCAAAGCCTCACCAACGCCCTTGTGTCGCCAGCCCGGATGTACAAAGACGTTCAGATTGTACCAGCCAGCAATACCCGGAACTAAGGAATAGCTGCTATAGCCGACTATGTGTCGGGTATTGACCGCTACGAAATAAGCGCCGTTAGCTTTTTTGACCGCCTCGATAGTGGCAATGATTTCTTGCCGCTTAACTAAGCTGTCGCGCCACAGACTATACAAGCCTGTCACCTGGTCAATATCGCTCGTCTGTACCTGCCGCACTAACATTGCCCCTACCTCTTGCCTGGCTTTAGAACCTGTTTCCGTAGGGGCGCAATGAATTGCGCCCAAGCTCAGGGTTTGACCCTTCAAACCCCTACCAAATATGGATAGGTTTTAATAATACTCGCCCGATAAGACGCGGCGGCTTTCCTGAAGCCACGCGATGATAGCCTGGTTTTGTTTAATTCGTAGTTCCGTGACCAGTTTTAGGAATTGGGCTTCTTCGGGAGCAGGTTCGCGGTTGCGTTCGTGTTCATTGGGGCGGGGGTGGCTGCGCTTACCACGCGGGCTACTCTCGGTTTCCTCTTCCTCGAAATCAAAGCTGCTATAATTGCCAATTCCAGCTTCTTCCATGCCTCGACCATCTGCCACTGTTTCGCCACGTTGCAGCCGTTCGACCAAACTGCGACAGACTTCAATCTGGCGACCTATTAGTGCGCCAACGTCATCTGAACCTAGCTGGCGCGCAAAATAGAGCTTTACCAAAAAATCGAGCCGGATTTCAGGAGTACGGGCCACCGGCGCTCGTACCCAATCCATAAAAGCCGCCCGGCCCAAATCGGTCAGATGAAAAGTACGTTTAGGAGGGCGCGTACCCTGGCTCTCTAATTGAGCCTCGATATATCCAGCTTTTTCCTGTTTCTTGAGTAAGGCATAAAGCATACTCACTTCAAGGGGACAAATATCGCCCAATGGGGTTTCGGGTGAAAAGCGACGAGCCAGTTCATAGCCATGCTTTGGCCCGTCCAGTAGTAGCCCTAGCAAGGCGAACTCGCTCGACATAAAGCTTTAACGTCCTTGCTTTCAAATAATTAACGACCAATAACAAACGTCAGGACAATTAATACAATAATCATCACTACCGTCAAGATTAAAACCGTCCGCAAGTCGGAACGAATAAACTGATATTCCTGGTCGCGACTAATTGTCGGGGTATTAGAAACAACGCGACGACTGGCTGGAACAATCCGCGACCGCGTAACCGGGCGAGTAATTGTCGGCACGGCAGGCGTACTTAAATCGAGTTGCGGTACTTCCGCCCTAATTTCGGTTTTGGTAGCAATATGTTCGGGCATAGTGCTTTCGCTCTCGGCTAGTGCCGATGAACTACTGACCAAGGGGCGAGCCGACTCGACCTTCTTTTGATTTACATCGCGCACAAAGCGCTGATTTTGCTGGCTACGAGCCGCCCGGCTCGTCTTCTTAGGCATAAAACCTGCTCCTCCTGTTCCCACTTGTTTGGTTGGTGGCTGGATTTGGTGGGGTAGCAAACCCTTCCTGATACATCTCAAAAATTAATCTTATCTGAGCAATTATAGCTTTTTTCCGCCATTTTCGCAACCGCCTCAACTTCATTCTTCCAATTAATGTTACTTTGTGTTAATCTGTGCTTAGGAGTAATTAGAGATTGAAGTTGATTAACAGTAGTGCGAATTGCTTGAAAATACAGTACAATCAGGAGCAGGAAAAGTGTATAATTATGACCCGAATAGTGCAGAATATCGTGAGGTCTACCGCCGGGCCGAGCGACGGGTAAGGGCAAAAGTCGGGTTTTACTGGCACCTGGCTTCCTATGTTCTCGTAAACGGAATGTTGATTATAATCTATCTCTTGACCAGCCTTGCTGCCGGGAATCTTTATTACCCCTGGTTTGTCTGGGTTATGGCGGGGTGGGGAATTGGCTTATTGTTTCACTTCCTGGGGGTTTTTGCCTTTGGCGATTCGCGTTCCGAAGATACCCGCCGCCGTATGATTGAGGAAGAATTACGACGGATGGGTGTACCTAATCAATCACCTCCTGAGCAACGTTAGGCGGGATAACTTCTTTAGGTTTTAAGAATTATGCTTGCCTGGGTTGGCCCAGAAAGTATCAAAAGCTAACATAATCTTTAGTTATTAGTAGTTGGTAAGGCAAAAGTTTCTAATGTGAAACTTTAGAAGCAGGAAATCAGCCCATTCGGTTGAACAATTTAAATGGATAATTATGCAAACTTACCAGGACAAAATTGAAACAAATCGCGAGTTGAGCAACGTTTTGGTAGTAGATGACAAAGAGGATATTATTTTTGTCATTCAATCGGCCCTGGAAGACCAGCCTGTTAATTTTTTTTCTGCTACCAATGGGCGCGAAGCCTTGCGCTTGCTGCACGAATACCCCTTCGATTTGCTGTTGCTCGATGTGAAAATGCCGGATTTGAGCGGCTTTGAAATCTGCCGTTTGGTCAAAACTAACGAACTCTGGCGCGGCACCAAGGTGATTATGGTCAGCGCCAGTAATTTTGCTGATGATAAACTGCGCGCCTTTGATGCCGGGGCAGACGATTATATTTCCAAACCTTTTCGCATCAAAGAACTTCAGGCCCGCATCAAGGTTATGCTCAACCTCCGCAAAGCCGAACGCGACGTTATCGAACGCAATACCCAATTACTCGAATTAATTCGCGCCTCGGAAATGATTAATTTGCGCCTCGATTTGCAAACTATTACTGGCGAGGTAGTTAAATCCGCCGTTCGCTTATCGCATGCTGACCGGGCTTTTCTTTTGTTGTGGGATGAAGAACAAAAACACCATACTTACGTTGCGACTTTTAATTCAGAAATAAATCTGCTTAATAAAAATGTACCTTTAGATAAAGGCATTTGCGGTCTGGTCTACCACGAAGGGCGAGTGCAGGTTATAGAACGCTATTCGGAGTGGGAAAATCGGTCGGAAAATTTTATCACGCCTGTATACGAAACTGCCGGTATTCCTCTGCGTCTGGGGCGGCGACACGTTGGGGTGCTGATAGTTTGTCTGATGCAAGCCGAGAGTCATTTTGGCAACGGCGACCTCGAAATATTGACGACATTGGCAAATCAGGCGGCGATTGCAATAGAAAATGCTCAACTTTACAATAATCTGACCCAGTCGGAGGGCCGCTATCGGTTGATTACCGAAAACGCCAGCGATTTGATTCTTACTCTTGACCGAAATGGTCGGCTAACTTATATCAATGAGCGAGTGCGTACTCTGCTGGGCTATCATCCCGCCGAGATGCTGGGCAAAGAATTGGCGGTTTTCCTGACTCAAGAAGGTCAGGCGGTTTTGCAGCAAATTTATAAAACTCTATCCTCTTCCCAACCTTTTACTTTGGAGGCGCAACAATCCCTCGAAATCGAAGCGGTTAATAAAGAAGGCGAAGTTATCAACCTCGAATTTAGTAGCGGCTTGCTTTATGAACAAAACGAAATAATTGGTTTGCAGGCGATTGGTCGCGATATAACTACCCGCAACCGTCAGGCCGAGCAGGAGCGGATGCGGGCGCTGGGTCAACTGGCTAGTGGGGTGGCCCACGATTTTAATAACGTGCTGGCGAATATTCTCGGCCACGCTCAATTGCTGGAATCTGATACCGATGACCCCGATACTTTGCAAACTTTGCGAGTCATCGAACAATCGGCCCTGGATGGCGCGGAGACTGTTCGCCGCATCCAGGAATATACCGGGCATCATATGCAACAAAATCTCGAATTGGTTGATGTAAATGTAGTGGTACAAAGTACGATTGAATTGAGTCGCCCGCGCTGGCGTGACGATGCCCAGGTCAAGGGACTCTACATCGAAATTGAGCGAGAGATGGAATATTTACCGCCAATCCGGGGTAAAGCTGCCGAGTTACGCGAGGTGCTTATTAATCTGGTCAACAATGCGGTTGATGCTATGCCCCCTGGCGGCGGCAAAATCGGTTTTCGGACTTATCCCGATAAAGATATGGTCTGTTTGGATGTTTGGGATAGCGGAAATGGAATGCCTGCCGATGTACGTCGCCATATTTTTGAACCGTTTTATACTACTAAAGGTGTGCGCGGCACTGGGTTGGGCCTTTCAATGGCTTACGGCAT
>JBBQXW010000072.1:0-26076 GCA_038209275.1 Chloroflexia bacterium | reverse complement strand
CGCTAGTGCTGGAAGCAGTATATCGTTGGCGGGGCAGCAAACCCAGCACGCGCTCGTAAAATTCCCAAGTTTTGGCGGCAACTCCTTCCCAAGTGAAAAAAGTGGCACGGGCTTGAATTGCGGCGACTTGACGAGCGGCAGCTTCTGGGTTGGAGATAAGCGCCCAGGCGGTAGCCGCATCTTGCTCAGGGTCGAGCAACTCCAGATAAGCTACTTCTTCCCCCAGCACCTCGCCCAGCGAAGTTGAACGAGTTGTTAAGGCCGGTTTACCGACGGCAGCCGCCTCAAACGGAACTAAACCAAAACCTTCGGCAATCGAGGGATAAAGTACCAGAGCCGAATTTGCCAGCAACCACTGCTTCTCGGCTTCAGCCACCGCGCCCAGGTAGTGCATTTGGTCGCGCAACTGCGGGTTGGATAGGCGGAACAAGGCTTCCTCGCTGCCAGAACCGCCCGCGACCACATTTGGGCCAATCAGCACCACATGTCCGGGCCACTGATATTGTTCGCTCAGGCGCTTGAAAAGTTGTAAGGCGTAAATTCGATTTTTGTGTTTCAAATTATGCCCAACGATTACAATAAAAGGCTGGCCCTGAAAACGGCTGCTTTCGGCGGGCGGACGGCTCTGCACCGCGCTCAGGTGATGGTCTACCCCGACGTAAGTAACACAACTACGTTGTTCCGGCAGGGTTAAACCGTGCTGAGTTGCTTCCTGCGCCGCATCCTGGCTGATAAAGGCAATGCCGTCCGCCGCCGCGAAAACGTGCCGGGTCAATTCCTGAAAATAGCGCCAATCTTCGGTGTTGGCAAAGTAAGTCGGGTTGGAAAAATTGATAAAATCAAGGTGTGAGACAATAACGCGGCGGGCGCAACGTTGCAATAAACTCAGTGCTTCCGGCGAATAAATCTGATATGGGCGATGAACCAAATCGAAGCGCGGCTGTTCCAGGTTTTCGAGTTCCCCGACCCGCAGCACTTCGTCAACCAGTGCTTCAGTGTCCAGCAGCACTTTTTTTGGCACATCATCCCGGATAATCACCGCCAGATGTTTGGGCGTAACTAACGCTGCCAGCGCTCTGATTAGTTCGAGTACCAGCACTTGCGCCCCGGTTGTGAGGCCATCCAGCGCAGTAGCATCAATCGCGATACGATAGCCCAGCAAAGCCGAGCGCGCTCTTTCTAGCGCCAGCGCCAGAGGCGTGCCGGTGGCATTTTTAGCCTCTTTCAGACTATCGGTGTACCAGGGGTAGCGCTGCCGCAAGCGGTTTTCGGCGGCACTGTCTTCAGCTTTAGCAGGTGATGTAAGCTTGTGAAAGACAAACAAATTGTCTGTCAGAGCGTGCGAAAAGCCCGCCGCCGTCGCCCGCAACGAAAAATCAGTATCAGCGCCCACGCCAGATGCAAAAGCTTCATCAAAACTACCGACCACATCGAGGGCGGAACGGCGATAATAGGCGCAATAGTTTTGGGCCACCGGGATGAGTGGATGTAATTTTAATGAAGTTTCACTAATCCGGCGGTCAGTCTGTTCGGTGGTCAGACCCTTGACCAGATTCGGAATGGGCGTGTTGCGGTGCGGAATAGATAGAAAAGTGCCGTTGTTGCTGAAAGCAGTCGCCGTTGCCACCGTCGAGCGCGAATAAGCCGCCGTCTGCAACCGCTCCACCCAACCAGGCGACACAACCACCGCGCTGCTTACTACTATCACATCGCGGGGCGCGCTCCATTCTACGGCCCGATTCAAATTGTGGACTAGGCCGCTACTGTTTTGTCGGCGGAGATAGAGAAAACCCCGCTCACTAGAAAGAGCCTCTAGCAGAAGCATTATCCGATTATCGGGGCTGGCATCGTCAAACAGAAGTAGCGGCGTGTCGGAAGACGTATTAGCCAACAAATTATCCAGACATTCCAACAATTCATCGTAGTCGTCGAAAATGGGAACTATTACCAGGGGTTTGTCGGCGGTGAAACTGGTTAGCCAATACTGAAGCTTTTTTTTCGCTTCTAATTCATATTTGGATTGGTCAATCTTTATCCTTTGAATAGAACGTTCATTTTCAGTAGTGGACACTCTGCTCTCCTGAGAACTTTTAATTTTTTATAACTACGCTGTCCTTTGCGACTGTCACCCTGACGCAGGGAGGGTCTCGGCTCTACCTGATGGACCTTACTTTGGCAACCAGAGATGCTTCGTTCCTCACACCCCGTAAAGGGGCGTGACGATGTCGGGTAGTTACAATTTTTAACTTTTCTGTATTATAAATAAATCTTTTTCGCTGTAGGAGGGGGCTGCGCCCTCGATTTCACCCTTACCGTAGGTCAGAAATCGAAGGCGCAGCCCCCTTCCTACAAATCAAACTACTCTACAGGCGATTGTGCAGGCTTGCTTCAGGGAATTAAATTACAGTATCCAGGCACAGGAGTCAAATGGGCCAGTTTTGATTGAACTATTGGAGGCTTTGGGCTATCATAGTAGCAGCATTTTTGATTTAACCCAGGTTTTTCTTTTTTATAGCTTTGGAACCTTTTTGCAAAAAAGTTCCAAAGCTATAAAAAAATCCTAAAGCGCACAGAATAAAGGAGAGCAGGATGAGCGAGGGGGCGAAAACTAAAATTTACGTAGCGCGACGAATACCAGAAGAAGGCTTGAGGTGGCTCCAAGATTTTGATATGCGGATGTGGGAAGGGGACGGGCCAGTACCGCGTGAAGTGTTGATGCGGGAAGCGGCGGATTGCGAAGGACTATTGGCAATGTTGACCGACCGGGTAGACGGCGAAGTGCTGGATGCCTGCCCGCACCTCCGGGTAGTCAGCGACTTTGCGGTTGGTTACGACAATATAGATGTGGCGGCGGCAACCGAGCGCGGCGTGCTGGTGGGCAATACGCCGGGCGTGCTGACCGAAACGACGGCGGATTTAGCTTTTGCCCTGATACTGGCGACGGCCCGCCGGATTGCCGAGGGCGTAGATTTTGTGAAGCAGGGGCAATGGAAGACCTGGGGGCCGCTCGATATGTTGGGTGGCGACGTGCATCATGCTACACTGGGCATTTTGGGAATGGGCCGTATCGGGCGCGAGGTGGCGAAGCGGGCGCGAGGTTTTGATATGCAAATCCTGTATCACAGTCGCAGCCGCGACGAAAAAGCCGAAAGTGAATTAGGAGCGCGTTACGTCGAGAAGGACGAGCTTTTGCAGCAGAGCGATTTTGTGAGCGTGAACGTGCCGCTTTCCGCCCAGACCCGCCATTACCTGACCAGCCGCGATTTTGAACTAATGAAACCCACCGCGATTTTGATAAATACCGCGCGTGGCCCGGTGGTTGACCAGCAAGCCCTCTACGAAGCGGTAAAAACCGGGCAAATCGGCGGTGCTGGTCTCGATGTCACCGACCCTGAACCGATGAAAGCCGATGACCCCCTACTTACGTTACCGCAGGTAACAGTTTTACCGCACGTCGGCAGCGCCACCCGCATTACACGCGGCAAGATGGCCGATATTTCGGCCCGAAATTTAGTAGCAGCGCTACGCGGCGAACCGATGGTCGCTTGCGTCAATCCACAGGCGCTGGGCAAAGGACGAAACGCAAATGGCAGATAGCTCACTGGTCAAGAAACTTGGTATCAAGCCCAATCAGCGCATTCTTGTTCTGAAAGCGCCGGGAGGTTATTTTGAACTACTTGGCGCACTACCCGAAGGAGTTGAGCGGGCCGAAAAGCCGGATGGTCAGTTTGATTTGGTGCAGCTATTTGTCAAAAACCAGGCCGAACTGGAACTGGATGCTCCCGTCGTGCTGGCGGTGGTCAAACCAGGTGGGTTGTTGTGGCTGACCTAGCCTAAACTTAGCTCGAAAATAGCTACTGACCTCACCCGTGACCGGGGCTGGGACGCTCTTACTCAGGCTGGATGGGAGGGTGTGGCAATGGTTTCAGTAGATGCCATTTGCTCGGCTTTCCGTTTCAGGCCACAAGCCTCGGTCAAGCATATCAGTCGCCCGACCTTGCACGGCTGACAATTACCTATATCTGAACCCGACCATAAATGGGTTGGGCTAAAAACAGGCTGATTTGTTTCTTAGCCCGACCTATTTATGGTCGGGAACTCTTTACCCCAATACAAAAATTGACGAACACCTAAACCTGAGACAGGCGTTTGGCTTTAGGCCGATTTTTTGTTATAATAGCGCCTGTGCTTCCAAATCTGTATGCGCCTGTAGCTCAGTGGACTAGAGCGTCGGTCTTCGGAACCGTAGGTCGGGGGTTCGAATCCCTCCAGGCGCGCCTCTTTTTCCTTTTCCCATCAAAATTTTGAATCCAGCTTCTTGTTGTGATTTCCATTTCAAGCGTAGAAAAACCGATTCTTCCGCACTTTGCGTGAAAAGTTGAGGTATTTGTCGTTTAGTGCCTGATCCTTAAGCTCAAATTGCAAGAGCCATTTCGCCGCTTCATGCAAAGTGCGGAAGAACCTGAAAAAGGCACCACTTGTTCACTAGAAATATGCTCCTAATTGAGTATATTTAATAGGCGAAAGATTGGTAGACTTCCTCTCCATTCGGGTCAAGCTCTTCTATTTTAGGATTGAAGCGCAGCCACAAACGCGCCCGCTCGGATAGTTTTTCCCAGACCGAACGCGGAATTTTTATCGAAACTTCGGGGCGGAACAGCCAACGACGGCTATAGCCAATTACTACCATTGGACGTGGGATGCCACTTGGATTAGGTGTACCCCGGTGCAAATGACGCACATCCCGAATCATTACATCTCCCTTTTTCATAAAAACTTGTTCAAGCTTAATTTCGCCATTATTAATCTGGCGCAACCCGTCCTCCTTAGCGAGTAGATGAGTGTGGGGTGCGATTTCTATCGGCCCATTCTCCGGCGTTACATCTACCAATGGAAAATTTACGGCAAGCTGGAAGGGTGGTGTTTCCTGCCCGGTTTCGGGAAAAAGCGGAGGTGTATCGCGGTGTACTTCCTGGTACTGCGAACCTTCCACTGGCGTATCAGTCGCCAACTGACACATTACCCCGTCCCGACCTACCAGTTGTTCTATTACCGCCATAATAGCATCGTTCTCGAAAATTTGTGGGTCGGCAAACGGTTCGGTGAAGGGCAAGGTTACATAGTAACGACCTGGCCCCCGGTTCAGGCGCTGGCCTTCCCGTTCGATATGGCGGTGCAGTAGTGGCAAAAAAGCCTCGTGCCAACGGTCGAGAGTTTCTACCGGCAACATTCCGGGAATCAGGCAAAAACTGGTTTCTCGTACTGCCTGGGCATAATCTTTTATTTCTTGCTCATTTAACAGTTTATTTGACATAACTAATAAACCTTTCAACTTCTAACTCTAAATTGTGGACACAGTTAATAATTGGCCTCAAGCATCGGCTGGCACTGCTCCGAAGCCAGGTATTCTATCAAATCGTGCAGCATTGCGATAGCTACCGGGTCGTGGTACTCGCGCAAGGCTCGTACTAGCTCGAAGGTAGTCATAATTACCCGGCCCTTACCGTAGCGGAATTGCACTGTGTGTATTGCTGAATGATTTATCCAACCTCCGACCTGCCCAGCCAGGAAATCACCTTGTACGCTCTGGTCTGCAACAGGTAGGCCCAAAATAGTGCCAAGTGGCATTACTCGCTTGAATGGTAGCTCTAGCGGATTGGACACCCCCTCCAATCGCTGATAAACGCCGGGCCGTAACCAGCTAAAGCTGCTCATCCAACTACCACCGTATGACCCGCCGCGGCTTTGCACCCAGAAGAAGGGGCTTGGGCCAGTAGCAGTGAACAGTAACCTGCCACCTTCGCGCACCCACTTCAACAATTCTTCGCTCGGAAAATTTGTCACCGCCAACTGAGTATCTTGTGTCAGATGCGCCTTCACCCTATAACCCAGCTCTTGCAAAGCACTTAAAAGCCCAGCTGGACTCGTATTCCGCCCCTGATTGGGAATAGATAACTGTTCTATGCCTGAGATAGTGGCCTGAGTTGAGATATTTTCGACTTCGGCTGTGGGTATAGCAAAATCGGCGCTGGCCTGGCTAAAAGCGTTTGTGCGGGTAATTACTGCGATTTCACCCTCGAATTTGGCCGCTCGCTCTTGCGCGGGTAGTACCAGCACTTTAAGCCGGTTTTGGGCTAACTCTGCGCCCGAAGCGGCCTTTAATGAAAATTGGCCCACTATATCTTGCGCTTTAGCAACTTTTGGTAAAGTCCTATAGCGCAAGCCTAGTGATTTTACCTCGCCCGGTTTAACTTCTTCGTGTAACTCTTCGCTTTCACTACTAACGTCGCCAATTCCGAAACTAAGTGTAGCCTGCTTCCAATCGTTCGGCCCGAAATGTGAACCAATCAGATGTACTCGCAAGGGCTGGTCGTCCCAATAAGCGTAGCGTTCGACGTGTGGAACTAACACGTCAGGCTTGTTGAAAATATGGAACTGGTCGTGATAGACCTTCGGATTACGCAGAAAATCAAGTAGACCGTTGCTCTCCCAATAAATATCCGATAGCTCGGTAATAACGTAACCAGACAGGTGTGGCAACCGACGCATTGTTTCAATCTCGAATTTTAGCGCCGCGAACTGATGCCACTGGGTCGCTTCCGCGAATTTCTCGTAATCTCCCCAGATAGCCTCCAACCCAAATTCGCGGAAGCGTTCTTCTACCCCGGCAGCCCAACCCGGCTCGCCATCCCAGGGCGACCACCAGGGGCCAAGCTTGAACCAATTCGGGTCGCCTTTGTAGTGCTTTCGCAGTGCCTCTACCGAGGGTAAGCCCCAGTTACCGAACTCCGAGAGGATTAAAGGCTCTTGCCCGGTGCGCTGGCTATCCCCGTTGGAAGAGTAAGTCCATAGTGGTCGTAAATTGAACTGTTCCAGGGTTTGTTCAAATTTGTCGGCCTGGTCGGGGATATTGGCATAAATATGAAAATCGTCCAGGTCACTAAGCACGTGTACATTTGGCCCCCACGCAGCCGGGCAAGCCGAGTTATCTACTACCAATCGGGTAGGGTCGAGTTGCTTGCAACGCTGGTACATTTGAGATACCCAGGCCCGGTCGTCGGCACTAAGCGGCAAGGCTGTCCCCCAATCCTCATTTACAATTGTCCAGATTATCAGTGAAGGGTGATTAAAATCGCGTTCAATCATCTCTTCTAAAGTTTGCTCGACCCGGCGTTTAATAGTGTCATCCAGATTTAACTGGTTGGGATGAACCGTACCCTTCGGATAGAAAGTGCGCCAGGAAGGGATTTCAGCCCAGACTAGCAAACCCATTTCATCGGCTACATCGAGGTAAAGCGGGTCAGGTGGCTTGATGTGGCAGCGTAGATTATTAAAACCTAATTCTTTAGCCTTCTTGAACTCATCTCGCAAGTATTCCTCGGATGGAACGGTATAAATCGTGTCGGCATACAAATCCTGGTCGAGCGCCGAAAGCAAAAACAGCGGTTCGCCATTAAGGAGTAATTGCCCGTTTCTGGTCGTAATCTCGCGGAAGCCAAAGCGAGTAGATAAATTATCCTCGTTATCCCCAATTTTAAGCCCGACCGTCGCGGTATAAAGATTTGGCGCATCTACTTCCCACAACTGGGAATTTTCTACTTTGACGCTCGTCTCATAAGTAGTCTTACCGGGTGTAAGCGCAAGTGCAGTTTCCCAGGTGTGGGCATCTTTTCCCCGTACCGTAATCAGCATTTCCCCGCTTGCCTGGCTATCTCCCGCGACTTTAATGTTAAAGTGCGCTTCATCGCTATGAATATCGGTTATAACTGCTACGCCAGTTAAGTAGGTCTTCGGAACAACCGTAAACGTTACATCCTGCCAGATTCCTCCAACATTTATGTACCATTCTTGCTTACCGTGCGGAATATGATTAGCATCGAAAGGAGGCCCGTTCGGGCTGGTAGTGGTCGGGTAATCCGGCCAGCGCGAAATAAGCATATGGGTCTGAACCGAGTCGTAAACTCGCACCGCGATTTCATTTCGACCTGGTCTCAAATGGGCGCATACCGGGAGAGTAAAGGGGGTATAGCCGCCTTCGTGCTGGCCTACCAACTCGCTATTCACAAAAACCTGACACCAGTAATCCACCGCCCCAAAGTGAAGTAATACTTCACCGTTAAGCCAGCTTTCGTCCAGTTCAAAGTAGCGCCGATACCAGGCGTAGCCACTGTAACGCTCTAGCTCAGGAAAGGCCGCTTGCCAGGGAAGGGGGACTTTAATTTCACGCTCAGGCTCAAGCGTTTTAACCTCAAGTTGCCCCTCTGGGTCAAGCTGGAATTGCCAGGTGCCTGCCAGTGAACGAGTTTGGCGCATATTATTTGCCTCCTATCTATCTTAAAAATAGCTAGATTTTGCTTTTTTAGCCTGTAAACCAGGCTGTTTCAGTTTCATGGCACTGATATTGCTGAAATGTAGAAAAAGGCTTTTCTTGGAGCAGTCAATAAATAATTCCAAGACTTTTAAAGCATGTGTTCTCCTGATTATGTCGCTTAAGTAGTATATTATACAACTTTTCTGTAATTGTCCATAAGTTCTGCTAGGTAATTTGCTATTTTATCTAAGATTGAATTATAAAGATTGGATAGAAAAAATCTATAATCAGCGGTTTGAGGCTAAATCCTTAAAAGTATCGCGATTTTCTTCATTTAGGCTATTGACAAGAATACTTTTCTCCTCTATTATGAAGCATATAACTTGAAATCATCCAAGTTTTCTGTAATAGTAATTTTTCTGAACACAATTGCCATACATTCAATCCAAACGAAAGCGGTAATATATGGCGGCAGAGCGAGAGGAAATCAGCCGAATATTGACCCTTAATGAAGGAACCCCCGAACTTCAGCTTGAGAGGGTACTAAAGGCGCTTGATTCTCTCAACCGCATCCGTATCTTGCGTTTTTTGTCCGACCGAATTGCCAGTGTGAGCGAAGTAGCTGCTGCGCTCGACTTGCCTACCTCCACTACTGCCTTGCACGTTGAAACCCTGGAGGAGGCCGGTCTTATTCGTACCGAACTTGAACCAGCCAGTCGGGGATTACAGAAAGTTTGCGCCCGGATGTATGACAAAATCATCATTGAATTGCCAGTAAACGATAAACCCCGTGAACAGGCCGTAGAGTTAACCATGCCAGTGGGCGCTTTCGTGGATTGTCAGGTTACGCCGACCTGTGGATTGCTGAGTGAAACGGGAATTATCGGTCTGCTGGATGACCCGGCCTCCTTTTACGAACCAAGCCGGATGAATGCTCAATTAATCTGGTTCTATCAGGGGTATCTGGAATATCGCTTTCCTAACCGGGTTCCCGCCGGAGCGCAAGCCGACTCGTTACGACTCAGTATGGAAGTATGTTCGGAAGCGCCACTTTACAATCTGGATTGGCCTTCCGATATTACCGTCTGGATTAATGGAATAGAAATAGGAACCTGGACTAGCCCTTCCGACTTTGGCGGTGAGCCGGGACACTTAACGCCGGATTGGTGGACACCGCGCAATACGCAATATGGCTTGCTAAAATACTGGCACGTCAGCGAAACAAAAACCGAAGTGGATGGTATTCCCATCTCTGGCGTAACCATTCGCGACCTGAAACTAAGCGAGTCCCCTTTTATGTCGGTACGTATCGGGATAAAACCAGATGCGGAGCATGTTGGGGGGATTAATCTTTTCGGTAGCAAGTTTGGCAATTACCCTCAAGATTTGGTTTTGAGGGTTGGCTACCGCTATTCTGGATAAATTTTTAAGTGAACTACTCTATACCCAGCGACGTTGCTGCCTTATACCCCAAACTACACTACACACTGCTTAAGTTCTCTCAGTTCGGCGTGTTGACTTTGCTTTTTCTTGTATAGAAGAAGCCATCGCGCCAGTATTATAAGGCTATAGTCCATTTAAATAGATGAGCGTAGCTATGAAGCATTCTGTCGCTCCTGGTCTTTTAACATACCCTGTTATTGTCCAGGGCAAAAAAAGAGAAACAGGTCTGTCAACCTATTTCTCGCTGGATTTAACTCTTTGCCGAGTTAATTGTGAACACCATTTATTAAGGAGGATGATACTATGCAGTATCGGTTAAAGCAAGTTTTAACTCTTGCTTTGGTAACAACCCTGTTCGCTCTGATGTTGGCTGCCTGTGGTGATAACACCGCCACCAACACTGCGGCTCCTGCAACCACTGCTGCCGCTGCCACTACCGCCGCAGGTGGTGCAGCGACTACTGCTCCTGCCGCCGCGACTACTGCCGCCGCCACTACTGCCGCAGGCGGAGCAGCAGCCACCACTGCTCCTGCCGCCGCCACTACTGCTGCCGGGGCAGGTACTGGAACGGGCGCGGCTCTGACCCTTCCGGCGAATTGCACTAACGTTCAATTGTCCTATTGGAACCCTTTCACTGGCCCGGACGGACCATTTATGGGCAAAATTGTGGATAGCTTCAATAAGGCCAACCCCAATATCAAGGTTACGATGACCACTCAGGCCGACTACTACACTCAACTTGGTACGTCGGCGGCTTCTGATACGTTGCCCGATGTAGCGATTGTCCACGTTGACCAGGTTCCGACTCAGGTATTCAACAACGTGCTGCGCCCGATTGACGATGTGGTAGCAAAGGTCGGTGTTCAGGGCAGCGACTTCCCGGCGGCAGTCTGGAAGGGTGGCGAAGTAGCTGGAAAGCGCTACAGCATTCCGCTAGATATTCACCCAATGACGGTCTTTTATAACGAGGATATGCTAAAGGCGGCGGGCCTGACCGCTCCGCCCAAAACTGCCGAGGAATTCACCAAAGCGGCAGCGGCCATGACCAAAGGCAACAACAAGGGTTTTGACATTACCGCAGGCTTCCCGGTAATGCAGATTTTCCAGCAAATGCTGCACCAGTACGGCGGCACCGAGTTTAATGAAGATGGCTCGAAAGCTATCTGGAACAGCGATGCCGGGGTGAAAGCGCTCCAGTGGATGAAGGATGTGCAGAGCAAATACTCCGAGCCGAAACTCGAAGTTGATGCCGAACTCAACGCTTTCAAAGCCGGAGGCGTAGGCATGATTTGGAATGGTATCTGGCAGATTACTAACGTAACGGGTAAATCCGTTTCGTTCGCCGGTAAAGCGACTGCCGTTCCGCAAATTGGCCCGCAGCCTGCTACCTGGGCTGGTTCGCATCAGTTGACCATGCCCACTCACAAAAAGGGCGCGGATGCCTGCAAGGATGCCGCAGGCGCGATGCTGATTAAATACATCAGTGAAAACTCGGTTGAATGGGCCAAAGCTGGTCAGATTCCGGCCCGAAACTCGGTTCGCAACGGCGCTGATTTCAAGGCGATTGACCCGCAAGCTTCTATCGCTCCTTCGGTAGAAAATGCCTTCTTCCCGCCTGCCGTCCCTGGTATCACCGATACTTTCGGGCAGGCGCTTGAGCCGGCAATTCTGGCGGTAATGAGCGGTAGCCAGAACGACCCTAAAGCGGCCCTGGATGATGCGGCTAACAAAGCCAATCAAATCCTGACTCAGAACAAGCAGAAGTTCGGCACTACGCCCAAGCAGTAAGTAAAAGGACGAAAGGGCGAACCGGGGTTTTAATTTGGTTCGTCCTTCTAGCCCAACTGAATCAGGCTTTTAGCACAGGCCAGCTTTAAATTTAAATATCTACCCGGAACTATCTTTGCTTGTATATCCTCTAGTCCGGGTAGAAGTCCCCTCCCCTAAAATCTCTCCCAGCTGGTATTCTGGCTAAAGCATGACTTTCGCTTTAGTTGTCATGTCCCTGCGGGGCAAGGCCGCTTAAGCGAAAGTCTTATAAAGGTGTGGCTGAATGAAGTGTGACTAACAGACCCTTGCCCAAAAAGCGGCAAGCGGTCTGAGAGCGAGAGTAAATAGCTACCGCCTGCTATGAGGGTAGCAACTCTACCGAGGAGAATATTCATGCCAAAAGGTTTCTTCAGCTATAAAGGCTGGTCTCTACTCAGTGTAATGCTCCTGGCACTGGCTTTATTTATAGTGCCGCTTGGTACGGCGGAAGCCCAACCTCTGACGGCTACCAAATCCTATCAAAACCCCTTGCCTATCCAGATTCCGGGTGGCGGTATGGTGGAAAGTTGTGCCGACCCAACCATTATTTATGGTCAGACACCGGGTGACAAGAACTGGTACATGTACTGCACTACCGACCCGCTCAACGGCAATGACCGAACTGGCCCTAACTTCAACTTCCACCTGATGCCGATGCTTAAATCTTCCGACCTGGTCAACTGGACTTACATGGGAGATGTTTTTAGCACCCGGCCCGGTTGGGTAGCCGACGACGCAGGGCTGTGGGCTCCCGAAATTCAGTATTATAACGGTCAATATTACCTTTATTACACTGCCTCCTGGACTGACCTGCCAGGTGGAGGGAGTGCAATTGGCGTAGCCACCGGCCCGACTCCGCTTGGCCCCTGGACGGATAGTGGCGGGCCAGTGGTAGAGCCGCACGAAGCATTTTGTTGTCCTGGCTCTCGGCGCTGGGTCTTTGACCCCGAAATTGTAACCGGGCCAGATGGGAAACGCTACATCTTCTACGGCAGTTATTTTGGCGGTATCTCCGCCCGCGAACTTTCGGAGAATGGGCTATATTCCAACCCGGCAACTCAGACCCAGATTACCATTGACAACCGTTACGAAGGGCCAAATGTAGTTAAACACGGCGAATTTTATTATCTGTTCGTGTCAGCTACAGACTGCTGCCGAGGGCCGCTAACCGGCTACAGTGTTTTTGTGGGACGCTCGAAAAACCCGCTAGGGCCGTATGTAGACCGTGAAGGAGTTTCGCTCAACCCCACCGATGGCCGGGTAGGTGGTACGCCCGTACTTTCTATGAATGGCAACCGTTGGGTTGGTACTGGTCATAATTCGGTTTTCAAAGATTTTGCCGGACAATATTGGACAGTCTATCACGCCGTAGACCGCAATGACCCTTACTTTACGGGAGCGGTTGGCTTCACCAAGCGCCCGGTGCTGCTCGACCCGGTGGACTGGGACGATGGTTGGCCCAACGTGCGGAGTGGTCGCTGGGCTTCTGATAAACCGCAAGCTGCTCCGGCGGCCCAGCCCGGTCAGGAGAGTAACTACGAACCAAGAGAAGTTCAGCAATTAGAACCCGGCGAACAAATTGAAGCGCTCTCGGATGAGTTTAACCGCTCGATCCTTAATCCGCGCTGGAGCTGGGTACGCCAACCATCTGCTTCAAGCTATAGTCTTGAAAATGGAACACTGCGCTTTGATACTCAAGCCGCCGATTTGTTTGAGGGTAGCAACAATGCTTCGGTGCTGACCGAACGCGCCCCCAATGGTCGGTACGTGGTGGAAACCAGGGTCAAACTGAACGTCCCGGCAGACCAAACTATTCACAATTTTGTGCAGGCTGGGCTGGTCATTTACGGTAATGACGACAACTTTATCAAGCTGGTCAATGTTTCTATCTTTAATACTCGCCAGACCGAGTTTGCTAAAGAATTGTTCCCGGTTCCGGCGGGCTATCCCCGCTATGGCAATACGGTAGTCGGGCCACCGAGCGAGTGGACTTACCTGCGAATTGCCAAGCGCAACCAAAACGGTGAAGAACTTTACACCGCCTTCACCAGCCAGGATGGTGAACATTGGGTGCGCGGCGGAACCTGGACGCACAATCTGGGGGACAACGCTCGGATTGGACTGGTCTCGATGGGTGGGGCGGGCTTTACTGCCAACTTTGATTACGTGCGGGTCTACCGCCTACAAATCGAAGATTAGTATTTACTTCCGGGAAGTAGCCCACTGAGTTACTTCCCGGCTATTAGCGAGGTAAAAATGCGATGGCGCAAATCTTAGGACAGGGGCAACGGGAGGGGGCGACGGTTGCCCGCAAGTTAGGCATGAAAGGCAAATTTAGACTTACGCCTTATTTGTTCATCTTGCCTCATTTTATTCTGTTTGCCGTATTCCTGGGCTACCCCTTCTTTAGCGGATTGGTGGTTAGCCTTTTCCAGTATAACTACCTGCGGCCCGAAGCCAACAAATTTATTGGCCTGGATAATTATGTTCAGGTTTTCACGCCTGACACGGTTCAGTCGCGTGGTTTCTGGAATGCTCTGGGTAACACAGTCGAGTTTGTAGTTTACAGCGTACCTTTGCTGGTGATTATTCCGTTGCTGCTGGCGGTGCTGCTTAACAGTAAAGTTCCAGGCCGCAATATTTTTCGGGCAATTTATTTTGCTCCCTGGGTACTTTCAGTGGCGGTAATTTCGTTGCTATGGTGGTGGATTTTCCAGAGCCAGGGCGGTTTGATTAACTACTATGCTAAGGGGCTGGGTCTGGAAGCACCGCGCTGGCTCGTTACGATGCCCTGGACATGGGTCGCTATCGTGGTTGCAACAATTTGGTGGACAATGGGCTTTAACATGATTATTTTGTTAGCGGCCCTGCAAGATATTGCCCAGGACCTTTACGAAGCCGCTACGGTAGATGGCGCTAACCGTACCCAAATGTTCTTCAGTATTACCATCCCCTTGCTCCGACCCGTACTGGTTTTCATCATTACTACCTCAATTATCGCTTCGTTTAACCTGTTTGGTCAGCCTTTCCTTATGACCCAGGGCGGGCCGGTAGAAGCAGGCGGTACTCGCGCTACCGAGCCGGTAATGTACCAGATTTACCGCGAAGGTTTCGAGCGTTACAACCAGGGTAGCGCGGCGGCAATGTCGGTTATCGTGGCGTTGATTATGATTTTAGTGTCCTACATCAATTTCCGGGTTTTCCGGCAGAAGGATTAGGGGAGGAAAAGCAACATGGCAACCATGACAAGACCTACCACTGAAAGTGAAAGAAAAGAAAGGTCGCGCCGCTTCAGCCGGAAACTGGTGGAGCGCGTTATTATCTATGCCGTTATGAGCTTTATTGCGCTCATCATTTTGCTGCCGCTCTTCTGGATGTTCTCTACCTCGCTCAAACCTAAAGCGGAGTTATTTACCCGCGAAATCCAGTGGATTCCCCAGCATCCAACTTTTGAGAATTATCAGAAAATTATAGATAATACCAGCACACCTATCGTAACCTGGTTTATCAACAGTATGTTTATTGCCACCATCGCCACTGTGTTGGTTCTGATAGTTGATTCGCTGGCGGCTTACGCTTATGCCCGGCTGGAATTTCCTGGACGGAATATAATTTTTGCCCTGTTGTTGGCAACCCTGTTTCTGCCGGGCCTGATGTTTGTAGTTCCCAACTTTCTGACCATAAACGCCCTCAATCTGCTCAACACTTTCCCCGGCGTAATTCTACCAGGGTTGGCGGGGGTATTCGGGGTTTTCTTTCTACGGCAGTTCTTTTTGACTATCCCCAAAGAAATTGAGGAAGCGGCTTATATTGACGGGGCAAATACCCTCCAAACCTTCTACAAAATTGTGCTGCCCCTGACCAAACCAGCTTTGGCGACCCTGGGAGTAATTACTTTTCTGGCAAGCTGGAACGACTTCCTGTGGCCGCTATTGGTCTTGAAAGACCGCGATTTGCAGACCCTGCCTATTGGCCTTCGCAGCTTGCAAGGGGCTTACACTTCTGAATATGGCCTGATGATGGCGGGTGCGGTTATTGCCGCTATTCCAGTGTTGCTTATTTACGTGTCGCTGCAACGCTTTATCGTCGCCAGTGTCGTATCCAGTGGGGTCAAAGGCTAATCTTTGCTGTGAGGAAAGAAGGATGAAGAGTGAAGGATGAGGAAAGAAGGATGAGGGATGAGGAATGAAGACTTGCAGGAGTGAGTTTTACGTGCGATATTCAGACGCGAAATCTGGTAGGAGCAGGCGCGAATTTGCCTCGCGCTACCTGAGCCTCGCCAGATTAATGAGATTGATGGTTGGATTGCCATTATTGGGTCTGCTGGCGGGTTGTGGCGACCAAACGCCGACTGTTACCCCCGCGCCCGCCGCCAACCAGACCAGCGCCGCTCAAACTAGCGCCGCGACCCCGACTACTGCCGCTCAAATTACCGCCGCCCCAACTACTGCGATTGTGGCGGCTACCACTGAAGCAGTCGCTACACCAGCGAGTATACCACCCGGTTCTTTTCAGAACCCGGTTTTACGGCAAGATTTCCCCGACCCGTTTATCCTGGAGGATAACGGCACTTTCTACGCCTATGCCACCAATGGTTCGGGCCACAATATTCAGCTTGCCACTTCTACCGATTTGCTAAACTGGGAGTTGCAAAGCGATGCCATGCCTGCCCTGCCCACCTGGGCCAAATTGGGCGGGTCTCTGGTATGGGCACCCGAAGTTGCCAAAATTGGCGATAAATTCGTAATGTATTACACTGCCCGCGACAAAGCTTCCAACAAGCAATGTGTTGGGGTTGCCGTCAGCGATAAGCCAGATGGCAAGTTCAAGGATAGCAACACTAAGCCTTTGGTTTGCCAATCAGAGCAAGGTGGCACGATTGACCCGAATGTTTTTCGCGATAGCGATAACAAAATGTATCTCTACTTCAAAAACGACGGCAACTGTTGTGGTATCAGTACGAATATTTATGTTCAGGAACTCGCCCCGGACGGTCTTAGTCTGGTTGGTGCTGGGCCGACCAAATTAATCAGCAATGACCAGGGTTGGGAAGGGCTGGTTATCGAAGCGCCGACTATGTTCAAGCACGATAACAATTACTATCTGTTTTTCTCCGGCAATGATTACGCCGGGATTCCCTACGCCGTCGGCTACGCCACCTGTAAAGGGCCAACCGGGTCGTGCGAACAGGCCAACGAAAATCCAATTTTGAAGAGCTTGCTAAAGTCACCACCTGTAATTGGCCCCGGACACCAGACCTTACTACAACTTGGCGACCAGACCTGGATTGTCTATCACGCCTGGGAAGTTTCGAGCGGGCTTAAGACTAGCCGCCGCTTCGTATGGATGGATAAACTCAACTGGAAAGATGGAAAGCCGGTGGTAGAAGGGCCGACTACCACCCCTCAACCTGCTCCTAAAGTTAAAGGATAGATACAAGAGAGCAACTATGCTTGAAAGTTATATTAATCCGATTTACAAACGGGAGTTTCCTGACCCGTTTGTACTTAAATTTTGTGGCGAATATTGGGCTTATTGCACCGGCTTGTGGATGGATGGTCGCTGCTTTGGAGTCTTACATTCTTCTGACCTGGTGCATTGGCAAGAGATGGGCGGGGCGATGGCAGCTTTAGCCGACAACCCGCCTTACTACTGGGCCCCCGAAGTCAGCTATTATAATGGTCGCTTCTACCTTTATTACAGTGTAGGCAACGAAACCTTGATGGAAATCCGGGTAGCTGTTGCTGACCACCCCGGCGGGCCATTCGTGGATAGCGGACGTAGGCTTACCCACCAAGATTTTGCAATTGATGCCCATATTTTTCAAGACGAGGACGGTAGCCGCTATCTATTTTATGCTACCGATTATATTGAACATACTCATGTTGGCACGGGAACCGCAGTTGACTTGATGCTTGACCCCTTCACTCTGGCGGGGAACCCACGCCCTGTAACCCTGGCCCGTTACGATTGGCAAGTTTATGACCCGCAACGAGCCGAAAAGGGCGGAGTGCGCTGGCACACCGTCGAAGGGCCATTTGTTCTCAAGCATAAAGGTCTTTATTATCAGATGTTCAGCGGCGGGAATTGGAAAAATATCAGCTACGGGGTCAGTTATGCCACCACTCCCAATTTGACTGACCCTGGCGAATGGCAGCAAGTCGCCGATGGACAACAAATACTTCCTATCCTGCGTACCATTCCCGATAAGGTAATTGGGCCGGGCCATAATTCGGTCGTGCGTGGGCCGGATAACCGCCAGCTTTATTGCGTCTATCATCGCTGGGCTTTAGACGGGAGCGTTCGCCAGCTGGCAATTGACCCGCTCGATTGGGCCGGGGAGCGTATGTTAATACTTGGCCCCAGCACTGAATTAGAAGCTGCTCCAAACCTTCCTACCCTTAGCGGTTTTAATTCGCCTGATTGGAGCTATGCTAGTGGACGCTGGTCGGTAAAAGACAAGGTACTGTTGCAGGAAGCTGCTTTTGGTACTGCCGAGGCTCGCTTAAAGCTTGAGCAGCCTTACTTTATAGCCGAACTCAATCTGCGCACTCTGCCCTCCTCAAACCGCGCTAAAACCATTGGCTTAACCTTAAATAATGGTGAGAAACCGCTTTTACGATTTGAGCTTAACCCGTCTCAGCTACAAGCCAACGTAACATTATTTCAAAACGCTAAACAGACTGAATGGAATTTGCCGGAAGATTTTAATTTTGAAGTGTATCATTTGCTTTGGCTAGAAGTGTGTGAAAGCCAAGTAAAGCTGGCCCTTGACGAAGTTAAGCAATTATCCTTTAACCTGCCAGAGCCTCCCACTGAACTAATGTTACATACTGAGAATGGCCCTGCCGCTTTTGCTGGATTTAACCTTACTATCGGCTGGGAAAATCTGTTTGATGAGGATGTAGTATCAGAAAAATGGCAGATAAAGGAACACCAGCTATGGTGTCAGGCTAAGGATAAACCTCAATTTATTACCAAAGGGCCGCGCCTGGAAACTTATGAACTGGTAGTAAATGCAAAGTTGACCTCATTAAGTACGCCGGAAGGCGGTTACGGTTTTTACCCAGCCTATCTTTCCGAGCAACAACCGGGACCGTTAATAAAGTTAAAGCAGATCCAAAACGGCTGGGTTTTGCGCTGCGAAACTAACTCCGATAGCCAGGATTTCTCCCTACCTGGTCAGTTTAATCCCTGGGTTTACCAGCAGTTTCGCTTCCGCAAAATTGGTGCAAATCTCTTCTTACGCTGGGAAAACCATCACCTGGGCCAGCTAACGTTATTGGAGCAGCCCGCTCAGATCGCCCTTTACCTCCAGCAAGGCAGTGCCAGTTTTGATATGGTTAGAGTTACAGCTTTATAAAGAGTTTCTGAGGAATCAGGTAGGAGACCATTCTTCTTCAGATTAGAATACAAGTTTTAAATAAGGAATTGAGAGTTAATTTTGTCCTTAACATCTTGGAATGAAAAAAGAAGAGGTCAAAGAGGAGCAAAAGCAGCAGTTTAATTTTCAGCTAAACCTCGATTTTGCCCTCAGAACAGAATGCTCTGGTACAGCCCCACAATAGCGTGAAGCACTTTAACAACCTATGAAAGGCTACCGAGTTTTGCTGCTATCTCAAAAGCCATCCTGTTCACCACGCCAGCCCTTTCCAAGATGAGGCCGCCCGTGACTACGCCTTCCGTGATTTCAAAAGTTTTCTCCAAACTAACAAGAAACTCAAACCCTCTTCCGTCAACCTGGCTCTGGCCGACCTTGACCATTTCTATCATTTCTTACACCTGGGCCAGCTCAAGTTCAACAGGAAGATTTGCCGATGCAGGCTTTAACCTGCTACAAATGGTGGCCTTTGCTCGCTTCTTAATGTATTCATCCTTTTAAGACTTAGTACAGCTACCTGCAAGTAGGGTGCTGAATTAGCAGCTATTATTTCCACACCTTATTTGCAGGGAGTTGTACTTAGTATTAGGGGTTTGAAAGGGCAAACCCTATACAGGGCGCAATTCATTGCGCCCCTACTGAAATAAGTTCTAAATCAGGCCAGAATACGTATTGACAAATATCAATATGAATGGTAAAGTATAGTTACTAAAGAACAAGTAAAGGTCTGATACTCAGACCTTTACTTTTGCCAGAACATATCGAAGATTGTAAATGTATTTGTAACCAAAAAGGAGAAAATACCAAGATGACAACCGAAGTACAGAAGCGTAACAGCGCAATCGAGTTTGCCACTACTACCAGAGTGCATGTGTCTATTAACGTGAGCAATGTCGAGCGGTCGCTGCCGTTTTACACAGTACTCTTCGGGCAAGAGCCGACCAAGCTGCGGTCTGGCTATGCCAAATTTGAGGTAGCCGAGCCGCCGGTTAATTTCACCCTCAACGAGAACGCTAATTTTACCCCCGGCGGCACTATCTCTCACTTCGGCATCCAGGTAAAAAGCACTAATGAAGTATTGAGT
This sequence comes from Chloroflexia bacterium, assembly GCA_038209275.1. GTDB lineage: Bacteria > Chloroflexota > Chloroflexia > Chloroheliales > Chloroheliaceae > L227-5C. The sequence continues at coordinate 6,048 of JBBQXW010000072.1, read as the reverse complement.
GCCAAAGAGCGCTTCGTTGCATCCAAACTGACCACTTTTAGCGAAGATGAAGTGACCTGTTGTTACGCGGTGCAGGACAAGGTCTGGGTGACTGACCCCGATGGCAATAACTGGGAAGTGTTTGTGGTACTGGAAGCCGATGCGCCCGTTCACTCGATTAATCAGCAGGATACAGCCAGCAATTGCGCCTGTGACACGGGAGCAAATACCGTTAGCCTGGGTTTGGGCAAGACCATTGAACTGGCGACCAAAAGTAGTGGGAAGTGCTGCTAAGAATCTTCTGATCTACACCTTCCAGTAAACTCCGTCGGCCCGTTGCAACAATTTCAAATCTACCAGGTAGCGCCGCAGGGTACAGTGATCGTATTCGTAAATCTCTTTCAAAATAGCGTCTATTTCTCGTTCGCTGTAGCGGCGTACTGGCTCAAAAACTTTGGCTATTTCTTCCGCCAGATATGCCTGACGTTTGGGCTGAACGGGCCAGCCTGTCAGCCGACCATTTTTCATAAAACGGTCAAGCGTTTTGGCGCGCTCGTCCATTTCTGGCTTCTGCTCGGCGGGCCGCACCTGCTTGCTCAAATGACTTAACGTGCTAATCATCTGCGGCATTAGCTTGCGGGTATATTCTTCCAGATTAAAAGCAATCAGGGCGGGTTCAGGTTCGTGGCCCGGCTTCGTTGCCTGCCACTCCTCGATACGAATAAAACCCAGTTCAGCTAATTGCCGCAAATCGCGTCCTAACTGCACTGGCGACAGCTTTAGCCCTGTCGCCAGTTCCTCGATTGTGACCGATTGCTTCATCCGGGTCGCCAGTGCGCCCAGGATAGCCAACCGGGTTGGGGCTGCCAGCGCTTTGGTCATTTCAAAAAGCTGAGTTAGTTGTTCAGCCTGTTCCTCGCTTACCTCTAGGGTCAGCTTTTTGGCATTATCGGCCTCTTTGGTTTTTGGTGCTGCCGTCTTATTCGGCGCGTCCTTCATACAAAATACCATCCTTCATTGTCACCATTCGGTCACACATCGCGGCGATTTTGGAATCGTGGGTAACAATACAGACCGTCAGGCCCAGGCGTTGGCGCAATTCTGTTAGCAATTCCAAAATTTCCTGGCTGCGCTGACTGTCCAGGTTGCCAGTTGGTTCGTCGCCCAGCAGCAGGGCCGGTTGGTTCGCCAGCGCGCGGGCAATCGCGACCCGTTGTTGCTCACCGCCCGAAAGCTGGTTGGGCTTATTATTAAGACGGTGGCCCAGCCCAACCAGTTCTAATAGTTCTTTGGCGCGGTCTTCCGGCCTGAATTGCGGTTTTTTATCGAACTGAATCGGCAGCATCACGTTTTCCACTGCGCTCAAGGTCGGCACTAGATTAAAGAACTGAAAGACAAAGCCGATGGTACGGTTGCGGACACGGGCCAGTTGTTTTTCCTTCAGCTTGCTGATGTCCTGCCCGTTGATAAAAACCTGTCCACTGGTCGGTACATCCAGGCCACCGATAATACCGAGCATAGTCGTTTTGCCCGACCCACTTGCGCCCACGATAGCGACCATTTCGCCCTGGTTCACTTGAAAATTTACGCCCTGCAAAATAGTTAGCTTGTTACCGCGAGTAACCTCAACCTCTTTGGTAATGTTCTGGCAAGATATGATAACCTGACCTGTTCCCTGATTGGCAGTCGGCCCACCAACTACCGGCATAGTCGAATTGTTCAACATTTCGTTATTTACCCTCTGATTCGGTTGCATAATATTAAAAATTCCTTTTTAGAGTTGTCAGTTGTCAGTTATCAGTTATCAGTCGTCAGTTCCCGATTGGATTGACTGACAACTGATAACTGATAACTGACAACTGATAGCTACTCGTATCTCAACACTACTAATGGTTTCTCGTGGGCCGCGCCCCAGGCCGAGCCGATGGTGGCGGCAAGCGCCAGGCCAACCGAAAGAGCCAGCAAGCCGAGTGTGAGAATTGGCGAAATGGACAGGACGGCGGGGTTGTCTGCGGTTCCCAGGAAACCAACCAGCACCGAAGCCAGTGTTGCCGCAAGGCCGAGGCCAATCAATCCGCCCAAAAAGCCAACAATCGCAGTTTCCCAGTTGATAATAGCCATAACCCGACCATTATCCGCGCCGATGCTTTTCATTACGCCCATTTCAGTGCGGCGTTCCAGTACCGCCAGCGCCACGTTGTTAGCTATCAGCACCGCCCCGGCTATCAGGCTCAGGAAGGCCAACAGCACCGGGAAAGCCGTAATATTGTCCACCAATCGGTTAATCACGTTGACAATGAAGGACAAATCGGTTACGTCGGCGTTTTTGTAATTAGCTTCAAGGTACTTGACGGCCTGGTCAACTCTGTCGCGCTCCACCGTCAGGTTGAATTCGTTCTGATGGCCCGGTATAGCCTGCATCCGCGCATAACTGGTCACCATACTACCCAGATTGACCAGCAAGTTCTTAGGCTCGAAAACGCCGGAAATGGTCAGGCTAAACGGTTTGCCCGTTGCCAGGTCTTGAAATACCACTTCATCGCCAACCTTTAGCCCGTAGTTATCGCGGGTCTCTTTGCCGATTATGAGCTGGTTTTCATTATTGAAGACTTGGCCCTCGGTTAGTTTGGCAAGGTTTAGGAAGTTGTTGGGGTTGATGCCGACCAGGATTGAAAGGTCAGCGCCACCGCCACCCCGGTTATTATTGCCACCGCCCTGTTGAGCCGCTTCTTCTTCCTTCTTGATTTTGCGGGCTACCAGCGCGTTAATGTCCGCACCTCCGGCGCTGACCAAACGAATACGCGCCCCCGAAGTTTCCAGGTACTTTTCCAGCCCCGGTACTTGCTTGCTATCCAGTCCTTTTTTAATATCGGCGGTCTGGACATCATCGGTTGCCGTCATTTGGACATTGTAGCCAAAGCTTTGCTCTAGCGAGACCCGAATAGTATCTTTCAGGCTGCTGGCAAGAATAAATACCAGCGCCATCGAGAAAATACCCACCATCATTACAAGCATAGTGGTAGCGCTTTTGGCCCGACCTCGGCTGAGGTTGCGCCGGGCCATTTTGTAGTTCAGGCCAAACGGCAACGGTATTTTGCCGACCACCCACAAAATGCCACTGAACAGCAACACCAGCAACGTACAGGCTACCAGCGTGCCGAAGGCCACAATCACTCCGGTCAGGAAGTTACCGCCCAGCACCAGACCTGCCAGCAGGCCCATTATGGCGGTCATTACCACAATAATCAACAGGGTAGCCCAGATAGAAATGCGCGGCAAGGCATTAATTTTTTGGCGCAAGACCTGGGCTGGCGGTATTTTGCTGGCGGAATAGGCCGGAAGCAAACCAAAGACGATAGCGGTAATAATCCCGACCACCGCGCCAATAATTAGTGGTTGGGCGTAAAAATGCGTCTCTATCGTCTGGTTGACGAAACCGCCCGCCGCCTGATTGACTATCAGCGATAAGCCCAGGCCCAAAATAAGCCCGACAATGCTGCCGATAATACCGAGGATAGCCGATTCAATCATGAACACTTGCACGGTTTGTCCCGCTTCCATGCCGAGTGCCTTGATAGTGGCGATTTCGGTACTGCGCCGCCCTACTACCACAAGCATAGTATTTACCACGCCCACGCTACCAATTAGCAGCGAGAGCAAGCCGACGTAGGAGAGCAAATCACTCAAGCCCTTGGTGGCCTGTTTGGTGGTATCGTTAAGCTCGGCGCTGGTTTGGGCGACATATACCTTTGACAAATTTTTGATACTGTCGCGGGCTTTGTCGTCGGCTTCTTTAGTGCTGTTAGTTTTGACGTAAATCGTGGCGGGCAACAAATTTTCGGGCCGGAAGAGTTGTTTGCCAGTTTCGGTATTGGTGTAGCCGTAGCCCGTAAATTCAGCCTGTCCACTATCGGGGCTGGCAGTTTTTTCGGTCAGAATACCCGTAACGGTAAGTTCACCTGGCTCGGTATTGCCCGTCGCCTTGATTTTATCGCCGACTTTTGCCCCAATGCTCTTTGCCATTTTGCTATTTAGCACGACCTGACCCGGCCCGGTCAGTACGTCCTTGAGGCTTTTGCCCTGTGGCTCGGCAAACTCGACCTTGCCGTAAAATGGATATTTAGTTGGGTCAATTACAAAAGTGACGTAAAAACTACCAAAATCGTTACTTCTGCTACCGTCCGGCTTTTTGACCGAGATACCGTTGTGCCCGGCGCTGGTAGTGTAATCCACAATTTCCTTATTTTGCTTCAAAGTCTCGAATTTAGTCAGGTCTTCCTGACTAAAAAGGTCTTGCCGACTGGTGACAACTACATCGGCACGGGCGTTGGCGCGGGCATCTCCCGCCACCGTATCCTGAATGGACAACCCGGTGGTTTGCAACGCCACAATCGAGGCAACTCCGACTGCGATACAAAGGATAGCGAAAAAGCTGCGCTGTCCGCCACGCTGAATTGAACGCCAGGCGTATTTACTGTATAAAACTAAATTTTTCATGGCCCTCCTGAATGATTATTGATTTACTTGCTTCTACTGCTAATTATTCCTGCCCCGTTTTGGCTGCCTAGCATAAGACCCCATCAGTTACAAATTTGTTTCACTAATTTTAATTCCAATTTCATCCAGATGAATTCCCATCCTGATAATTATTGTAGGAGGGGGCTGCGCCCTCGATTTTACCCTTGCCATAGCCAAAAATCGAGGGCGCAGCCCCCTCCTACACAGGTTTGTGGTCTTTGTTAATTGCAAGCTGGCGGGGTTGATAATAAAATAACCCCGTACCAGAAGAAAACAAGCAACAGTCATTATTCTAAACAAAATATTTTGAGGGAAAATATGGCAACTGAAACTACTATGGAACTGGATAATTTTTTTGCTTTTATGCAAAATCCCTACCCGGTTTATGATTATTTGCGCGAAAACGAGCCGGTACGCTGGAATCCAATGTTCAACTGCTTTATGCTCACTCGCTTTGCCGATGTAAACGCGGCTTTCTCCGACCACCAGCGTTTTTCTTCCGATATTTGGTCGGATTTGACGGAGCGCCTCGAATTGCCCGAAGAAGAAGAGGACACCCAATTTTTCCGCCAGATTATTCCGTTTTTGGCTTACAACCTGCAAGGGATGGATCCGCCGGGACATACCCGCCAGCGCACCCTGATGCAGAAAACTTTTACACCGCGTATGCTCGAATCGTTCCGGCCCACCGTGCAGAAGCTGGTAGACGAAATGATTGATGCTAAACTTGCTGAAGGCAAGATGGATTTGGTGGCGGATTTGGCCTATCCGCTTCCCTCCAACGTGATTCTGGATTTGTTGAGCATCCCCAGAGATGGACGGCCTTTTATTCAGGCCAGCGCCGAAGCAATTAACGAATTTGTGGTTTCGCTGTTCTTTCGTTCGCCCGATACCTGGAAGCGTTTGGCGGGAGTTTTTCAGGAAGTACGACAATATCTCAAGAGCCTGATAGACCAGCGCCGCGCGCAACCGGGCGACGATTTGCTCAGTAAAATGATTCAGGCCGAAGAAAACGGCGATATGCTCAGTGAAGACGAAATTATTATCGCCACTAACTTTCTGCTCTTTGCCGGACACGAAACCACCGCCAATCTGATTGCCGTTGGCATGATGTATCTCATGCAAAACCCTGAACAGATGGCCCAGCTTCGGGAAGACCCCGCCAAAATGCCCGGCGCAGTCGAAGAATTATTGCGCTATGTCAGCCCGGTGCATGTCCTCTCGCGCCGCACTACCGAAGATGTGACCTTTCATGGCGTGCTGATGCCCAAAGGCAGCAGCGTCTTTACCCTGATTGGTGCCGCCAACCGCGATGCCGAAAAATTCCCCGACCCTGAAAAGCTGGACATTAACCGCCCGGTGGTGCGTTCGCTGGGCTTCGGCTATGGCATCCACTATTGTATCGGGGCAGCACTGGCCCGTCTGGAAAGTCAGGTAGCCTTCGAGACCATGATACGCCGCCTGCCCAACATCAAAATAGCCGTCGAAACTCCCGAATTTCGCCCCAACTATTCTTTGCGCGGCCTTACCTCGCTGCCAATTACTTTTTAA
>JBBQXW010000071.1:0-27050 GCA_038209275.1 Chloroflexia bacterium | reverse complement strand
TTACGCAGCCTTGTGACGCAGGCATTTACCCCACGCACGGTTGCCCACATGTCCGAGCGCATTACTACCCTTGTCAATGAGCTTTTGGACAAAGTAAGTGCCGCTGGAAAAATGGACGCAATCGAAGATTTGGCTTATCCTTTGCCCGTGATGGTGATTGCCGAAATGCTGGGTATTCCGTCCGAAGACCGCGCCCGCTTCAAACTGTGGTCGGATGCGCTGGTCGGGGCAACCTTTATGGGTGGCAATCCGCAGGAGGCCATGAGCCGTTACTTTCAGGAGATTATCCGCCAACGCCACCGTGAACCCAAAGATGATTTGATAAGCGATTTGCTGGCAGTGCAAATCGAGGGGGAACACCTGAGCGAAGTAGAATTGCTGGGTTTTTGCGTGTTGTTACTGGTAGCGGGCAACGAAACGACTACCAACCTGATTGGTAACGCCCTGCTTTGCTTAGACGAGCAACCAGAAGTAATGGCGCAATTGCGGGCTGAACCAGCCCTAATTCCGGCGGCGATTGAAGAAGTATTGCGCTACCGTTCGCCCCTCCAATTTATGTATCGCCGGGCAATTAATGATGTGAAGTTAGGCGACCATATGATTAAGGCCGGACAGGTAGTAATTGCCTGGATTGGCTCGGCTAACCGCGACGAAAGCCAGTTCACCGACCCGGACACTTTTGATATACGCCGCGATACTCAGCGCAATCTGGCTTTTGGGCATGGTATCCATTTCTGTCTGGGCGCACCATTGGCCCGACTGGAAGGCCGCATCGCCCTGACAATATTGCTGGAACGCTTGCCTAACCTGCAACGGCAACGCGAAATTCCGCTTCAAGCGCTGGGTAGCAATCTGATTTATGGCGTTAAAAAACTGCCTATCACCTTCACTCACTACTATTAAATTTGGAAGGGTTGTCGTTATTCAAGAGGTTTGGGCGAATGCAATCAGCCCCTATATCTAAATGCGCTTCTTTTATACCGGGTCTTAAAGAGTTGTCACCATTCGTAGGGGCGAATTGCATTCGCCCAACTCGCTTGAATAACCACAACCCTTCAAGACTTGGTATTAGACTTACACAAAAAACCCGACCATTCATTAATGGCCGGGTTTTTAATTCAAAACTCAAAACTCAAAACTACTAAACTAGGCCAGATTGCGTAGGTACTAGGTATAAACACACAGGGCCGGGCTACCACAGGATTAGTTCAGAATTCAACAATAGGTCTATAGGGAAATAGGTCTTTAGTCCAATTCGCCATAGTCAGGTCAGTGTTAAAATAACGGTGGAAGTAAAAGAGCAAGGTCAGCCACGAATAATTCATTCTGAATTGACCTTTACCTTCACTTTCAGTAATCTTTACGGTCGCTCGACCGCAGAGTATATTTTTCTCAATTTGATTTTTAATATTTCAAATTGATCCTCTTAAAATCTCCTCCTACTACTAACACTAACGAAACCAACCATCGGGCCGCAGCTGGCGAGCATAGCGGCCCGAACTATTTCATACTGTTTTAGTTATTTGTTTATCCGTCCTCCAACATCCTCTACTTCTGACCCAAATAAGCACTTTGGAAAATTACTTTTTTGGCGCTATCATTGGGGCTGCTGGAGATAGCTTCTACGCTGAAGGCAAAAGTCACGTTTTGCCCTGTATACCCTTCAACCGACACTTCATAACTGAGCGGTTGGTTTACATAATCACTACCAACATCAAGAGTTTGACTGAAAATAGACTTGTGTTCACTTCCATTTCCGTAGAAAACCTCTACATTAACGCGCACTATCCCGGATTTTGAAGGGCTGGTTGGCATTGCCGCCAGGTTTAAAAATAGTGTATCGCCTTTTTTAACCTCAAGATTTGTATAACTATATTTGAAACCACTATTCAGGATAAAAGCTTTGCTGGCGTTACCTGGTGGATTTTGAATTAACTTTATTTCGGAAATACCGCTTTTTAATTCCTCGGCTGTCAGGTTCGGCAGTGTAGTGCTAATTTGGCCTTTATCGAAATTTGCACTAAAATCATAAGATGGCTTTTTGTAATCAAACCAAACTAGCTGAAAAGCTTCATTTTCAAAAACTTCGGTCAAATGATAAAACGACAAAAGCCGGGGAAACAGCCAGTGGTCGGGCTGGAAAAGACTATCATCTTTCTCCTTATTTTTTCTTACGACCAGCCAGCCTCCCGGTTGATTGCGCTCGATATAGCGTTTTAGATAAACATCCCAACGGGCGGGAGCAATCGGAATAAATAAACTGGGTGGCGATGCTGGCATCCAGGTTTGGTTAGTAAGGACGGGTTGCCGCGTGCCATCCGCCTGAGTAAAATCCCAGACAGGTAGTAAATCTACGCTAGTCGCGTCAATAATAGGGTCAGTAATTTTAACTTGAGCTTTATCAAAGAGCGAATTCAATTCCGGCGCGGCGTGCGGTAGCGCTTTGATAATTTGCGTTTCATAACCAGAAAAGGTTTGAGCATATTCCACCAGCGCATCCCAATCATTAAAGACCAGCGTTACAATAATTATCAGAAAAGGGGCGAGGCTCGATTTAATCAAAAAGCTCCATTTATCCGCTTTGCCATAACGATTGAACAGATAAAGCAGTACTCCAATCGCAGTACACATTTCGGGAACTAAATTGGTTGGAATAATCGGATGGCTACGCCCCACAAAGTAACTACCGGTAGACCAGATTAACCCAAAAGCTCCTAAAATCGGAGCAAGGGCTGGATGCAGCAGATTTTCTCGCAAAAAGTAGACGGCACTTGTGCCAATCGCGCAAAACAGCAGAAAAAAGAGCCAGGCCGACCCAGTTGGGTCTATCGGCAGGGCGAAAAAGCCCGAAAAGGCATATTCGATGTAGCCGTACCAGTCAGGGGTGTGACCCAGGAATATTTGATAAAAAAGGCTGATACCCAATAATGCCAGCGCCAACAGCACGAAGGGCAAAGCCAGCCAGCCAAAGCCAACTAACAGGCTTTTCTTCAAACCACGCTTGTGATAGTCCGGCACAATTACTCTTTGTAAAAGCAGGAACGCGAAGGCTGGCAGCCAGATACACGACACATACACCATGCTTTCTACCGACCAGAGCGCCCCAATTACCCAGACTACACAGCCCGCCCCGAAAAGCTGGCGGTGCGACACCTCGCGGCGCAAGCCCCATAACAATACGGCTATTAGCACATAGCACCAGATAAAACGTACTGGCCCGGTTGCCGGATAAAGCCAGCCTTCGGCGGCGTTCTTGTCCGGGAAATAACCCGGTATTTTGTACACTGCCACAAAGGTTACGCCAAAAGCAAATAGAAAATTAGCAATGCCCGCTCGGAGTGAACGAAAGATAAAGAAAATAATGCTGGCCTCGACCAGAAAAAGCAAAGCTTGAATAATATAAAGGCTTTGCCAGACGTTAGAGGCCGGAAAGAAAGCCATTAGCAGGGTGCTTAAGAAACCATATTGAGATGGAATATCCCAATAAAGCCAGCCCCCTTGTTGCACCATTTGGGCCGTACCCACGAAAACACTCCAGTGGTGAAAGGGTACAGCGTTAAACATATTGTCGGTACGGAAACCCGCAAACGCAAAAAACACTAGCGCCAGACTGTTAGCCAGCCAGTCTAGTTTAAATCGGACTTTTACCAGACTATTTTTACTGGACAAGAGATTGACCAAGATTAGAATTGATACGACGATGAAAACTATCAGCCCGTAGATAGTGTTTTTTATCAGAAATTGAGGTGGCATCCAAAAAGGTAGACGTGCCGCCGCTATCCACGACAGGCTAAAAATACCCAGGAATACCGCACTCCAAATAATTTTATTCAGCCGCCCTTGAGCATAAGATGAAATCAGGCGCGGTAAAAATAAAATCAGCGCTCCCTGGCCCAGCGCAATTAAAATTGCATATTCACTTGAACTATTTAGCAGAAGCCAGCCTGTTAGCGGAATAACGCTAATTGCCAGCATTACTTTTATGGTTTGCCAGACCGAATTAGCGGTTTGCCAGAAGTGCGACACCAGCGCCAGAGCGAGAATCAGGCCGGGGAAGAGTGTACCAAGTACCAGATATTGCGTCCAGTCCCAGGCTTCACCTTTCAGATTGAAGGCTTTATCCACTATAAAGACCAGTATCAGCCCCAAGCCACTAACCCATAACGGTTCTAGTTCTTCTCTTACTTTCTGAACTATCGGGCCAGCTAGGGAGCTTAGTATCAGTTTTGTTTTTACGGGTTCGAGGGTGTACATAAACTCGGTAAACCACCTGACTGCATTCTAAGAAGTAGCCCTCTTGTGAAAATGATTTTTCAGCAGATTAAACGAATGAACTATAATAAAGTATTAGTAAAACCGGGGTCAGTATAGCACCAATAATCTGAGAAGGCAAAATTTAGACTCATCTTTTAAGCTTTGGAAAACTTCTGTCGGAAGCTTTCCAAAGCTTAAAAAAGCTAAAAGCTAGAAAGTGGTTGCGCCAGTGAAGGTGCAACGGGCGACGCGCAAGGCTGGCAGGTAGTAATTAAAGCTGCTCATGCCGTTTGCCGACCACCAATCCTGACAGGTTTTGGGCTGGCCCAGTTCTTCGACCCCGGCCAATAGTTCCAATACGCTCTGGGTGAAGCGCAAATTTTTGACGGCAGCGACGATTTCACCGTTTTCGACCAGAAAAGTACCATCGCGAGTGGTGCCGGTAGCGACTACCCGGCGCGGGTCGGGGCAGTGAGTGTAGTGCAAGCGAGTGACAATCAAGCCGCGCTTTAGTCCGCTTACCAGTTCTTCGATAGAGCGAGTGCCAGCCTCCATCACAATATGACTGGGGGTTGGGCCTTGCTCAAGGCTGTTCCAGGGGCTGCCAGCGTGTCCAGTCGAAACCCGACCCGGTTCTTTGGCGGCGGTGGTGCGATCATAAACTACTCCTGTAGCCTGGCCCGCGATTACTAGCGGTACACGACGCGCCTGTAACCCTTCGTAATCGAGCGGGAAAGGGATAGCGTGAGGGTGGCCGGGGTCTTCCCAAAAATTGATATTTGCGCCCGTTACCTGTTCGCCCATGCGCCCGGTCATAAAGGAGCGTCCGTCCTGTAGTTGCTGTGCGCCACAACCGTGATAAACCATAAAGCGCACCATATCGGCAACCGCGTTCGGTTCGAGGACGGCAGCATAATCGCCGGGCGCTAATTCGCGCTGGTTTACATTCAGCCGACATTTCTGAATGGCAATGGCGGCGGCTTTCTCTGGGTCAAGCCGGGTTACATCGCGCTCAAGCTGGTCGGCGTATCCCGCCGAGTCGCCCGCCGCCGTTTCGACCAGCGCTTTGATATAGCCGGAAGTAGCCGGGGCATACGCCCGCAAGCCCCGCGAATTAGCCACTGCCAGTTCGGTGACAGTATTGGTGTAAGTGCCATATCCCTCGAAGCCCGCCGCCCCGATTAATTCCACTATCCGCCCAATCGCGTCCGCCCGTTCCACCGCCGTCTGCCCCGCCGTACTCTCAAAAAACGACGGACTCGAATTTAGAGTATTTTCCTCGTTCCTCGTTCCTCCGTCCTCGTTCCTCTCTCCTTGACTCTCGTCGTTCCGAGCGGCAAACCCCTGATGGGTGCGGTCGGGCAACATTCGGGCGGTTTTGGCGGCGCGTTGAATCGTCTCGCGGACGGTGGCAGGGTCGAGCGAATTACAGGCCATGCTTGCGACTGCGCCATTGACCAACACCCGCACCCACAGGCGGCTATCCTGGTGCGAGACATTTTGATGAATCCGGCTATGGGCGTAGCGTGTCACCCCTATCTGCTCGGCTTCCAGCACCAGTTCCACCTGGTCGCCCGGTGCGCCTTTCAGGAAATCTTCAAGCTGGTTCAACAGCTTGTCGCGCCCGTGCAAAGCGAGAGAGCTTTTGGTTGATTGGTTATTTTGTTCATTCATGCTTTTAGCCCTCCCTCTGGACGGTAACGTTGGTGACAAGGATAGGCGCTGCGCCGTGCGCGACATGGGCGCTCTGGAGCGGTTCGCCTTTGGCGCAGTTCAAAAAGCCCCACAACCGCCATTCCTCTGGCCCGGCAATGCGTTGGCAATTGCCCCAAAAAATCGGCGTGCGCGATTGGTAGCTTGCGCCTTTGTAAAGTTTGCCGAACTGCCCATTTTTGATTTCGCAGCAAATCTCGGCAGAGAAATGGAAATTGAGGCGCTTGTCATCCAAACTCCAGCTAGAGGGAGTTTCCAGATAAAGGCCATCTTCAATGCCGCTAATCAGGTTTGCCAGATTGCCTTCGCCCGGCTCAAGATTGACGTTGGTCATGCGTACCAGTGGCGTGCGCGCCCATGAAGAAGCCCGCGCCGCCCCGCTGCTTTTGAGGCCGATAGCGGCGGCGGTATCCCGCGACGACAAATAATTTACAAAGCAGCCCTTTTCCACCAGCGCGACGCGCTGGGCCGGAGTGCCTTCGTCGTCCCAGCCAAAAGTTCCCAGGCCACCGGGCAAGGTCGCGTCGGCGGTCATATTTACGGCAGGCGAGCCATAATCGAATTGATTGAGCATATCGGGCAGAAGAAAACTGCCGCCCGCGAAGGCGTTTTCGCTGCCCAACACCCGGTCTAGTTCGGTGGGATGCCCGCAGGTTTCGTGTACCATCAGCGCCGCCAGATTAGAGCCAATTACTACCGTAGTCGGGCCGGAGGGAACCCAATCTGCCGCGACCAAATCGTGGGCTTCCTGCCCAATCCGCAACGCTTCATCTTCCAGTTGCAAACTCAGGATGTACTCATATCCGGCCTGACTATAGGTGTTGAGGCGACCATAGGTGCGCTGGTAGCTGTACGGCCCTTCCACCGCGATAGCCGAAGCGCCGCCGCCGCACTCGGTAACTAGCTGACGCTGGTGCGCTCCGGCAGTATTGGCGAAAAATTTGCGGGTGCGAAACGCCTTTACATGGGTTTCGGCGACTTTAACCCGGTTGGCCCGGCGCAAGTTGGCATCGGTGCTATAGAGCATTTCCAGTTGTTCGCTAATCGGCACTTTAAAAGGGTCAATCTGAAGTGGGGTAGTGTATTCGCCAATGGCAGTCGAAGGTTCGCCATAAATTTCGGCCTGGGAAGATGGTTGTACCCTGGCGCTGGCGCGGGCAAGCTGAACCGCTTGCTCGGTTACGCGCTTGATACTCTCGGCGGTCAATTCGGCACTGCTGGCAAAACCCCAGCCCGCCCCGACGCGCACGTTCAAGCCCCAGCCTCGGTCTTGCTGGGATTGCATCCGGGAAATTTGCCCGTTTTTAACCTTTACTTCGTTTTGCAGACCATTCACACCGCGCACTTCGGCGTAAGCTACTCCGGCGCGGCGCGCTACATCCAGAGCCGCCATGAGCAAGTTCTCGTCAAGTTCTTCTTCCTGCATAATTTCTCCTTTCTATATTTCAGGCAGCGTAAATTTATCGCTGGTATCCTCAATCCATTGAGCAAGGCGAGCTTGCAGTAATTTACGTTGCTGTTTGTACCAGTTATTATGCGCTAAATTTACGCCTTCGTAGGGGTCTTCGTTCAGGTTGAACATGAGCCAGGGCTGCCCTTCCAGCACCACGTATTTCCAACCATCCTGCGTGACAATACCGCGCCAGGGACGGTCAATACTATCCGGGTGGCCCGTGGCAACGGGAATCCCAATATAGGCGCTATCGGCGGCTTCCGGCGCGGGCTGTTCCCTGAAGGGACGGTCAAAGCGCATGGTAAAACTCAATAGTTGCGGCGAATAGTCGCGCCCTTCCATGCTTGGTGGCTTGCCGATGCCGCACAGCCCTAACGTGGTCGGGGCAATATCTACGTGGTTAATAAGAGTCTGGTTCTGGATGGCAATCTGGTGGCTACGACCTGGCGTACCAACAATAAAGGGAATCCGAATCGCTTCTTCCCAGGGTGAGGTTTTCCAGAACTGGCCCTGCGAACCGTGCATATCGCCATGGTCGCTGAAAAAGATAAGATAGGTGTCGCCGTCAATACCCAGTTCTTGCAGAGCATCGCGCACCCGACCTACATTCCAGTCCACCCGCTCAATTCCAGCATAATAACCCGCCAGTTCGGTGCGAACGCGCTCTGTTACCCAGCCTACGTTCGGTACGTTGGGCCGCAGTTCCAGCCGGGCCGGATTATAATGCGTCATCACTTCTGCCGGGGCGATATAGGGCGTGTGCGGTGGTTGCACCGAAACTACTCCGAAGAAAGGCTGTTCCTGGCGATTTTCGACCTGTTCCTTGAGCCAGCCAATTAAAATATCGGTCAGGCTGTCGGTTTCGTAGCCCGGCAAGCGATACGATGCAGTCTCGCCGTTGCGGTCGGTGTGTACCCAGCAGCCAAAAGGGTGATTACTGTTTTCGTAGCCCCACCAATCCTCGAAGCCGCCACGCCGCTCTTTGGGAATCTTGCGTCGGTCAGCCCGGTTTTCGCGCAATTTCAAATTCAGGTCGGGTCGGTTGCCGTCCAGATGCCATTTGCCAATCCAGGCAGTACGATAGCCCGCCTCGCGGAAAGCATGGGCTATCGTCGGTATTTCGCTATCAAGCGGAAAATCGTGGCCCGGCACGCTGGAACGGTGCGGATAGCGCCCCGTCACCAGCGACCCCCGAAAAGGCGAACAAAGCGGCGCGCCCGAAATCGCCTGGGTAAAGTTGATACCTTCCCAGGCCAATCGGTCTAAATTTGGTGTCCTGACATTGGGGTCGCCCCGGTGCGCCATTGCCTGAGCGCGCATCTGGTCGCACAAGAACCAGATAACGTTCGGCTTTTTTTTCGCTTCCATTTATTTTTATCCTCCTCACGGCATGTCTAATATAACATAAAAGCCGCATCTAACACCCTATAAAAATCCGTGTTCATCTGTGGTTCTCTGTGTCCATCTGTGTTCCTTCCTGACTCAAACCTCAAAATTAGTTGGTGCTTTCTCGTAGTCTTCCAGGTCGAAGTAATGGACGAGGCGATTGTTTTGCAAGGCCCAGATATGGTCGGCGAACTGCTCGACGAAATAGCGGTCGTGGACGACGGCCAGGACAGTGCCAGTAAAATTTTCCAGCGCTTCCTCGAAATTTTCGCGTGAGGTAATATCGAGGTGATTAAGCGGTTCGTCGAGCAGCAACAAATTTACGCCGCTCAGAACGAGCCGGGCCAGCACCAGCCGGGCGCGTTCGCCGTAGCTCAATTGACCAACCGGCGTGAAAACTTCATCCCCCGTGAACAAGAAGAAGTGTAGAAAATTGCGGGCTTCCGTTTCAGCAATAGGCGCAACCGCCCGCACTGCTTCCAGGGCGGTTTGCTTTGGGTCAAGCCCTTCCTGCTCCTGCGAAAAATAACCGACGCGCACATTTGCGCCCAGCCGCACCCTGCCGCTATCCGGCGCAAGCTGACCCGTAATGATGCGGAGCAAAGTAGTTTTGCCCGTGCCGTTCGGCCCTAGCAAAGCCACTCTTTCGCCCTGGCGTAATTCGGCTTGTACGCCATCGAACAAACAATGCTGGTCAAACGCTTTGCTCACCCCGTCCAGGCTCAACACCATCTGCCCGCTAGAGGGAGCTTCACCAAATTCGAGTTTCATTTGCCAGGTTTGTTTGGGCTTCTCCAGTTTTTCTTCGCTGTTCAGCAATTTTTCCAGCTTGCGTTCGCGCACTTTGGCGGTACGTGCGCCTCGTTTAGCTTTCTTCAGCAGCCAGAAGCTAATTGTTTCATGCTCCATATTGCTGGCGCGTTGCTTCATATCGCGAATATTTTCTTCGATTTTGCGGATGCGCTCTTGCTGGCGGCGATACTCGTCCAGCATTTTCTGGCGCAATCGCTCCATCTCTTCGGCGTACTCACTGTAATTCCCGACGTATTCTTTTAACGTGTGCGTCGTTTCGTCGAGGGCCAGCACTTTGGTAACGACGGCATCCAGAAAGGCGCGGTCATGGGATACTAGCAGCACCGCCCCATTTTCGCTGTAGCGCCGGACAAAATCCTGTAGCCAGAGCAAAGCGCTGATGTCAAGATGGTTAGTTGGCTCATCTAACAGCAGCAAATCGGGCCGGGCCAGTAGCAAGCGCGCCAGCCCAAGCCGGGTCTTTTGTCCGCCACTCAAAATTGCTACCGGGGTATCCTCGGTCAGGTGCGCCAGTCCCAGCCCGGCTAATACTTCGGCAAGATGGGCCGAAGCGTTATAAGCGTCGAGCCGTTCAGCTTCGTCCAGCCCTTCGGCATACCGCGCCATCGCCTGCTTGTAATCGTCGTCGGTAGCGGTGGCGATAGCCTGACCCAGCGTTTCGATTTCGTCCAGAATGTGCAAAGCCGGACCAATTGCTTCGCTTACCACGCTGCCGACGGTTGCGTCGGGTTCATAAACCAGCGCCTGGGCCAGATAGCCAAAGTGAGCCGATTTTTCCAGCGTGATATTACCCTTGTCGGGCTGTTCCAGGCCAGTTATTATTTTCAGGAGGGTGGTTTTGCCAGCCCCGTTTGGGCCAATCAGTCCGGCGACTTCGCCCCGGCTGAGAGTAAAGCTAACTTTGTCGAGGATGAGGGCATCGCCATAGCTTTTGGTAATGTCAATGACTTTAAGCATTTAGATATTCTTTCTATAATAAAATTGACAAGTCCTGAATTTACCGAATTATAGGAAATCGAGGGCATAGCCCCCTCCTACACAGAAAATGGGTGTGCAGTGGGAAATCGAGGGCGCAGCCCTCTCCCACAGAATTACACACGCAAGGCAAATTCAGAACGACCGTAATTTATTTAGAAAAAATATCCCTCAATTGTCACCAATCCTTACTAAGCCAATAGCGGAGAGCGGTCAAAATCTTTTGGAGGCCAAAAGCTGCCGTCTCGCTGATTATTATATCACCAAAGTGTAATGAATCAATCGGTCTTTTGGACTATTTCCCGCTACACCGTATGATATAATCAGCTAAACAGTTATATTAAGCAGTTTTTGAGTTTTTAGTTTTGGGGATTTTTTGCAAAAAATCCCCAAAACTAAAAACTCAAAACTAAGGGTTGCAGAGTAAGTAAAAGGTTCTGATTATTTGGTTTAGACGACAAGGTTAGATTGGTGAAAGTTTTGATACTCTGCGGCGGGTTGGGTACTCGCCTGCGACCTCATACCCTGACTCGTCCGAAGGCGCTGCTGAATGTGGCGGGTCGCCCGGTGCTTTCGCATATCCTCGATAAGTTGTTAGAATTGGCTGAACTTCCGCGCTTTCGCTATAAGCTCGAATTTATCTTTGTAATTGGCTATCTGGGTGAGCAAATTACGGCTTACGTACAGACCGAATATATTACCCAGGGTCGTTTGCGCGCCCGCTTTGTGGAGCAGCCCAGGCCGCTTGGCTCTAGCGATGCAGTACTACAGGCGCGTGAAGCAATATTTGCGGACGAAGACGACCCGGCGGTGCTGCTGGTCTATTCCGATACGCTTTTTGAAACCAATCTGGACGAACTGACTGATGTACCAACCGAACTTGCCGGAACGATTTGTTGGCGCGAGGTTGAAGATGTACGTCCGTTTGGGGCGATAGTGCTGGATGACGCAACAGGTTATGTGGCTCGATTGGTTGAGAAGCCGCAAACTTTTGTCTCTAATCTGGCGGTGGTCAGTCCCTACTATTTCACTTCGGCCCGCCAGCTTTATGCCGCCATCGCCGAACAATACGCCCATGACCGCAAAACCAAAGGCGAATTTTACCTGACCGACGCAATGCAACTAATGCTTGAAGGTGGCGCAAAGTTCCGGCCTCAACGTATTTCGCACTGGCTGGATACCGGCACGGTGGACAATTTGCTAGAATCTAATCGCGCCTTGCTCGATTTGCAAAATGAGTCGGGCGTGCGGCGGGTCGGTTCTTCGCTGGTCATTGAGCCGTGCTTTATTGCCGGGGATGTTCAGCTTGAAAATTCAATCGTTGGCCCGCACGTTTCAATTGCATCTGGCGCAAGCATCCGCGATAGCCTTGTCAGAGATTGTATAATTGAAAATGGCGCACAAATTGCGAGTATTTCGCTGCGTGCCTCTATCATAGGTCGCAATGCCATAGTAGAGGGACATTCTTTTGAAAAACTAAATTTAGGCGATTACAATCAAACCGTTAAGAAATTTTGAATTTTGAATTTTGAATTATGAATTAGGGGAAGGAACACAGATGAACACAGAGAACCACAGGTGGACACAGAGGATTTTGTAGATTTAAATTTCTCGTGTTTTTGTACTCAACATAACAATAACGAAGCTGCTTACAAATTTAAATCATCTGTGTCCATCTGTGGTTCTCTGTGTTCCTGTATTTCAACTCAAAACTCAAACTTCAAAACTCAAAACTAATAAAGAGGTGTAGGGTTGGCAACTAAAAATCGTGCTGAAGCGCCGGAGAGCGTGGAAGATGAAAATAAATTAAAAGCGAATAAAGCTGAAAAAGAAAAAGCCAGACACGATTCTGACGATGATGAAGTGCTGGGCAAAGCCTACGATGGGCGATTGGTGCGGCGCTTTTCGCGTTACCTCAAGCCTTATCAGGGGCGAATTGTGCTGGCGCTTTCGCTGGTGCTGGGAACAACAATGGCTGACCTGGCCGGGCCATTCCTGACAAAAACGGCGATTGACGAATATATTGCCAAAGGCCGAATTAACGACTTGTGGCAAATTCTAGCGCTGTTTGTGGTGGCACTAACCCTGGGTTTTGGGCTGCGCTATACTCAAACTTATCTAATGCAATCGGTGGGGCAGCGCGTGATGTACGATTTGCGGGTAAATTTATTCTCGCACCTTCAGCGCCTTTCGCTTTCGTTCTTTGATAAAAACCCGGTGGGCCGTTTGATGAGCCGCCTTACCAGCGACGTAGATGCGCTGAACGAGCTTTTGACTAGTGGCCTCGTCGCGCTGCTCAGTGACTCGGTCACGCTGGTAGCAGTAGTTTTTATTATGTTGCTGCTGGATTGGCGCTTGGCGCTGGTCAGCTTTGCCGTTTTGCCGATTATTGCGGTGGTGTCGTTCCTCTTCCAGCGCTTTATGCAAACCAGTTTCCGGCAGGTGCGGACGCGATTGGCCCGTATCAACGGCTTCCTGAACGAGAATTTAAGCGGGATGTTGGTGGTGCAGCTTTTCAACCGGGAAGAGCGGGCTTATGCTCAGTTCGCCGGGCTGAACCGCAAATATTACGATGCAACTATCCGCAGCGGCATCGTCTTTTCGCTTTTCTTCCCGGTAGTCGGCATTTTTATGGCGGTGGCGACGGCAGGGCTAATCTGGTTTGGCGGCGGCGCGGTGTTGCAAGGCATTGTCAGTTTTGGCGTGTTGGTGGCCTTTTTGCAATACATCAATCGGGCTTTTCAACCAATTCAAGATTTAGCCGAAAAATATAATTTGCTGCAAGGCGCAATGGTCGCCAGCGAGCGTATTTTCGGTATTCTGGACGAAGCACCGATAATCAAAGACCCCGCCGAGCCGCGTTATTTTACTACGCCTTTCCGGGGCGAAATTGAGTTCAAAAATGTGCATTTTAGTTACGTGGACGAAGAAACCGTCCTCAAGAATGTCTCGTTCCATATTCCGGCGGGGACAAGTGTGGCTATCGTGGGGGCAACCGGGGCGGGCAAAACCAGTATTATCAGCCTACTCACTCGCCTTTACGATGTGCAGCAAGGCCAAATTCTGGTAGATGGGTTGGATGTGCGCGACGTACCGCAGGGCGAATTGCGCCGTCATATCGGAATTGTGCTGCAAGACCCGGTACTGTTCAGTGGCACTATTGCCAGCAATATCCGGCTACTGGACGAGCGCATCAGCGACGAGCAGGTGCGACAAGCCGCCCAGTTTGTGAACGCCGCTAAATTTATCGAGAAGTTGCCGGATGGCTACGAACACGAAGTGAAGGAGCGCGGGGCGAATCTTTCGGTGGGGCAGCGTCAGTTACTGGCTTTTGCCCGCGCTATTGCCTTCAACCCGGAAGTGTTGCTGGTATTGGACGAGGCTACCAGTAGCGTAGATACTGAAAACGAAGCCTTGATTCAGGAAGCCCTCGAAAAGCTGATGCAAAAACGTACTTCTATCGTCATCGCCCATCGCCTCAGCACCATTCGGCACGTAGACCGCATTATCGTGCTGCACAAAGGCCAGATTGTCGAGACTGGCACCCACGACGAGTTGCTGACAAAGCGCGGCTTTTATTCCCGGCTCTACGAGTTGCAGTATCAGGAACAAGAAGCTATCGGTTAGTTTGACCCTGACCAGTAGCTTAACTTTCTATTCTACCTTTTCAGCGCCAGCGTCAGGCCATCGCCGATGGGAAGAAGGCTTGGCGTGACGCGCACGTCTTTGTGTATTTTTGCATTCAGGTCGCGGAGTGCGACGGTATCTTTATCCTGAGCAGTGTGGTCAGCTACCCGCCCCGACCAGAGCGTATTATCAATACCGATTAAACCGCCGGGCCGCAGTAGTTGGAGCGCCGCTTCGTAATAGTGGTCATAATTGTCTTTGTCGGCATCAATAAAGGCAAAATCGAATGTTCCGGCCTGTCCTTCTGCCAGCAAAGCCTGCAAAGTTTGGATTGCCGGGGCAAGGCGCAAATCAATTTTATGGGCTACTCCGGCCTCTTTCCAGTAGCGTCGGGCTATCGCTGTCCATTCTTCGTTCACATCGCACGAGATAGTTTTGCTATCGGCGGGCATCGCCAGCGCTACCACCAATGAACTGTAGCCGGTAAACACCCCGACTTCCAGCGTCTTTTTAGCCCCAATAAGCTGTACCAGCAAACTCATAAACTGGCCCTGCTCCACCGAAATTTGCATTCCCGCCGCCGGAAGGCTGGCGGTTTCCTGGCGCAATCGCTGCAAAACTTCCGGCTCACGCACCGAGACCGACAACATATATTCATGAAGTTGGTCACTCATCGTCAAAGTTCTTCTTGACATTTCTTTTGCTTTCTCTATTTTTTGGCTGTTTCATCAAGTAACTTCGCCAAATTTTACGCCCGCTTGCCTCCTATGGTCAATGCAAACCGACCTTTCCCAAATAACACTACAGTACAGAGCAATTGTGAGTTTGTAGGAAGGGGCTGCGCCCTCGATTTTCGTGACGCGGGGAAAATCGAGGGCGCAGCTCCCTCCTACAAAAGTTTCAGGTATTTTGCAGCCGTCTTGCCAGAAGTGGATTTTCGCTTGAGAATCCCGCCTAAATAGTGTATAATCATCACTAACAAAAGGATAAGGGGGAGTAGTTTCCGGGCGTGTGGCCCGCTGCGACGGCTTCGACATACTGGCTAAAAACGCCTGGAGCCGCCGGTTAAACCTAAGAAATTTAACAGACGAGACCTTTACCCTACTGTAACGCCCTTATCAGGGTCGGTTATGGTGGGGTAAAGGTCTCTTTTTTGTCTTTTTGATAAATTTGATAATTTCAAAGAAAATTTGAAGGAGAATTTTGAGCAATGAATAGTTTAATCGCCAGTTTCTTTTTTATTCTGGCGGCGGAAATGGGCGATAAAACCCAGCTAGTCGCGCTGGCCTTTGCCACCCGCTACAACGCCCGCACCGTTTTAATCGGTGTGACTCTGGCGACCTTGCTGGTACACCTTTTTTCGGTGCTGATTGGTGAAGTGCTGGGCGCGACCCTGCCGACCTTTTGGATTGGGCTGGCGGCGGGTCTAGCCTTTATTGGCTTTGGTATCTGGACATTGCGCGGCGACAAACTGGACGAGGAAGGCGAAAAACTCAAAGAGCATCGCCTTGGCCCAATCTTTACCGTCGGACTCACCTTTTTCCTGGCTGAAATTGGCGATAAAACTATGCTGGCTACTATTACCCTCAGCAGCCAGTACCAGCAATTTATTCCAGTCTGGATTGGTTCTACTCTGGGTATGGTGGTGGCAGATGGATTGGCAGTATTGCTTGGTGTGGTCGCGGGCAAGCGTCTGCCCGAACGCCTCATCAAAATAGTAGCGGCGCTGCTTTTTATCGGTACAGGTATTTTTACTCTGGTCGAAACTATCTGGTTCAAACACTAGAACGGGCTATGTTCGGTATTGTTTATGATGAAGTTGGCGCAACGGGAATGGCAGAGGAAATTCGGTCACAGGGCAGGGTGAAATGAAATTGAGAACCGTGACCTTCATCCGACTCGACCCACAATTTGCCGCCATGTTGCGTAATGATTTCCCGACTGATATAAAGTCCCAGACCTGAGCCGGCAGCCAGTTGTGCGCCACTTCCCCGGTAGAAACGTTCAAAGATATGGGCCTGATCCCGGCGCGAGATACCAATCCCTTGATCAGCTATTGTAACCATTACCGCCTGAGAGAGGGTAACATTGGCCTCGCCTTTAGTCGAGCTAGAAAGGTCGGTAGCACTGGCCGACTCAAGTGTTACTTTAATGATACTGCCATCTGGAGAGTAACGTAGCGCGTTAGTCAGTAAGTTATTAAACACCTGTGCAATTCGATTAAGGTCAATACTTAGCTCCATCTCCTCCAACGAACTAAAAAACTCGATAGTAGATTTCGCCGTTATGGGTTGCGCTGCTTCTACCTCGTCTCTAAGTAAGGCCACCAAATTTACCGGGCTAACGAACAAACGGAAGCTACCCTGCTCAATCTGATTGATGTCTACCATATCATTCACCAGTTGGAGCGCCTGATTAGCCTTGTTGGTTACAATTTGAAGGGCTTTTTCACTGTAACTCAAATCGCCTCGCCCAGCCCGACGTAGCCCAATTTGGCTGTTGCCTCGGATCGCAGTCAGGGTATTTTTAAGGTCGTGCGCCACTATTGCTATAAAGTTCTGGCGTTCATCTTGCAAAATGCGGGCTTGTTCTGCTGTCGCCAGTTCCTGAGTTAGTTCTTCGTGACGGAGAGCGTAACCCAATCGGACGGTGACAAATTTCACGAAACTGAGGTCATCCTCCGTAAAAGCTTCTGGCTTGGTGCTGGAAAGCGACATAATGCCTTGCCGTTCCTGCTCTACCTGGAGCGGTACAACCAACAGCGATTGAATGTTGGTCTGCTCAATCAGAGGTATTTGGTCGGCCTCCGTAACTTTGCCACTCACAAAAGATTCGCCGCTTTGGTAAACCTGCAAAAAACGTCCTCCCATTCCCAGGGGAATATGGTCGAGGCCCAGCTTTTGTTGTAATTGTCTCAGGGTGGTGTTGGTTGAAGCTAAAGTTACAAATTCATCGGTTTCTTTGCTATGGAGCATAATGTCTACTTTTTCCGCCCCGGTAGCGTCACTAATTTGCTCTACCACGCTCTGAGCTAATTCTTCGATGGTTTTAGCTGCACCCAGTGAAGAAATAGCTTTTAACAATTCAATGAGCTGATTACGGCGCTGTTGGAGACGTAAAAACTGGCTGTTCTCCAGGGCTAAAGAAACCAGGTCGGCCAATACTATCAAAAACGGCAGCATTTCAGGTAGCGCTGAAATTACTTCGGGCTTGACCTCAGTGACGCGGATGGATTGGGGCGTGCTATCAATCACACTCAGCACACCCACCGTAAATGGCCCATTGCGGATGGGAACAGCAGCTATTCCGACCGCAGGGCTGGCCTCCTGGCCGTTGCTACCGAAAAAATGGAACGGCTTGAAGCGAGCATCAGGCTGAGTGCTGTGCGCTGTGGTAGCCCGACCTCGACCCAGAACCCAGCCTTCCACTCCTTCACCCGGTTTAATTATTACTGGCTCTGCCGGAAAGTCACTACTGGCAGCCTTGAGTTGTAAAATAGCCCCTTCTTTTAAGAAAATATAAGCCTGCTCTACCTCTAGCAACTGTTTAGTACGCTTTACGATCAGGTCTAAAACCTCGGCTAAACTTCGACCTTCCGTAATTGCATTGCTTACATTCTCAAGCTCATCCAATTCCACAAAGGAGCTTTTGATTGCCTCATCCATTTCCAATTGTTTCTCCCAGTTACCTAATTTAAGCTCAAAGCGTGAGCTTATTTAACCTTGCCACTAAATTCTATGTGCCTGGATGAGAGTAGGATTACTTCTACATTGTACATTGTACATTGTACATTATAGCAGTTAGTGTCCTTTAATACCACTTCATTCAATAAAGAAGAAAAAAGAAGGCATCGGGTGAGGCTTCCTGAATAGTGCGGAAGCGCGCTTCACTCCGCCTCAAATTATTCAACAAATCCAGCCGTTCATCTTCGGCCCGCTTTTTGGCGGTAATTTCCTCGCAGATAGCGCCGACACCCACAATCTTGCCGTTCAAATTTATCGGCCAGTTCCTGGGCCGGGCGGCCCACCGTCTGCGCTCCTTCGCTATTCAGGTAAGTAAAGTTCCATTCCGGGTCAAACGCGATAAATCCATCAGTAATGCTTTCGAGAACAGTATTGCTGTGTTGGTATTCAGCCTTTGGCGCTTCCTGGGTTTGTTCCCACGCCGTCTTCTCTTTCTTAAGGCTTGCCACTTCCTGCTCTAGCTGTGCCAGCCTGCATTTTAACTCTAATACATTTTGCTCGCCTTTTGAAGTGTCATTAATTAGCTTATCTGAAACTTCCACGTCTTCCCCTTTTATCTACCTGAATCGCGAGAACTTGTCTGATGATACTACTTTCGTACCTGGCCTTCTACCGAAACTACCTCTAAATCGTGACCTTTTCAGGTCAAATTTATCTGATGAAAGGGTACTAAATCCATATAGGAATGTCAAGAATAAAAGCGTAGTTATTACTGGAAGTGCTATTGGAAAGCCTGGCTAACTAATCAGGCTAAACCAAAATTTGGCGCAGGTAAAAGATTGGTGTAAACCGCACAAGGTTTGACTTTTCCTCAAAAAAGCGTACTATAGCGGCACAGTCAGTCGTAGTCAGGTGAGCTTATTAGCTCTTTATCAAACACTTTGTTAGTGTTAGACTAATTATAAATTTCGGTCTTTTCAAGATAACCAACCTAAATTCACCGCCTATCACTACTTCAGTAGTGTTACCTCAAGGATTAGAAGAAATATCCAGCGGAGGGCGGTCTAAAAGGAGATTCTTTTATAATGAAACCTCGTACCCTGGGCGAACTCCGCGAAAGCGGCTACCAACCACGCACCGTTAAAGAGGAGCTACGTAAAAATCTGATAGAGAAGATGCGACGGGGCGATGATATTTTCCCCGGCATTATTGGCTATGAAGAAACGGTTATTCCTCAGATTGAAAATGCGATTCTTAGTGGACAGGATATTGTGTTCTTGGGCGAGCGTGGTCAGGCCAAAACCCGTATTGCCCGCAGCCTGGTCGGATTGTTGGACGAGGAAGTGCCAGTTGTAACTGGTTCGGATTTGAATGACGACCCGATGAACCCGATTGGGGCGCTGGCGAAAAGTATTATTGCCGAACAGGGCGACGCTACGCCGATTGAATGGATGTCCCGTGACCGACGTTACGGCGAGAAACTGGCGACCCCCGATATTACTATCTCCGACCTTATCGGCGAAGTAGACCCGATTAAGGTGGCGGAAGGGCGTTATCTTTCGGACGAACTGACCATTCACTACGGCCTGATACCGCGCACCAATCGCGGCGTATTTGCCATCAACGAGTTGCCCGACCTGGCCGAACGTATTCAGGTTGGTTTGCTCAATATTATGGAAGAGCGCGACGTGCAGATTCGCGGTTACAAAATCCGCCTGCCGCTGGATGTGTTTGTAGTGGCCTCGGCGAACCCGGAAGATTACACCAACCGAGGACGTATCGTTACGCCGCTCAAAGACCGTTTCGGCAGCGAAATTCGCACCCACTACCCGCGCACTATCGAACACGAAATTACTATCATTGAGCAGGAAGCGTCGCACTATAAAGACGAAGGTATCGAAATAATGGTGCCGCGCTTTATGAAGGAAATCGTGGCGGAAATTACCCACGAAGCCCGCCGCAGTGCCGACATCAGCCAGCGCAGTGGTGTGAGCGCCCGCGTCTCGATCAGCAACTACGAGAATTTAGTCTCGAACGCCATGCGCCGAGCGATTCGGTTGGGCGAGAAGCAGGCCGCTCCGCGTATCAGCGATTTGCCTGCTATCATCAGCAGCACTGCCGGTAAAATCGAGCTTGAAACTATTGGCGACAACAAAGAGGAGCGGGTGGTCGAGAAACTGGTGCAGCGCGCCATCGTCAACACCTTCAATCGCTACTTCGGGGTTGGCGAGTTCGAGCAACTGGTGCGCGGCTTCGATAGCGGCCTGAACATGGAGTCCGGCGAACTGATGCCCTCAATGGAGTATGTCCATCAGGCCGCCGAAGTGGAAGATTTCAAGAAAGCGGTCAACAAGCTCCAGGCCAAAGGTAGCCCGGTGCTGGTTGCCTCCGTCGTCGAGTTCGTCCTCGAAGGGATGCACCTCAACCGCAAGCTCAACAAAGACAAAGGCGAAGGCAAAACCCGCTATCGCAGATAATTTTGAATTTTGAATTTTGAATTTTGAATTAGAGAACTTAGGAGTCCCAATTCAAAATTCAAAATTCAAAATTCAAAATTTAAGGAGTTAAAAATGTTGTACCGATATTCGCGCTGGGATGGGTCTCAGCAAATCTTCCCGTTTGATGCTGATGAGGTGATGGAGGCATTGAGCGAAGATTTGATGTCTGATAATTATAACGACCTGATGAACGCGATGCAGAAGCTCTATCGCTGGGGATTTAACGGCGAGATGGGCGAGCGGATGCAGGGTTTGCAGGAAGTTCTGGATAAATTGCGCGCTCAACGCCAGCAGGAGATGAACCGCTATAACCTCGATTCGGTGATGCAGGACATCAAGGAGCAACTGGACGAAATCGTGAAGGCCGAGCGCCAGGGCTTGCAGAAGCGGCTTGACGATACAAAGGACAGCGAAGAAAAAGCGTTGCGCCAGATGCTCGAAAAGCAGGTGCAGAAAAAGCAGCAGTATCTCGACAAGTTACCGAACGACCCCGGCGGTCAAATGAAGCAACTGAGCGATTACGAGTTCATGGATGCCGAGGCCCGCGAAAAGTTCCAGGAATTGATGCAGAAGATTCAGCAGCAAATTCTGGGTAGCTATTTCCAGGGTATGAAGCAGGCGATGGAGAGCGTCACGCCGGAACAGATGAAAGAAATGCGCGAGATGGTTCAGGAGCTAAACCAGATGCTTCAGGACAAAGCGCAGGGCAAGCAGCCCAAGTTTCAGCAGTTTATGCAGAAATACGGTCACTTCTTCCCGCCAGGCATCAACAATCTGGATGATTTGATTAAGCATATGCAGCGCCAGATGGCCCAGATGCAATCGCTGATGAACAGTATGTCGCCCGAACAGCGCCGCCAGCTTGAAAGCATGATGAACGCCATGCTGAAGGATGACCGAATGCGGATGGATTTGGCTCGTCTCGCCTCCAATCTGGAGCAGCTTTACCCGATGCGCCAGCTAAACCAGCGTTACCCCTTCCAGGGCGACGAATCGCTTGGGTTGGGCGACGCGATGGATTTGATGCAGCGCTTGCAGAATATGGACATGCTGGAAAAAGAACTCAAGGATGTTCAGTATGGGCAGCGCGGTCTTCAAAACATTGACCCCGAAAAGATTCGCGAGTTGATGGGCGAGGAAGCCGCCGCCACTATCGAACAACTCAAGGAATTGCCGCGTATTCTCGAAGATGCTGGATATATCGAGAAGAAGGGCAATCGCTACGAGTTGACCCCGCGTGGTATGCGGAAAATCGGCCAGAAGGCATTGAAAGACATTTTCGCTCACCTCAAGAAAGACAGCTTTGGCAAGCATAAAACCAGCTTTAGCGGCAATGGCGGCGAACGCACCGACATTGGCAAGAAATATGAGTTTGGCGACCCGTTCTTGCTCGACCTTGAGG
The DNA here is from genome assembly GCA_038209275.1 of Chloroflexia bacterium. GTDB lineage: Bacteria > Chloroflexota > Chloroflexia > Chloroheliales > Chloroheliaceae > L227-5C. The sequence goes on along the minus strand of JBBQXW010000071.1, from coordinate 5,246 downwards.
AGACGGTGATGAACGCGGTCTTCCGTGAAGGGCCGGGAACGCCCATCAAAATTATGCCGGATGATTTCGAGGTCTACCGCACCGAATTGATTACCAGTTCTTCGACTGTCCTCATGCTCGACATGAGCCGCTCGATGATTCTGCGAAATTGCTGGGCTGCCGCCAAAAAAGTGGCGATGGCGCTCAATATGCTGATTCGGTCACAGTACCCGAAGGATAACCTCTACATCATCGGCTTTAGTGACCGGGCGCGCCAGCTAACGCCGGAAGGTCTGACGCAAGTTACCTGGAACGAGTACGTCTACGGTACGAATATGCAGCACGGCTTCCAGTTGGCCCGTCAGTTGCTGGGTCGCCACAAAAGCGGCAACAAGCAAATCATTATGATTACCGATGGCGAACCCACCGCTCACATCGAAGAAAACGGTCAGGTCGAGTTCCAGTACCCGCCCAGCGCCCGCACTTTCTCCGAAACCTTGAAAGAGGTCAATCGCTGCACCCGCGAGCAGATCGTGATTAACACTTTCATGCTCGAAAAAAGCCGCTATCTGGCGACTTTCGTGGAGCAAATGACCAAAATCAACAAGGGCCGCGCCTTCTACGCCGCTCCCGAAAACCTCGGTGAGTATATCCTGGTAGATTACGTCGCCAGCAAGAAAAAGCACGTGAAGTAATGAGTAATGAGTGATGAGTAATGAGTAATGAGTTTTAGGACTTGTTGCTTATCACTCATTGCTAAACCTCAATTAGCCTCTACTATTTCCCCACGTAAAATCCCTCTTACTAATTTCTGACAATAATTGCAATTGCCTCCGTATTATTTGCTGATTTTATTTCTACTTTGTTTCCCAAATTAAGCGTACCAATCTGTTAGTGAAAGGAATGGGAACATGGATTCTCGGCAGCAATTGGCGAAGTATGCCAGATTTTTTAGAGATTTTGAAGCTGAAGTAGCTGAACTGGATGTGTATAAAAGTAAGTCAATTGAAGCTCTTATAGATGAAATCAGAGCTAATCCCGGAAGCGGACATTGGATGAGGGAATTAGCTTTAATCGAGTGGGGAGAAGCTGCCAAAGTAGCCCTCATTGAGGAATTTCAAAATTTTCAAAGTGAGGCACGTTGGCAAGCTGCGGACATTTTAGCCAAGATTGGCGGCGAAAAAGTTTTTAAGCTAATGCTTGAAGTGATTACAAGCGGAGACCAATATGCACGCCAACTCGCACTAGGGGCTTTAATGGAATTGGGTGACGAACGAGCCTTCACAACAGTAGTGATCGAGTATAAAAGATTTATCAAAGCTTACGGAGAGACTCCTTGGTTATACCAAATGGAAGAATCACAAAAAGAAGACGCTATTTTAGATTTTGTCTTCAAAAATATGGAGAATAGCAGAATAAGAAAAGCAGTAGCAAAACCGCTTGGCTTACTTGAAGATGATCAGGGTCTTCGGTTAATTATTAGCACCTTTCAAAAAGCGAATACACCTGTCCCAATAGTTGAACCCGAAAAGATTCTGAATGATGAGAGCATCGTTACGGCACTTGTTAAGGAACTCAGGAACGACCCAGAGCTTTACTATGGAAATATGATTGTAAAGGCGTTAACCTGGATGGGGAAATTAGCGGTGCAACCAATAATTGCGCTTTTGGAAGATGCCGACAATGGCACACGCGAATACGCAGTTGGGATATTGTACAGAATTGGTGATGAAAAAGCCATTTTGCCCTTAATTCAATATTTGAGAAATAATAAAGATGACCATCCTCTAACCCGAAGGCTGGCAATTCATGCTTTAGGACAATTTCGAGATACGCGGGCGGTAGAAATCCTTGTAGATAATCTCAAGGATAAACACTCCTATATTCGCGCTGTGGCAGCAATGGCCCTTGGTAATATTGGCGATAGTAGCGTCCTCCCGCTCCTAATAGAGATGGAGCAACATGACCAAATTATTTACCGTCCCCCTATTTTTGATGACGACATTGGGAGCTATCCTAATGCTGCTACCGAAGCAATCAGGCGCATTAAGGCAAATCAAGTAGAAATAGATTTTCATTCTGTTGAATAATAAAGGTTGAACTCGTATGTTTACTTGCGCTGAACTTTATCAGAATGTTACTCAAGTAATACAGGAAGCATCACCGCCTCTTTTGATAGTGAGGTATGGATTTGACGACTTCGTAAGGGCTGGTGATATCGCTGAAGAAATAAGTTTTTTTCAAGGCTCAAAAAAAGATTTTCGAGATGCTTTGCAATTTTGCATTAAATGTTTTCAATCCATCTGGAATAGCTCTCAGCGAAACGAAAAAGTAATTTTGGAATATTTACAGCGTTATTGCCTTTGTACTTCAATATCAGAAGCAGCTTTTTATGAGGTTATTGATACCCACACAAACACTTTAAAGAGCTGGTTTGCTTTCGATTTAAAGGGTTCTTTTTTGGATGCGATGTTAGTTTTTAAGGACGGAGATAATCTTGCAGATTTAGCAGTAATATGCGAAACAGATGAGGAATTTGCCGCCTTTTTCTGGCAGGTGAATGATTAGCCAGCTTTGATATTTCAATACTGATTTTCCCTTCCTAATATTTGAATAGCTTTTTCTGTTTGTAATGTTTATCCTGTTCTAGCGTTATAATTTGAAAAGGCCCTTTCTATTACAGAAAACACAAGGATGATTTATGCTCATGCAGGTAGCAAAAGCCGTTATATTGGTAACAATTCTGATGCTTCTGGCAATTGAGCCAAGCAACACATTAGCTTGCTCCCCGCCCTATACATTAGATTATAGTGTCGTTAGCGAAGATGGCAAATACATTTTTGTTTCATTTTATCCAAACGCGTCATTAGAACGACAAGATGCAACGCTTCGGGCTAAATATCCTACCTCTGGCTTGTATCATAACGATGGCTCACTAAACTTGGTTTGGAAGTATTCTAATGATAATTTTTTTTCTGTTCCTCCCACCAAACTTTTTGCATCCAGTGATGGTAAATATACTATCGAAGTTGATAAGGCAGTACATAGAGCATTAGCTTTTTATAAAGGTGGTAAGCTTCTCAAAAACTATGATGTATCAGAATTTGGAGTAGGTACTGGAGGTATTGGCCCTTGTTTTTACGAATGGCAAAAAAGTGTAACTTCTAGCGCATCTAATGGTCGTATTCTGGTAGAAACCTTGAAAAATGAGAAGTACGAATTTGATATTACTACTGGTCGCCTAATCAATGAAGGTACTCAGAGAGCGGCAGGCTTAAATTTTATTCCTTTAGGAATTCTAATATACACCGTTTTGTTTATTCTGTATGGCTTGCGAAGAAGCCCTTGAAATTGATACCCAACCTCGGATTTTTGCGCTACAATTAGACAAGAACTTTGCCGTCGCGTCTACCAGAAGCCCTTATGTTGTAGAAAAACAGGAATTTCCTTACCAATGAAGAACACCTATACTAACAGCAACCAATTGTGGGCAGCAAAAACATTAGGTACTATAGGCGGATTTATAGCAATTTTATTTTGGGGACTGGCGTTGTTGGCGGCTCTCACTGCTGGCTATGATGATACTCCTCCTGATGAAGCAGAAAAATATTTTCTGGTTAATTGTCTTTTATTCCTTACAGCGTTAGTCGGTTTTACAGCCGCCTTAATGACCGAAAAATTTCCAGGCTGGGGTGGTTTTATTCAATTAAGTGTTGGAATAGTCAGCGCCATTTTGGTCATTACAACCTCGAAATATCTTTATGAACTTATAATTCTAATACCTTTCATCCTGTTTGTTATAGGCGGGCTGCTTGCACTAAAATTTCGTTTTTTGCGGCGAACCGAACGAGGCAAAAAAATTAGATGACGCACCCAGTACAAGAGCTAGATGAATGTGGGGTGGATTAAGTTAGCGGTTTATACAAACTGAATTATGGTGGAGCGATATGAACATTGAAGGAAGTTTTGTTGAATTAGTGTTAGCGGTGAGATTAAAGGCAGATACTCCCCAAGAAGTGTTAGATCTTTTAAGGTTTATGACCAAGCAGTCCGAAAGTAAACCTACTGAAATCCCTGAACATCCATTTTTTGAATGTAATGGGTGGGATGAGGTGTTACAGGAATATGATAGTGGGTATTTTGATGGAAGAACGAACGTAATCTTTCTAGCAGAAAGTGGTTATTTAACCGTTCGTGCTTACGAGAAGTATAATGCAGATGGGGAGTTTGAAAAATTTGTAGATTGGCTAGTACCCTACTGTAGAATTAATTCGGTTGAAAAACTAAAATTTATTGGTTATATTCACTCCAGTGATAGGCTACATCCAACTCTGATTTATATTAATGATAGGAAGGAACTTTTCTTTCAGGAACTTAACTTGTTAAAAGCATATGACCGAGAACATAACGTTGATGTAGAATTGGGTAATGCGATATTCAACCACTGACAATTAAATTAATACTTGGTGGCGTTAGTCTGTTCGCTCGGTTACGCCGATTATGCTAACACGCTGGCTATTCCGTTAGATTAGGCATTGATTATGAAACACTTTCATGCTGTAAGAAATCGCCTTTATGGAATTTACCTTTATATTATTTGGTATAGCGGGGAAAATGAGGACGATGGTGTTGCTGTAGATGTTAATGGCTACGTTCCAGCATTTAGAGACCGCACCATGCTGCATGATTATGCCAGAAATAATGAACTAGACCTAAATGGTTTGTACATGTATAATCTTGGGTCTGTAGAAAAATGGCTGCAAAAGCCGAGACCCGCTACTATTGATTGTGTCGAATTTCTCAAAGCCTGGAATTTGTTTACTGATATAGATAATTCCGTAAAAGCATTTAATTACGACCAAGACCAAACTAAAACGAACAAAGTTTACAGCAAGCTGTTTTGGGGCAATAATCTTCCGCCAGTGACTCCGAAGGGCCGTTCTTACGAGCCAATCTGGTCTCAAGAAGAAGCGCACCTGATACAAGAAACATTGGTTAGTGGATTTGAGTTATATCGGAAATATGTACGCATTTCCGATACAAAGTATTAAAATTAAAGAAACGGCATTTTTCTAATTTTATATTAAGAAAGGAATTTTATAGTGATAATCGAGTATAACGGGAAGCGACCACGCATTGGGCAGAATGTATTTGTTGCGCCGAACGCGACGCTGATTGGCGACGTGGTGCTGGAAGATGGCGTGAGTATCTGGTTTGGGGCGGTACTGCGGGGCGACCAGAACCAGATTTTGGTGCAAGCTGGGGCG